>CAZRWX010000385.1:0-1593 GCA_964603925.1 uncultured Bifidobacteriales bacterium | reverse complement strand
AGAAGAACTTAAATTGCCAATATGGAAGGTAAAACTTATGATACAGTACACTAGTAGCCACTAGCTAACTTTTCGGAGCCTCAAGACACTATGCTGGAACAACTATCAGAAAAACTAGACATCGCCTTTAAGAAATTAAGGGGCCAGGGCCGTATTACAGAGGACAACATTACTGAATCTCTACGGGAAATCCGTGTGGCATTTTTAGCCGCCGATGTTAATTACAAAACCACAAAAGATTTTATTAAACGTATTAAAGAACGGGCCATTGGCGAGGAAGTTATCACATCAGTCTCGCCGGGGCAGCTACTGGTCAAAATAACTAATGATGAGCTTATAACACTTTTAGGTGGGCAAAGCGTAGAACCTTCATATAAAGGCACGATGCCTTTTCAAACCCTGGTCATGGGTCTTCAAGGTTCAGGCAAAACAACCTTTTGCGCTAAACTGGCCCTTCACATGCGCAATAAAAAGAAGCTTAAACCTCTTTTGGTTGCCTGTGATGTTTACCGCCCGGCCGCTATCAGCCAACTGCAGATACTGGGCAAAAGCCTGGGTATACCTGTCTTTGATGAGGGGCAGGGCAAACCGGTAGAAATTGTAGCCCATGCCAGGCAGTACGCGCTGGATCAGGGTCTGGATTCCATCATTATTGATACAGCCGGCCGCCTGCAAATAGACGATAACCTCATGGAGGAGCTCCATCAGGTTATCAAAGTCGCCGAGCCCAAAGAGCGTATACTTGTAGCAGACGCCATGACCGGCCAGGATGCTGTAAATGTGGCCACAGAGTTTCACAGCCGTCTGGATATAACAGGTATCGCACTCACAAAAATTGACGGTGATACACGCGGAGGTGCCGCTCTCAGCATAAAGTCTGTTACCGGCAAACCCATTTATTACATAGGTACCGGCGAAAAGCTGGATGCTCTGGAGGTTTTTCACCCCGATCGCATGGCTTCACGCATTCTGGGTATGGGGGATGTGGTCTCTCTGGTAGAAAAAGCTCAGGAAGTTTTTGACGAAAAAGAATCCAGGAAAATGGAGAAGAAACTTCTCCGGAATAAATTCGACCTGAATGATTTCCTGAGCCAGCTTCGGCAAATTAAGAAAATGGGTTCTATTACCGATCTCATGGGTATGATACCTGGTTTTTCCAAGCTTAAAGGTGCAAAAGTAGACGAAAAACAGCTGGTATATGTTGAGGCCATTTTAAGCTCTATGACTAATGATGAGCGCAAAAGACCAAAAATCATCGATGGGGGTAGACGTAAACGTATTGCGGGGGGCAGCGGTACCGATCTCCAGCAAGTCAATCAGGTTTTAAAGCAGTTTTCTCAAATGCAAAAGATGATGAAGCAGTTCACCAGTCCGGGGTCAAAAATGGGCAAACAGATGCGGCGCATGATGCAGGGCGGTCAAGGAGGCCTCCCCGGTATGTAAAGGAAAATTAACTGTTTTAAAAAACTTTGTATTTACAGAAAATTTTATTAAAATTAACCCCTTAGAATGAGAATGTTTATTTCTCATTCTAGCACGCTACTGGTATTGAACTTTTTTATTATCAGTGGCCGTTTATTATTAACGGAGGAA
>CAZRWX010000384.1:0-1601 GCA_964603925.1 uncultured Bifidobacteriales bacterium | reverse complement strand
GATAAGTTTGGAAGAATCGCTCATGAACTCGTGAGTTGTTAAGTTCAATGGTATCAGCATTATTTGCTGAGTTGAGATACTGGCAATCTACCTGCATTCTATCCTTTTATTTTCATCTTTCGATACACCCCACAAACTAAGCTACAATGTAGTATAATTGTGTAATATAATACATAATTTTGTGTATTTAACTCCACAAATACCTATATTTTTCTTAAATTTTACTTGCCTATCCTATCCCACTGATTTGTGTAACCGCTTAATATCATATGAATATAATATGATATAATTTAATTGCCTGATTTGGGAATGATTTTTGCTCTCGAAAAGGGGTGGATGGTGTTTTGGTATGGCCACGTATGTTGCAGCTGGTCTGCCAGAGCAAAGGGCTGGGAGCAGTACTTGCGCCGGCTGAATGTGGAGGGTTTCTGATGAAAGATTATCAGTGGTACGCGATTGCGGTGTATGCCGGAATTTTTCTGCTGGGCTGGCTGTTTCGCAGCGGGATGGAGGACAGCGATGAAGAAAATTCGCCAACGGCGAAAATTTAACGCGCTAACGGAAGCTCTAACTGTTACCGATGGAATGATCACTGATGATTTTAATGATGGTAATGCCGCTGGATGGGTGTTTCCCTATTATTCCGGTCAAAGTCAAGGCCCCTGCCCCCGAACCCGCCACGATTCTCCTTTTAGGCACTGGACTGATCGGTCTTGCAGGATGGGGCAGAAAAAAGTTTAAAAAATCATAGTTCAAAATCATTCTTTTTGAGGATCAAAAAAATGAAAGATAGGAGAGTAGGTGATCCATATGTTGATCGCCGTTCGGGAGAAGATAGACGCCAAGTGTATGACTCTGTTTATTGGGAAAGTGGAGGAATAGAAAGAAGAAGCGCAAAGGACCAGAGACAACAAAAAGAGCGCAGAGACAGTTGGGTCAAAGTATCCAAATGGTCAAGCGTATGCCCAGAAGATAATGCAAAGTGTCCTAACTAATATGTGAGTTTCTATTTTGCAATATCTGTTGCAAATCGAATATTAATTTCCAATCAGATCTTTTAATCTAAAGATAGAATATCATGCCAAAAGCGAGCCAAGAATATAATCTTTATGTTTTAAAGCCGAATCTTGTAAAAGAATGGCACCCCACAAAAAACGTCAAAATAAAGCCCTATGATGTAACTCCTGGTTCAGGTAAAAGGGTTTGGTGGATATGTCAAAAGGGGCATGAATGGCAAGCTGTTATTTATAGCCGAAGCCGAGGCACTGGCTGTCCTTATTGCTGCAAATTGAAATCAGCAGATGATGGCAGTTTGGTCGTATCAAATTCAACCCTCCGATTGGAATGGCATCCTACCGCGAATGGCAAATTAACGCCTTTAAATTTGACACTCCATTATCCAGAACAGGTCTGGTGGATTTGTCGAGAAGGTAACGAGTGGAAAGCGACAGTAAAGGTTCGGATAAAGGGCGAGGGTTGTCCTTTTTGCGACGAACGCATGATTAAAACCCTTCAACTCCAAAATGTGAACAGCATAAACGACCTTTCTTTTATTAGAGAGCCAAATTCAATGTCAGCAATAAAGCCTCTTGAAACTATCT
>CAZRWX010000383.1:0-1603 GCA_964603925.1 uncultured Bifidobacteriales bacterium | reverse complement strand
GGTAGGCAATATGTTTCCTGTTTTCGGTAGGGTGGTAGATAGAGCCTTCGGGCCCTTTGCTGATGTTCCTTATTATGGAAGGCAGGTGGGGGATTATGGAGCTGCCGGGTATAGAGTTCATAATTTTATCTTCTGAAACTATAAATGGTGAAAGCAGAATAATATTCTCCACCCGGCGGCGTACGGCAATGTGGGCTGCCAATAGAGCACCATAGCTCAGGCCTATTATGGAGACTTTAGGAAATTTCATAGCCAGTCCGGAAAATGCATCCAGGGACTCCTGCAGATGAACTCTCCAGGTTGTGTCCTCAAGGTCACCGGGATAAAGACCATGGCCCTTAAAGAGTATACCCCGGCAGTGGAAGCTCTCTCGGAGACTTTCGGCTAAAAAACGTAAGTCTCTGGGTGAGGATGTCCAACCATGTAGAAATAGAATGGCGTGATCACCTTTGCCGAATTCAAAGGGCTCAGCTCCTACAATAAGACCAGTACTTCCGTTACGCTGGTAATCTTTGGGTTGTTGGGATTTAAAAAACATGTTTAGATATCAATAACAAGCGGGCTTGTGTAATCTTTGCCTTTTGGGGCCTTCCTGTCATTGAGAAGAACCTCCAGTCTTCTAGTAACCTCTTTGTAGGCTTCGTCCACAGTCTCGCATACTTTAAAAATATTTACATCATCAGGGTCTATCATGCCCATATCTGCAAAGTGTTTAAAGTTAATGACCTTTGTCCAGTACTCCTTGCCAAATAGTATGATAGGGAAGTTCTTCTGTAGCTTCTGAGTCTGTACCAGAGTAAGCACTTCCATCATTTCATCTAAAGTGCCAAAGCCCCCTGGAAATATAATTATGGCCTTTGCCATATAAAGGAACCAGAATTTACGCAGGAAGAAGTAGTGGAACTCAAAATTTAAGCTTTCTGTAATGTAAGGATTGGCGTTTTGTTCAAAGGGCAAGCTAATGTTTAAGCCGATAGATGGAAAATTACGTTCACTGGCCCCCCTGTTGGCCGCCTCCATGATACCGCCCCCACCACCAGAACATATGGCAAAGGTGTGGGTTTTACCCTCCAGCCAATGGCTGAGTCTGGAGGAAAGGTTTTCAGCGTCTTCATAATACCTGGACATCTTTACCGCTGTTTGAGCAATTTTAATTTGTGCAGGTGTGCTGCTTTTATGCTTAATTATGGTCTGCAGGCGCTTTTTAGCCTCTGCTGGGGGTAACGTTCTTGCTGACCCGAAAAATACAATGGTATCCTCGATTTGGTTTTTCTCAAATCTGTGTTCAGGTTCGCTGAACTCGGCCATTACCCTGAAAACACGGGCCTCCCGGCTATGGAGATATTCTTTATTGTCATAGGCGGCGATTGATTCGTTTTTTTTCTTTTTTATTGCCATGAGTATAGGTCCTTTCGTTCATTAGGGGCCATAAGGCTACATTTATATTTTAGAAATAAGATATACTGATTGCTAAAATCCTACCATAAAAGCGGTTTTCGGGCAAGAATTAGCGGAGTTGTTTTAAATATCCGGAAATAAAGCCTTGCTCCCGCCTTCATTTCGGTAGCCTTTTAAGCTTTGGGTCCATTCAGGGTTAGTGGAT
>CAZRWX010000382.1:0-1656 GCA_964603925.1 uncultured Bifidobacteriales bacterium | reverse complement strand
GCAGAGAGGGGCGTGTAGGTGACGTTTATTATTGGGTTGGACGGTTTGCCTACATGCAAGGTGATTTTAATGAAACACTGCCGCAGGTCGAACGCTGCATTAAATGGGCTAAGGATTTGCACAACAATGAACTTTTGGCTATTTCTTATACCCTTAAGGGACGTTCCTGTCTGTATACACAAGAATATGCAAAAGGGATTGAATTCCTAGAACAGGGTCTTAATTTGATTGAGCCCTATCGGAAATACGACGATTTTGTATATTCCAGGGCTTTATTAGGATTGATCTATGGTCTAACTGGGAAATTTAATAAAAGCAAAAATGCAATTGAAAACGCAATAGAGGTAGCAAAAAAACATGAGATATTAACATTTGAGGCAATGGCATATGGTTATTTAGGAACGGTCCATTTCTTGTATGGTCATTGGCAAGATGCGATAATCAACTGTTCAACTTGCATTGATATTTCAAAGAAGCTCGGCAACCCCTTGCCAATCGCTTGGTCAACCTTCTTTAAAGGTACAGCCAAGTTTAATTCCGGCAAAGAGGAAATGGGCCTTAAGTTGATGCGTGAAGCGATTCATATACTAGCCGCAACCGATTCTGTTCTTGCAATGCGATTTCTATACTCTCTCTTAGCAGAGTATCTTGCCATCAACGGTGATTTTATTGAAGCGGAATCGATGCATCAAAAGGCCTTGGCATTCGATCAATTTGGGCAAAAGTGGGGGGAGATCATAAGTTGTCGGACTATGGCGCTTTTATCCGCAGCTGAATCTCACCCTGACTGGACTCTGATAGATGGCCACATGAAGGAAAGTATCCGGTTGGCAGAAAAAAAAGAAGCCCTTCCTGAACTTGTAATCAGTTTCTCCCGCTATTCAAAACTATTAAGCCAAAAGGGCGATAAAGAACGATCAGAATCGTACCGGCATAAAAGCTGCGTTCTCGCTAAACAAATTGAGCGCAGGATAATAGAGTAGCCTATCATACTGTAATCTCAAAATTACAGATTACATTTGATAACACAGTCTTCTTTACAGTTCTATAACCTTTGATATAGCTCCAACGAATCTTCAAAATCTGCATCCCTAAAAAATTTGCATATACCTCAGGTGATATCAAAACATCCACCAAATTTGTGTTTGTAAATATCAATAAAGCGTCCTCCTAAAATAAATTTGTCCCTTCCGCCATTCATCATCAGAGTCTATATCAACCCACCACTTCCGCGGAACAAATTCCTAAAAAGGCGGCATCCATAAATGGCAAAACCTATCCGACCGGCGCATGAGACCTTGAAATGTCTCAATCAAGATAATAATTTCCAGCAACTCATGAAAGAGTTCCTCTGTATCTCCAGAACAACCTTGAATTAATATAAGTCAACGGGGCCGGCCAATCCATTCAGGGCCGATCTTGCTGCGATTGATAGGATTAAGGGTAGGTCACAGAGTTGGGAATCTCAGCAATGGTATTGAACATTTGATAACGCTTATCTCAAATCACATTAATTCTCCATTAACCATGGCTCACCAGTTTCATACCTTCTTTGTAAATCGGCCAGAGCAGATAGCTTCATAACCTCCACTATCATTGGATCATGTCCAGTCTTGCTGATAAGGAAAAAATATATCTGGATAATTTCTTTTTTAA
>CAZRWX010000381.1:0-1672 GCA_964603925.1 uncultured Bifidobacteriales bacterium | reverse complement strand
AAAGATTTTATCATTCCTGAGTTAAATAATCCAAAAAAAGATAGCGAAACTTCGTGGAATTTTCTTGTGTTAGATCATATTTCGGGACAGTATTATCAATCTTTTAGGATTTTAGCAATAAAGTCTCTAATAGGGGCATTCAAATGGGACAAATTCAGGGATCGGTTTCTATTTACTATCTGGCTAAAATATTTTAGATATCGCCGTCGTCCCTTGCTTCGACTACCAACTCCTATGGAGTTGGCGCTCAGCATGAGGGGGCTCAGGGTGGCGTCGTATTTTAGACAAAACCATTATTAAACCATTAATACGGTTAAATAGGCCAAAAAGGTAAATGTTGGTGTTTGATTGTTAAATTGTTCTATCGCATATTTTTAAGAGGAAAGAGGGTTTAATGGAGCAGTCACCGGGAACCACCAAACAGGATAAGGATATTTCCAGGCAACTGGACAGGATTAAGCATAAAATACTGGTTTTAAGTGGTAAGGGGGGGGTTGGTAAAAGTTCCATTGCCGCAAACCTGGCAGTGAGTCTTTCCAGGGCCCGTTACAAAGTTGGCTTAATGGACGTAGACCTTCATGGTCCCAGTATACCACAGATGCTGGGGGTCAGCAGCAAGGATATAAAATTCGCCGGGAACAAGATAGTGCCGGCAAGGTATTCCTTCAGCCTCTCGGTTGTATCCATTGAATGTCTGCTTAAGGACTCGAATAGTGCCGTTATCTGGCGCGGGCCCATGAAAATGGCCGCTATCCGCCAGTTTATTGCCGATGTAGACTGGGGGGATCTGGACTACCTTATAATAGATTCTCCTCCGGGCACTGGTGATGAGCCTCTGACTGTAATACAGACTATACCCGATGTCCAGGGTATTGTAGTTACTACACCCCAGGAGGTATCTCTTCGTGATGTACGTAAGTCCATTAATTTCTGTCATTCTACTAAAATGAACATACTGGGCCTTATAGAGAACATGAGCGGTCTGGATTGCCCCAAATGCGGGGAAAAGATCGACCCTTTTAAAACAGGCGGCGGCAGAGCGCTGGCAAAGGAGATGGATATACCCTTCCTTGGTGCTATACCTATCATACCTGCCATGGTTTGGGCGGGGGACTCAGGTAAGGCGGCGGTTACCGAATCCCGGGTTCTGGGCCGGTATTTTGATCAGCTGGTTTCTAATCTAACATCCCGTAAATCTCAGGCCGAAAGGGAGCTTGTACCCGATGCGGGTGCCGGTGCCGGGGAATTAAAAATTGCTGTGCCCCTTTTTGAAGGTGTACTCAGCCATAACTTTGGCAGCTGCGATATATTTTCTCTTATACGCACCGACCCCAAAACTAAATCAGTGATTCAAAGAGACGATGTCCCCGCGCCTGAGCACCAGCCCGGTCTTTTACCCCAGTGGTTCTCAGAGCGGGGCGTGGATGTAGTTATAGCCGGTGGGGTAGCCTCCCGTATTAAAAAGTTATTCAAGGATAAAAATATCCAGGTAGTGTCTGGCGCCCCCTCGCAGTCACCCGAAAACTTAATTGAAGCCTACTACAACAACAGTCTGGACCAGGGCCCGGATGGGCGTGTTCTTTAACCGGCGGCAGGCGTTCCTCCCGTTCAGATATCAATGTGCCTGTTTTTTAAGGTATTTAGGAGCTTTTCGGGGAATCGGCTTGGAACA
>CAZRWX010000380.1:0-1674 GCA_964603925.1 uncultured Bifidobacteriales bacterium | reverse complement strand
TGTTGAGCATCCAACAGATATGGCCGCCATGTTCACCTACCGCCGGCAGCTGCGCACCGGTGAGGTTAAATCTACGCCGCAGCCCCATGCTGGTCTGGGATTAAGCGCTTATAGCCGGGTAACCAGCCCCCTGCGCCGGTATCTCGATCTTCTTGCCCATCAGCAGCTCCGCGCGTTTTTAAATAAAACCCCTTTACTGGAGGAGCAGGAGATGATAAACAGGATAGGGGCTGCAGAGGCTATGACCGGTACGGTGCGTAAGCTGGAGTACCTCTCCAATCAACACTGGACCCTGGTTTATCTTCTACAGAACCCCCAATGGCAGGGGGAGGGTATAGTACTGGAAAACCGGGAACGCTTTTCAATTGTCATCATTCCCCAACTGGGAATGGAAACCAGAATATCTGGTTCCAAAGAGTTCGCGCTTAATGAGGCCCTGACTTTAAAAGTGGACAGAGTGGACCTGCCGGGCCTTAGCGCATTCTTTTCTGTAATTTAGTTCAGGAGGTTTTATGAATAAGAGGATTGTGATTTGCGCCGATGGCACCTGGAACCGTCCAGAAAAGGATTTAAATGAAGACACACCTACTAATGTTCTTCGTTTAGCGCGCGCCATTAGGCCTGTGGGGGACAGTGGCGTGCCCCAGCAGGTGTTTTATGACTGGGGTGTGGGCTCTTACTACGACCCGGTTGTGGGCGGGGCCACTGGCAAGGGGCTGCATAAGAATATTATGGACGACTACCGGTATATAGTGCAGAATTATTCACCGGGGGATGAACTGTATCTGTTTGGTTTCAGCCGAGGCGCTTACACCATCAGGTGCCTGTGCGGGCTTATAAATAACTGCGGCATTATTAAAAGACCAAGCGCCCGTTTAATACAACAGGCATTTAATCATTACAAAAAACCCGGGGCCCCTTACGCACCCGGTGGTGGGGAGTCTGTCAAGTTCAGGGCCCTGCACTCCCACAAATCCAGGGAGGTTAAATTTGCAGGGGTGTGGGACACCGTTGGCGCCATGGGCATCCCCATATCCTTCCTGGGTTTTTTTAATGAAAAGGACGAATTCTATGATACAAAAATCGGAGGAAATGTTCTCATAGCCAGGCATGCCATGGCCATTGACGAACACCGCAGCGATTTTGAACCTACTGTTTGGCAGCCCAGGGATACCATGGATATGAAGCAGGTGTGGTTTGCGGGCGCCCATAGCAATGTGGGCGGCAGTTATAAGCCCGATAAGGACGGCTCGGTTTTGTCGGATAATGCCCTGGACTGGATGGTTAAAGAGGCCAAAAAGTCCGGCCTGTCTGTAGAGGCCCATTTAGAGCAGAGTATACACACAAACCCTCTGGCCACCCTGCATAATTCCAGAAGGAACTTTTATCGGATTAAGAAGACATACTACCGTAAAATAGATCACGGAAAGGGTGAGGTATTAATACATAATTCTGTAAAAGCTCGCTGGGACGCTGACAGTAGTTACAGGCCCAAAAATCTGGCGGAATATATACAAAAAAACGGCTGGCCGGATAAACTTGCTGATTAGGGCCATTTTGGAGTTAATGTGTAATTTATAACGAGGTAATAAGATATAAGAAAATTAAGGCCATTGTTGCTAGTGTTCTGTATTAAAAGTTATACCCAAATAATTGGCAATTCAGAAGTTCTCA
>CAZRWX010000379.1:0-1685 GCA_964603925.1 uncultured Bifidobacteriales bacterium | reverse complement strand
TATCTTGCAATGCTGTGCGCTAGGGTACGCGATATTCTTCGCGCTTTCCTGTACACCATCCACGCCCGACAGTATTATTTTAAAAACAGAAAAAATATTAGACCCAGGCCCCTTCCCTACAACTGCCACCCTCAGGGATCTTGAGTATGATGGGGGGGACAAAAATGAAACAATTAAGGGGGTTCCCCAATACCTGACATATTTTGTAATTACCGGCTGGAACACAAATTTAAGCCAGTTTAACGCTGAGCGTGCCAGAAATGGTTTGGTGTGGGATCATGAAGTTGGGGATACTATCGGGGCTCTTCCTTATCATGTAAATCAGCGTATTTCCATAGTGATGGGTCTGGACTCGGCAAAAAACTTTATTGTTATCGCCGACACGAACAATAATGAATCGTTTCTGGATGACAAACCTTATGCCTTCACGCTTTTTGCCACTATACTTCACCATAGGGAGATTTTTAAACGTCAGGATATGGACCAATTATCTCATGCTGATTCCGCCCTGCTCGATTCATTATCCAAGGATACCACCATACGGGCAGGCCCTGCTGTATTCGATGCATTATTCGAGTATCGTGATGGGGATACGGTCCAATCACAGCGCCGAGGGATTATGATCCAGCCTTGGGCGGACTATTATGGCGAAATTCTGAAACGCAAACCTTTTTATTACTCGGTTGGCAACTACGAGCACAGAGCGGCAACCCATGTTTTTAACGGCCATAAATATTACTTCCGGCTGGCCATGCATGGCCCATCTGTATGGGCTTACGATTCCATTGACACCCATCTGGCTTATGACACTGTCCCGTTTGATACTTCAGTTAACATATCAACAGGCGAAATTACAACCTTCAAGGTGGGTCATACGCTCACAATCGGCCAGAAGTATTACCGGTTTGCCGAAGTTGCCAAGGATGGCTCCTGGTTTAGACTACAGGCCGCTGCCAAACCTCCCATTCTCGACGATGCCCCCCCTGATACCGGCTTCAAATCGCCCACCATACACCCTCTATCACTTTCAGGAACTGAAAGTTCCGGGAATCCTCCTCCTGAAATAGGCCATAAACCACCACCGTTCAAATTTCAATCCATTGATGGAGACACCATTTCACCCGGTAAATTGCAGGGCAAATATGTTTTACTGAATTTCTGGGCCACCTGGTGCGGGCCATGTCTGGAGAAGATACCATATTTAGAATCGCTTTATTCATTTTTTGGATCTGGTGGCAAGGGCATCTTCGAAATTGTCAACATCACGTCTGATAAGGAACACACCATTCGCGCTTTTTTAAAGAAAACACCCATGGCCTGGCCTCAATTATCTATAGCAGAATCAGATCAAATATATGACAGATATCATATAGCAGGCTTTCCTACCCTTTTCCTTTTAGACCCCAATGGCACAGTTATAATGTCCACACACCAAATGACATTTGATTCAGAAGACATACCTTCGCTGTTTGCTCGGAAATTTAATATGCTTAAAGAGTACCAAGCATTTTTAAAACAGGAAGAAGCCTCCAACTAGCGCTGGCGGTCAACCTGAGCTGGGCTCCCCGGCGATAAAATGTTAGGAAACATTGCGCACAGTCCCCTGCGCCGGCACGAGCCAGTAGTTAGAACGCAATTTCTCATGGTTGTGGTTCGCTCAAAAAATACCCTGCCTTGATCCCTTC
>CAZRWX010000378.1:0-1711 GCA_964603925.1 uncultured Bifidobacteriales bacterium | reverse complement strand
TTAGGTAACTTACCTGAATATGAACTTACCCACAGATTCTGCTGAGGAACCAAAATATTTAACACCAGCCCAGGCGAGCTTGTCCATGTGGGAGGCATCTGTGATACCTGATGAAGAACAGTTTACTTAATATACAATTTTAAAAAAATTAATGTGTATAAATCAAGCCCGCGAAAAGCTGTATGGGATGATAGCGTTTATTTCGTCCAGAATTTGCGCCGGAACACGGTAAAAAAAATGAGCAGCTCCATACGCCCGGCCAACATGGTAAACATTAGCACGTATTTACCCAGCAGGGGCACCTGGGCAAAATTGGCATAGGGGCCCACCATTCGCAACCCCGGGCCTGTGCCTGTAATAGCGGCTATAGACGCGGAAAGCGCGCTTCTGCCCCCAAGATGCATGGCCCCCAGAGCCAGGCTGGAAGCGCAGATTGTGAAGATAAAAAGACAGAGAAAACCAAAAACGGAAATGGCCTCCTCTATTTCCACCACATGGCGCCTTATTTTAACAAAGAAGACTCCATTGGGATGCAGCACTTTCTTTATCTCCATAAAGGCAAGCCCGATGAGAATAAGAAGCCTGTTAACTTTTAAGCTGCCTGAGGTGGAGCCCGCGCACCCGCCGATGAGCATCACCAGTATGAGCAGGGCGTGAATGGAACCTGGCCAGAGATCATAGTTCTGGTTGGTGTACCCGGTTGTGGTACCCATGGTAACTACATGAAAGAACCCGTAGCGAAGAGAATCGGAAAACCCGTACAAGCCGTGAGAATACAGCGCCCACCCGGCGAGCAGGGAACATAGCACAAGCAGCAGTACGTATAATTTGAACTCGGGATTTTTCCAGATATTATGAATGCCGCCCTTTAAAAACAGCTGGTAAAGCAGATAGAAGTTTACGCCCCCCACAAAGGAAAGCAGGGTGACAAGCCAGTCAATTAGGGAGCTGTTATAATCGCCAATTCCCAAATTCCTGGTAGAGAAACCGCCAGTGGCAAGACCGCCAAAGGTGTGACTGACAGAATCCATCCAGCACATGCCGGCAGCATGAAGCAGCACACTGAATAGTATGGTCAGCGTGAGATAAACCTTCATTAAGGCTTTGGCGCTGTCATAAAAACGCGGCAGAAATTTGCTTTGATCATGCCGGGGAACTTCCAGCTTTAAGAGCCGCACACCGGAGGCCCCCAGATAGGGATATATGGCCAGAGAGAAAACTATGATGACGACGCCCCCTATCCAGTGAGTCATGCTGCGCCAGAAGAGGATGGAAATATCCTGAGACTCGATTTCGGTAAGCACGCTGGACCCGGTGGTGGTAAAACCCGATATGGACTCAAAGAGGGAATCTGTAAAGGAGAGCACATGACCGAAATAATAAGGCAGCGCCCCCAGAAGGCCGAATGCCAGCCATGACAAAACAATAAGAAGGATTCCGCTGCGAAGAGAGAGGAACTGGGAGCCCGGTCTTGAACGGGAAGCGATCAGACCCAGAATAAGGACAAGGCCATCTGAAAAAAGAAATGCGTTTAAATGATGATCGTGACGGTAAAGGGAAACGGCCATGGGCACAATAAGGCAGAAGCCCAGGAATAACAGCATATTGCCAAGGATTTTATTAATGAGTCTGAAATTCAAAACGCCTGCCCGGTAAAAAGCCTGAAAGGATGAAATACAAAACTACAAACTGGCCCTTACTCCGGAAAAAG
>CAZRWX010000377.1:0-1740 GCA_964603925.1 uncultured Bifidobacteriales bacterium | reverse complement strand
TCCCAAATCCACCGGTTCCCCCCTTTAAGCCACAACCAGACTAAAGGCCCCATCAAGACTACATCACGTATCAAAGACTCCCAAGCACTGTGCTTGGAATGAGCATCCACAATATCAAAACACCCGCACACAATACCCAGATCCCGAATAAGCGCCTGCCCCAGAGCAATAATGAACATTACCATCATTACAATAAACAGAAAAGTGAACTCCTTGGTCCACTTGGTAAATAATATACCCACCGCTGTAACCAGCTCCAGCATGGGCATAAAGAGTGAGAAACCATTGACTGACCAGGCAGGCAGCATTTGATACTGGGCCACTGATTCCGCAAAATCATATGGACTCAATATCTTATAACGGCATGCAGCCAGGAACATCCACGCAATGCCGACCTTGACCGCAGGCGCCCCGAAGCGGATGGTTAAATCGTGATTCAGGAAGTTTGAAATTGGTATTTTTGCCGGTGTAGCAGCATAGGCCAGCACCAGGAGGACCTCCAGTGACAAACAAACTATCCAGAAAATGAGCATCACATATCCTCCGGTTTATCCAGCACCGCGGGAGACCCGAGCCATTTTAATGGCTGCTCGGTTAGCAGATTATTGGTTACGGCACCAGCTATTGTAAGCAGAAGAGCGCCGATAATTACCCATTTGTTCATATTAGCCTCAGATCTTTTAGATTTACCGTTAAAAGATCCAAAATCTTTCCTGTTTCGGCAATTCTGGTGCATTTTCTACAGGCCTTACAGCCTTTATGCTCCAAAACTTTTTATAATATCTACCAGTTTTTTTAATTCCGAATTAGCGTTACCGTCCAGGTAAGAGTGAATACCAGGGATAAGCTTTTTTTTAAAAACTGAAATTTGCTTAAATACCTCCCCGGCTGATACCCCCTGGGAAACAGAAAACCCACAGGCACTCTGACTAAGTTTAGTGCTGGCCAGAGAAAATAGAAGTGATTCCCCATTGAGGCCGGCATCCACCCGGAGCCCCTCCCGGAAAATATGTTCTACTGTCATACTCTCCAGATGCTTGAAAAGCCACATAAGGTCGTATAAGTCCTTCTCCCCGCAGCGGGACACAATTGTGGCTGCCTTCATCATAAAAAGAGTAGGCAAACTGGCCACCATAATTTTATTACAACTAAAAAAAGTGCCCTGTGTGAACAAATTAGAGTCTAAAACTACATCTATGGTGAAATCATGTTTTTTAAAGTTGCATAAAGCTTTATAATACTGACCGCTGTGGGCGCGCTCACTTAACACAGCGCCTACACCTGTCAAAGATTTGACTGCCAGTATTGTCTGCTTGAAAGCTTGGGCGGATTCAACAAATATATCGATATCATCGGAACGGCGATGCCCAGCATAAAAACCACTTAGAGCTGTGCCCCCAACCAGACCGCAGCCGCTGATGCCCTGGGCAAAAATATGTTGGAGAGCAGACAGGATGCCTCCTGGTAAAACCTCGCGGCTTATTTTATAGTTGGGTTTGAGCGCAGTTGCCATATACAGTCCCTTTCTTTTTGTATAACAGGGGGAAGCAGATGCCGGTAGAGTTTATAGTCCCCCCAGACCCGGGGCCCCAGGACCTTGGCAGCCTCATATAAGCCCCGGCATGAAACCAGACGGGCCACCGCAAGTACTTGAAAGCGCGAAAGCTCTATAAAAAATGATTCTATATCGGGATAAAGGCTGTCCCAGCAAAACTCGGCCTGGAGCGCGCGCCGCCGCCT
>CAZRWX010000376.1:0-1769 GCA_964603925.1 uncultured Bifidobacteriales bacterium | reverse complement strand
ACGTTCATCGGACATTAGCTCCTTTAATTCAGGCTCCAGGTCACATTCCCCAAAAAACCATGCAGGGTTTCTTCCTGTGCGGAAACATGATTTACGTTCCATATATATTGATAGCTGTAGCCCATGGTCAGGCTTAAATTATAGGGTAAATTATACTTGAAGGATAGCGCCCCACGAAATTCGTGTTCAATTTCTTCCTCTATTGTTTGAGGAATCTGGTTCGAAAATAGAGTTCTGGCATCCTGTTTATCCTGAGACAGGTAGCCCAGCGTTCCATTTACTTCCAGCTTTTGAAATGCCAGCGCTTTTAAATGATACCAGAAATCCAGAGCGCCAGCCCCTCGGAAATACCCCAGGGGGTAATCGACAATGTAAGTGTCTACAAAAGGGTCAGCGTCAAACTGTACATAATTACTTTTAATAACGTGCCTGGAGTACATTTTTAGCAAAGGACGCCGGTAATTGTATACTAGTGGGTCTGTGGACACTACCTCCAAAACGTGATGTGTCAGTATTCCTGGGAAATGCAATGATTTTTCTATACCCCCCATCCATGCCAGTAATGTGGGTGTGCCCCCGTCATCGCTTTCTTTTAGGTCATCAATAAATAGTTCTCCGTAGATTTTAAGACTACGGGGAAGCTTCATTTTGATATCCATGCCCACAGCCACATTATCATAGCCGTCACCATAATTATTATGAAAGGAAATAAAAGGACTCCCGTCTCGCCATGCGGGACTTTTGCCGCCGACTATGATTTGTTCGGTGAAGCCCAGTTCAAAAACCCGTGTCCCCAACTCCATACGGTGAGCAAAAAGGGTTTTTACTGGTTGGGTATAGGTTTTATTCCTGGCGTTAAAATCTTCACTTAAAAAGGCCCGTTGCTGATCCTCCTCTGAATTGGACGGAAATACTCCATTTATGTCGGGTTTACCAGATAACCAGGGATTAAGACTTGATACCAGATAATGAAATTGAAAAAAATTAGTTTTAAGGGTCCCCATAAGGGCATCATGATAGGGTACTGATTTTGTAAGGCTTACACCGGTATAAATGCTTGGTGACCAATGAACAGGGAATCTACCAACCTGGAGGAAAAACAACTCCCTATCACAAGCAAAGTAACCCAGAGAGGGTTCATTTATATTGAAGCCATCAGAAGTTAACGGAGTATTGCGGCTGTAGGGGTCCTGGTGCCATGCATCTAAGGCTCTCTCTATATTCAGCTCAAAATAAGCATAGGCCATATGCTTATACCTGTAAGAAATTTGCATGCTGAAAGGGGGGGCCACATCTTCCCATGATTTGGCCAATTCAGCAGGTGTCCACAAGGCCAGTAAATGTCCATCACCATTTCCCAGGTCGTCTATGCTGTCCCCCAGATGCTCTCTTTTTAAAAGAGAATTTGCACCTAAATTGGCACTTATGTTAAAAACAGGCTGATTGATTTGCTTTTTACAGCCAGAGGTCAAAATTATGTTCAAGCTGGAATCTTCAATAATTTCTTTTCCCAAATCATAACAAACAGGAAAGGGGGCTTTTGGCCAGGAGGAACTAAAATGGGTAGTATCTTCGCTTTGAAAACCCAAATACCATTGTAATGGACCGCCAGGCCAAAGGCTTTGGGATACGCAGACGTTTACCCCAAAGGTCAAAGCCATTATCATGTAAAAGTATTTCATTGATTCTATTAAAAGTTGATATGGTTTAGAAATAATGGCTCTATAGCAGAATCTGTGGGTAAAAAACAACTATGAATATAGTGCCCT
>CAZRWX010000375.1:0-1788 GCA_964603925.1 uncultured Bifidobacteriales bacterium | reverse complement strand
TATCATAAATTTCCAGCCATATCCAGACTAATGAAGATTTGTCATCATTTTCTGGTTAAGAATGTAAATGTGGATACAGCAAGAAGGGAAATAAATAAACCAGTAAGGCTTATATTTTGATAACCATACCGTCATAGGCGAACACAAATTTGATTTTAGGCGTAATATGTTTGTGTTTCTGGATTTGCTTGAGGAGATATTTGAGATAATCGGCGGTTTGATCTCTGGCATCAGCTACTTTTTGATCGCTGGCGGCAGGGTCATGATGCATAAAAATAACCTTTTCTATGCCCTGCTGTATGGCCAAATCTAACCCCAGGGTGGCTGCGGCGTGCCCCCAGTTTACCCGCTCAATAGCCTCTTTCAGAGTGTATTGAGCATCAAATATCATAACATGGGCGTCTTGATACAGGGGAAGATCGGGGCCCAAAGCCTCTGCACTATTACGGATACACTCGGTATCTACACAATAGGCAAGATGCCTTTTACCGTCTGTAATACGAAAACCCCAGCAAGGATCGGGATGATCTAATTGATAGGGAGTTAGAGTAATATTACCCAGAGTAAATGGTTTACGGGGCTCTAATTGATGATAAACAAACTCAGCCCCCAGGTTTTTGTAAGATACCGGGAAATTGGGCTTGCGAAAGAGAATGCGCATTGTCTCTTCGGCATCGTCCTGGACAGAGTAAAAATGAATACGGTTACCTGGAATAAAGAGCGGAACAAAAAAAGGCAGGCCCATGACATGATCCCAGTGGAAATGGGTCATAAATACATGAATATCCCCCTCACCTTTGCCGCAGGGACCATCTAATAGTTCGTACCCCTTGAGACGGATACCTGTGCCCCCATCTATAATTATGGAAGTTTTGCCATCGAAAATCTCGCAACAGGCCGTATTACCACCAAAACCGCCCTTTTCTTCTATTGGAAGGGTGGCCAGGAAATCGTCTATGCGCTCATGATGAAGACCAGAGCGCTTATCACCTAAACGAAGCAAAGTGGTCTTTAACCGCACCTCAATGTCTTTGGGTGTCATGGGTGAAGGTAAAGACCCTCTAACCCCCCACAGCTTTGCTTGAATTGTCATAATTTTACCAATTAAACTAACATTTTAGGCACATCGCAAGAAGGTTTTTATGAAAAAAACCAAAAAACTGCATCAAAGCCCAAAGATTGCCAGATACAGCAGAAAAAATCAGCCGGAAACTCGCTTGCGTCGTTCTTTAAAACGGTTAATGCTCCTGTCCTTATAAATAGTCTCAGGTTTGTAAATTTTACCATTTATAGCAACGTACACACCGGCCTCTAATACCTGCAAAGCACCAACGGCCATACCAATATTAAAGACCGCGTCACTAAGTAAAAACCTGGACGGTTGTAGAGAACCAGTAAGGACGATAACCTTATTCCTAAATCCTTTTAAATATTCAGCGGTTTCTATAATGGTGTCTGTTCCATGAGTAACCAGAATATGCCTGTTACGGCATTTACGTATAGCCGCCCTCAGCTTATCCCGTTCCAGTTCACTGATATACAAGCTGTCCTTTTTTGAAATCTTATGTACACGGTAAGTAAAATTTAGAGGCATTTTTTTAAAAATGGCCCCAATACTGGGCTCCCCAACCTCAAATTTGCTAAGGTCGTCAAAATAGATTTTGTCTATTGTACCACCCATTGTGAAGATATCAATAATCATTTAACTTCCTGAGCTATGCGCTTATTCAGACTATATTAGAATGGAAAGCTCTGCTTTGCATTCTAATAAACTGATGGAGCATATCC
>CAZRWX010000374.1:0-1791 GCA_964603925.1 uncultured Bifidobacteriales bacterium | reverse complement strand
AGGGGTAAAAAATTAGAACTACAATCTTTTAAAGACTCCAAAGCAAGAAGCCTTGAATATATTGAGAAAATATTTCACCTTACCAGGTAAGATCAACAGTTTTATTCCATATTCCCAGTGCAAAAAATCACTTTTTTGCATATGTTATTATACAAGGAGGCCATATGAAATTTCTACCATTATTATTATTACTGGGTTCGCAAATATACTCTGCTTCCATACCGCCAAACTTGTCAGCATATGAGCTTCTGTCCCTTCGCAGCCTTGCGCTGGGCCAGCCGCAGTTTACTAACACACGCCTATACAACGCCTACGATCATAACAATTCACCCCTTGGCCTTATAGAGCGGGACTCCATACAGCTTAAGTTTTTAACCGGTATGCTCAGCAGTGAGATCTCCGCAGACAGCGGCAGCCACCAGCTAAACTCCGGCAATCTTTATCTACCCGCCCTTACCTTGGGGCTGCCAGGGATGTTTATCTTTAATATCCATCATCGTAAAATCGGCGAAGAGGTAGAAGACGTCAATAATAAATCATCTTTAAATGTAAATGATGTTGGTATGGAAATGGCCTTCGGCCCCAGGTCTCAGATATTTCAAATGGGTTTTGCTCTGGACGGCCTTTGGGGCCAGGCTGCGGATAACAACAACAACAAACGCACACTTATACAAATCAACAACCTGGGGCTGCATATAGGCTCACAGTTTCATTCCATGGCCCGGTTCGGCGGTTATATAAATACCAGCGCCTGGTTTGACAGCCTGATTTCCATCGGATCAGGCGTATTTGAGCGCCGTTTCGGCTTTCAGATTCCCGGTTACGGGTTTCATACAGATATTGGCGATACCTCAATTTTTCCCCTTCTGGTAAACGCCAGTCTGGATTTCTCCACAGATCGTTTTAAGGGCACTTATAAATCTGGTGGTAACGAGACCGACTATAACCCCCGTATTACCAATGCCTACAATTTTTCCTTTAAATCCATGTACTTCCTTAATGTTCAAGATTATACATACAGCCCTGCCATCACTTTTGGCAAGTGGGGTAACAGCACCCAGCGTTATGCACCCGGCTCAGGTAAACGGGACCCACTCAGCATAGGTGCGGAGTGTGCAAGCGGCTCCCCCTGCGGCCTTACACCCTCAGAGGGTCTTGCTCATTCCTGGGATTATTCCGGGTACCAGTTCGGTCTGGGCGGCAACCTGTTGGCCATGGGTTATATCAGCATTTACAGCGAATGGCAATTAAATACTCTTAGCTGGGACATTTATAACGATAACCATTTCGAGGCCTATAACCGTTATTTATTCGCTGCAGAAGGCAGCCTGCATAATATACCTCAACTCCGCTTCCCGGAGCAGATAAAGGCTTTTGTCCGCACCAGCGTGGCTTCAGGTTCAGACAACGCCAACATCAATTATTTTCGTCCTTACCAGTTCCAGTACTTTTCCCGCTACACCCTGCACAATATGTCGCTATTACAAAAAGAGGTTTTAACACCCTCTTACGGCGATGACTGGAACTGGACAACGCTTAATTTTGGGTTAGGCGCAGAGCTTAAAATCGGCATTGGCACGTTAGGCGCCGACTTTTATACTGGTTTCTTTTTCCTGGAGAAAGCCGGTAAGGAGTACTCCGGCCTGGAGTTAGGCACAATAGCGCGCCTGCAGATATAGGTACATTAAATACTAAACAGACAGCTTATAATACCAGGATTATAGTTTTCCAAATTGCCTGAATTCAAGTCATAAGTGCATGACCGGTTAATTTTTTGATATTTATCCCTGT
>CAZRWX010000373.1:0-1817 GCA_964603925.1 uncultured Bifidobacteriales bacterium | reverse complement strand
AGTAGTTCTGCTGGCAGTCTTTTCTTCCGGCTGTTTTTTTTCTTCTTCAGAGAGTGGAAGTTCCTCATCGGCAGCCAGCTATATTGTAAGTGTTCCTTACCCTGGTTCGCAATATATACATATGCAGATGACCATACCCGCCTGGCCTCATGGCGGAAGCGTGAGGTTGGCTCTGCCGCCGGTATATGCTGATAATCCTCTTATTAGAGAACCCGGCCATAGTATATCCAACTTATGGGTGTCGGATGCTAATGGTTTGCCGGTTGCTATAACTTATGGTTCTGTGCAAATGGGGCCGGATTCATGCGCCGTTATCACCTTTGGGACCAGCAACCTGCCTGCTGTTGCTTACTACGATATAAGTTTTAACTATCCAGATACATTAAAAATACCCGCTCCCTATACAGGGCAGCAGGATGGTTATCTACAGGGCAACTACATATTTATAATACCGCTGATAAATGAGGAATTGGCAACTTTGTGGCGTACGCCTTATCCGGTAGATATTATTTACAATATGGGCCCGGGCATTGATGTATATGGGGCGCCTGCTCCCAAATCTTACTGCCGGAACCTTTACGAGCTGATGTTCACCAATTTTACTTTGGGGGGGCGCCTGCAGGCTCAGGGCTCAGGAGTTGTGCAGGGGCCTTTAACGGGGCAGGAGTTCGGAACGGGTCAAGAGTGGGATGTTGTATCTCTGCGGCAAGGGCCGCAAATCTCCGGGGGCTTAAGCTCTGTTATGATATCAGAACTGGACAGTATTAATTCTGATATTTTCAGTAATTTCCCGGTATTGGGTCATACACTCACGGCCATACTGGGCATTAACCGCAGTGGTGGCCTGGAAGGCATGTGGGCATTCTCAATAATTGACCCCCCGCAGCCGGATACACTGGGAATATTCAATCTGATATACGCCCATGAGGCATTGCACTGCTGGGTGGGTGTAAGGGTGGGGGACATGGAGGACCCGTGGTGGAAGGAGGGCACAACCAGCTACCTGGCTTGTTTAATTACCAAAAGAAATGAGTTATGTTCCCAGCTTTTTTTGGATAATGAGTTGTTGAAAGATTTATCCCCGTTATCCATTGTCATGAACGTTTCATTAAGCGCCCCCCAGGTCAGGGACAGCGTGTTTAATGGTAATAAGGAATGGTATACGCTGGTTTATAAAAAAGGAGCCCGGGTCAATATGCTGCTGGACAAGGAGATCAGAATAAAGTCCCAGGGGTCCAAAGACCTTGCCGGTGTACTTGGCCAGTTTTGCGCGCTTTATAACGGTAGGGCATTTACCAGACAGGAGTATCTTGACTTTTTACTGGAAAGTGGCGGTGCGGATGTCTCGGGGATATTCGACAGGTTTGTGGATCTCCCGGGCGTTATCCCACCAGATACTCTGGCTGCTGCCTATACCTGGTTGGGTCAAAACGGCGCATTTGGAAGGTTTAGTCCGATTCCATTAGCTAAACTGGCTGAATATGATTTACCTGATCTGCGTTGGTGATTAAATTCTAAGATATTGCCCGATGCCTGCCTTGACTTATTAGAACGGATTCCACATTCGTCTTCGTCCAGCTTTGCAGTACTACGCCGGGCAGGTTGGTTAATTTCCGTTCTAATGATCCTTTAATTGCGGCCCCTCTATCCCCCTAATGGGGTGAAAGAAATTATGGTTCCTCAGCAGAATCTGTGGGTAAGTTCATATTAGATTGGATCCGCCTTAGGCGGATGCATTCTAATAAACTGATGGAGCATGTTTCACCTGTCATCCTGATAGCCTGTCCTGAGCCCTTCGACTAAGCCTGTCCTGAGCG
>CAZRWX010000372.1:0-1825 GCA_964603925.1 uncultured Bifidobacteriales bacterium | reverse complement strand
CAAAATTACAAAAATGGAACATAATAATCGGTTGCTATTTAATAATTTGGGGATATGTTATAATTGATTCATTAATTATAGCGCAATATGCAAGACACATTATCCCGCCTACTGGAACAGCACGCTGCTACCAGTCATTTATCCCATGAACAGTGCTGCGATCTGGCTGCCGCAATCGTCATGTCCATTAACAGCGAATTTATTAAAAAACAAACATCTGAAATCCGCCGCATAGAAATTGAAAAATGGAAGGAAGGGGAGCGCATAAACCGTGATCCCGGCAAGGAATTTGTTCTTAACTGGATCAAAACCTACGGAGAGGAATTTAACGATAAATTCTATAAAAGTGACTGCCGTACCTGTGCCAAAGTCCTGAATTGCCCCAATGTCCCCATGCAGCATTGCAATCAGTATCAAACCGAACTTTTAGAGCAAAGCCGGCATGTGGCAGGTAAAATCCTCAATCTCCTGGAGGAAAAAGGCATATTGGGACCTCAGCATAAAACCGTTGTCGAGGAAATCCGCAAACGCTACGGGGTTGCGGACTAGTGTTCCGCGGTTTATTTTCTCTGTTGCCTGTTCAGCAACTTAACTGCCAACTGTCACCAGTGCTCCAAATAAACTAACCCTGTCAGCCAGTTTCACAATTCTAAGCAACACTGTCTACAGTCCTGGCAGAAGAATTCGTAAATGGGCATAAATTAGTCTTGCTTTTTGCCCATGCGGCTTTTCAGGGTGTGGTGAATATATTCGGCAGCATCAGGGGTTTTACAGTCTGTGGACCCGTGATCTACCTCTACCTTGCCAATGGCTTTTGCGGCTTTCAAGGCTTTTTGGGTAAGGGCGGCGGTGCGCACTCCCATGGCAATAAGGGCCATATTCATACAGTGGCGCACCCGGTTGGGGCTTTGATGAATGTTAGCTTCTATGATACTCAGCTGTTTTTCAAAAAAGCTCTCCGGGAGTTCTTTTACTTTCATGGCTAAAGAGGCTAGAATATTCCACCCTGCGCTGCATATCCATTCACTTTTTGAGGCCGTCCATTGTTCCAGTATCTCTTTTGCATAAGTGCTCTTTGCCGCCAGAGCGGAGAGGGCGTCGGTGAGTATGTAGTTGTCCAGATCAGCTGCCCATTCGTTGAGCAGGCTTATGTTTACATCATCGAGTTTAATAATCCTGATGGCCAGCATGCGGGCATCGTGATTATTTGACGCCCACAGGTCTTTTGCCAGACAGCTGTCATCTTTAAACTTTTTAGCAATTATTTTGAGATTAAAAAAACTGACACCAATCAGCGTGCTTTTAACCCCGTGTTTCTGGTAAAGTTTGAGATTCTGGAGTGTGCCGTAGGATTTGAGTTCTTCTAATACTTCTTTTACTGACATAAAAACCGCCTTTTTTTAGAAAATTATGAATTTAAAGGCTAGCTGTCACAATGGCTGGTATCAATTTAATCCAGCAGTGCGTCAATAATGTAAAGTTCTTTAAAAATCAGTCTGGATTAATAGTGCCGTCAAGGTTTAGCCTTTTCTTCCTTCTCGGTAAACCAGATAACGCAAGCCTCTCTGAATTTGCAGTAATCGTGAGGGTGCTGGCACTTGATACACTCATCACAAAGCCAGGTTTTATCCTTCATACAGATATAATTTGTCTCCACCTCGGGATGCCGGACACATTTAGCCATAAAACAGAATATAAGTCTCCAGGCAGATTAAATGGTTACAGTTGAGCTGTAGAACTGTCATCTTTTGATAAGTGAAAAGTGAAAAGTGACAAGTGAAAAGCTACCAGCTACTAAAAACTCCCCACTGTCCCTCTTTTCACT
>CAZRWX010000371.1:0-1900 GCA_964603925.1 uncultured Bifidobacteriales bacterium | reverse complement strand
CCAAAATCAAATTTTTGTAAATATTGGAGGACCTAATTGGTTTCTGTCTAAAATGTTTTTTCTAACCACAGAGACGCAGAAAACACAGAGAAATTCGGTTAAATATTTTAAACTAAGCTTTGCTTTATTGTTAAAAACAGCATTTAAATAAATCAAAAACAACTTCTCTGTGTCCTCTGACCACTTGTGGCCCTCTGTGGTGAATTATATTACCATTTTGGACAGATACTAATTAACCTATTTAAGGTAACCTCGCACCCTATCCCTGAAAAAGTCTTTAAATATTTTGTCTATGCCAGATGGTAATTCCCGGGAGATATAATCTATAAAAGCCCCCTGCCCCCCTATGCCCAGCATACGGAAAGCACGTTTTAGCTTGAGGGCATCCTGCACATCATAACCCAGCTTTGTAACCCCCACCTGATTAACACCAGCCCAGGACAAGGGCTCTCCAAGAGCCCGGGTGAAAGGTAAGATATCCCTTGCCACCCTCAAACCGCCGCCGATAAAGGCTCCCGGCCCAATGGTGGTAAACTGATGTATACCCGTTAAACCCGAGACAGTGGTAGCATCGCCAATAGTAACATGACCGCCCATCTGCACACCGTTGGCTATAACCACCCTGTTGCCTAAGCAGCAGTCATGAGCAACATGGGCATAAGCCATTATCATGCAGCCCTCACCAACCTGTGTGCGCCCGGTAGCAGCGGTACCGCAATTTATTGTTACATATTCCCTGATTTGTGTACCAGAGCCAATTAGAGTACAGGTAGGCTCCCCCTGGTATTTAAGATCCTGTGGTTGAGAGCCTACTATGACACCGTCAAAAAGCCTGCAGCCATCACCCAGACGAGTACTGGCATAAACATGACAGCGTGCTCCCACTATTACACCTTTACCAAAAACAACGCCCTTCTCAATAATACTGTAAGGGCCTATTTCACAGCTGGAAGGTAACTCCAGGCCCCAGGGTACAACGGCTGTAGGGTGTATACACATGGGCAATTATATCATGGTGGCTTTAATTATACCCTGAGCGCTGACAGCACTACCTACCAGAGCCTGCACACGAAATACAGCAAACCCCCGGCGGTATATCTCCAGCTGGGAATTAAGAGTAAGTATGTCGCCTGGCCTGACCGGGCGCCTAAATTTAGCCTCATCAATACCGGTAAAAGCAGGACGTTTACCCTGTACATCATCAAATGACAGCAGCATAAGAAGAGTAGAGGCCTGAGCCAGTGCCTCTATCTGTATCACACCAGGCACCACCGGCTCCTGGGGGAAATGGCCGGCAAAGAAGTTGTCTCCAAAAGAAAAGTTCTTTTGACAAACAATGGATTTGCCGCCCTCCAGAGCACGTACCCCTTCTACAAATAAAAACGGCGGACGATGGGGCAGAAGCTGTAGAATGCCCGCATAGTCCAGTATAAATTCCGGATTTGCCGATTCAGGTAACGTAAGGTTCGCTATTTGATTCTCCATGGAGGATCTCCTTTAACAATAAATGATTATGATAATGACCGCCATTTTTAATAAGGATTTTAAGCCTGGGCAGTGCCAGCCGGGCTACAGCTAAATCGCCCATCAAATCTAGTATTTTATGCATAGCCAACTCACAGGTAAATTGCAGAGCTGGACTATTCAAAAATGGATAATGGCCGCAGAAGCCCTCAGGCAGCTGTTTTTGAGCTTGGGCATATTCCTGGGGATTAGCAGCAATCAGGTGCCCGCTTTGAGCTCTTCGGCCTTTAAGCAGACCCTGAAAAAGACAGCGTTGATAATCGGTCCAGAAGATAAAGGTCCTGGCTTTAATGATATCCTCAAAACACTCACCGCCCCCCCTCGGCTTCAAGAGAAAATAAGGCCCGCTGGCTGCATTCACCCCGTTCCAAATGAT
>CAZRWX010000370.1:0-1908 GCA_964603925.1 uncultured Bifidobacteriales bacterium | reverse complement strand
GTATAAGGCAGCTCCAGGGTAATCATAACGGGCCTTTTACCGTTGATATATTTAAGACCGTACCCGCACCACTGACCCAGGGAACCTGGTAGAGCGCCTGCCTGTAAGGTATCTGGGGTTTTATGCTGTAAACGGTACATCCTTTTTTCCTCTGCTGATAAACAATTATACATAACCTCCGCCGGGCCATAACTTTGCTCACCGTCAGCGTCAATTTCGGATAATGCCCCATGCAGACTTATAACAACAGAAGGATGATAGCTGGTGATAAGATCTGCCAGTGCCTTGGATTCAGGCTCAGATAGCGGAAGGATACCCGTGTGTTCAACCCTATCCTCTCTCCAGTTATACTGAAAATTCCTGTTAAGGTCTACGCCATTAGCATTATAACGTGAGTTTAAGTTATAACCATCTGGGTTAAGAACAGAAATAATACAAACCGGACGGGAAATATTGCCGCTGTTAAGTTGATTAGTGATAAAATCCTGTAAGATGGGAACAACACCCTTTTCGTCCCCATGAATGCCCCCGACAATCAGAGTAAAATCACCAGTGTAAGGCAGCGTTAACCTGAAGTTCATCTCCGCAATAATTTTGGAGCCATTAACT
This sequence comes from uncultured Bifidobacteriales bacterium, assembly GCA_964603925.1. Lineage (GTDB taxonomy): Bacteria > Fibrobacterota > Fibrobacteria > UBA11236 > JADFYW01 > CAZRWX01. The sequence goes on along the minus strand of CAZRWX010000370.1, from coordinate 1,299 downwards.
GATTTACCAATACTCAGCGTATACAATTAATTAAGCCCTCAAGTGAAAGACCAGAACATCATGGCAATACAGGTTAAGTTTACTCTATTATTATCCAAAAATATATTTCCTTTGACAATGTGTGCTATTTCCTTTTTCAGGAGAGCGGGAATTAGGAAAGAACGACAGATTTTCTGGCATTTATAAGGCCAGTACGCTATTTTCTGACTATGAAACTTACAGCTGTTATTAAAAAGCTGGAACCCAGACACCCATTTACCATTTCCAGGGGCACTAAGTCCTTTGTGGAAAATGTATTTATCCGTATAGAAGATGATGGTATAACGGCCTATGGTGAGGCCTCCCCAAATATTTATTATAAAGAAACAGCCGGCGATATCCTTACCATTCTAAAAGGGCTCCACAATTATCTGGGTTCTTCTAAAATTAATACAATAAAAGACATAGAGAAAATCTGGACTGAAGCCTGGCAGCTTCTGACTCCTTCCCGGGCCGCTCAGTGTGCCCTGGATATTGCTCTTTGGGATCTTCTTGGTAAAAAACTTAACACGCCGGCAGCGCAACTTTTATGGGACCGCCCGCCTGAAGGCATTATCAGTTCGTGTACCCTGGGCTTATGTACACGCTCTGAGCTTCCACAAAGGCTCAAGGAACTTACAGGATATCCTGTAATTAAAATTAAGATGAACCATGACGGTGATATAGATTTACCCAAATTCATACATGAAAACAGCAATGCGAAATTGTGGGTGGACGCTAACTGTTCCTGGGGAAACCTGGACATACCTGTGTTATTACACAAGCTCTCTCAGTTGGGGGTGGAAATGGTAGAGCAGCCTCTTCCCCCTGGTGCCGATAACCGCATGACGAGTATCAGCAAAAACTCTCCGCTGCCTGTAATAGCAGACGAAAGCTGTGTGGTTAAAGAGAGTGTTAAAAAACTTTCTGGCCTTTTTTCCGGCATTAACATTAAGCTGGTAAAGTGCGGGGGTATTACACCTGCCAGAGAGATGATCAAATCAGCCGAACACCTTGGTTTAAAAATTATGGTTGGCTGTATGCTGGAGAGCAACCTCCTTATATCTGCAGGTGCTGCCCTGGCCCAGCAAGCACATTATGTGGATCTTGACGGTAACTGGCTTCTAAAAGACAACATGTTTGCGGGAGTTGGGTTTAAATCCGGTAAATTAACAATCAGCAAAAAACCTGGACTGGGAGTAAATCCAGCACCGGGAATATTTAATTAGTTGCTGTTCAGCGTAACCAAAAATGTCTCCTTCGACTCCGCTCAGGATGACA
>CAZRWX010000369.1:0-1951 GCA_964603925.1 uncultured Bifidobacteriales bacterium | reverse complement strand
GGCACGATGAGCGGGGGATATGCTCCATCAGCTAATTAGAATGTAAATCCTGCTTTGCGGGACTTCCATTTTAATAAGACCTATAGCTGTTTATCAGCTATTTTGCGGAAGTAGTGTATTGTGTCTACCAGGCCTTGATCCAGCTCTACTTGAGGCTGCCAGCCCGTAGTATTTTGCATGAGGCTGATGTCTGGTTTGCGCTGAGTGGGATCATCCTCTGGCAGGGGCAGGTATTTAATTATGCTTTTACTGCCAGCAATCTTGATTATTTTTTCTGCTAATTGCTTAATTGTAAACTCCGATGGGTTACCCGTATTTACAGGGCCCCTTATGTTATCCTGATTCATAAAGAGAACGAGGGCATTAACTAAATCTTTATAATAACAGAATGAACGTGTCTGACTTCCATCACCGTAAATGGTAATATCCTGGCCCTTAAGCGCCTGCATGATAAAATTGGATACCACCCTGCCGTCGTCGGGCTGCATGCGGGGGCCATATGTATTGAAAATACGTACAACCCTGATGTCAACCCCATTCTGCCTGTGATAATCAAAGAACAGGGTTTCGGCTACACGTTTACCCTCATCGTAGCAGGAACGAATACCAATGGGATTAACATTACCCCAATAAGTTTCTTTTTGCGGGTGTTCTATTGGATCCCCGTAAACCTCGCTGGTGGAGGCTTGCAGTATACGGGCATTAACCCGCTTGGCCAGCCCTAACATGTTGATAGCCCCCATTACACTGGTTTTAATAGTTTTAACCGGGTTAAACTGATAATGGACTGGAGAAGCCGGACAGGCCAGGTTGTAAATTTGGTCGACTTCCAGTAGTATTGGAACTGTTACATCATGACGTATCAGCTCAAAATGCGCATTTGGTATAAGGTGACGGATATTGTCTTTTGATCCGGTAAAATAGTTGTCCATGCACAGGACTTCATCGCCATTATCAAGCAGCCGTTCGCATAAGTGGGAGCCTAAAAAGCCCGCGCCGCCAGTTACAAGTATTTTTTTCATTTGGCGTAATTCTCCCTGGCTAAAAGATAATTTAGCCCGATAAGGGTAAGGTCATTGATAACGTGATCTATTTTGCGGCATTTTGTTCCAAATAATTTTGCTAACCCGCCTGTGGCAATAACCTGTGGAGAGTTCATAGGTTTTTCCTTGAGTATTTTGCCCAGCATATATTCTATTTGTCCCAGGGTTCCAAAAAGTATCCCGTTACGCAGAGCGTCATCAGTATTAGTGCCTATGATACGGGTGTTCCAGTGCAGCTCAACCTCAGAGAGCTTGGAAGCACGTGCAGCCAGGGCGTTGAGCGATGTCTGCACACCCGGGCAGATAATACCGCCCCAATAGGTATTTTCACTGTATACATCCAGAGTAGTGGCAGTACCAAAATCTACGACTATGGCCTCGTTAATGCCCAATGCCTGGCAGGCAAGAATATTACAAAGTCTGTCAGCGCCAATTTGGCCTGGAAAATCAAGATTTATGGAAAAAGTTGTGCATTTAACAGCATCCATAACAACAGGTGTAACATTAAACTTGACCTCCAGCGCGCGTGACCATTGATACTGTAGAGATGGTACAACAGTTGCCAGACCTATTTGAGTGATATTACCGGCTTTAAGCTCTTCCGGTGAAAATAAGCCCCTGAGAGTGAGGATAATTTCGTCTATGGTGACATCCCGACGGGTGTTAACGCGCCAGCGGTTCTTTAGTTTTTTACCAACAAACAAACCAAGCACAATATTAGTATTGCCAATGTCAATGGTTAACTGGGTGCCTCGAGCAGTTTTGATATTATCTTTAGATTCAGCCATTATATCCCGTAAAAATAGCAAAGATGCCAATTTAAGGCAGATTTTTAAAAGAAAGGGCCCTTTGCAGGTGAATGTTTTATTGAAATAGAAGAGAAATATCCATGGCTTTTACACTATGCG
>CAZRWX010000368.1:0-2007 GCA_964603925.1 uncultured Bifidobacteriales bacterium | reverse complement strand
TTCATAATTATTCATACCCCATTCCTTATAAAACTGCTCAAGGTATACCTCTAAAAATTTGTGCCTTTCCAGAGCCATAGCACTGCCGGTCTCTGTATTCATTTTGTCTTTTAAGAGCAGAATTTTTTCGTAGAAATGGTTAATGGTAGGACTTTCAGATTGCTTATACTGATCTTTGGTCATATTTTGAACAGGTTTGATATCCGGGTCGTATATAGGACGATGAGTATAGCCCCCATAATTAAAAGCCCGGGCAATACCTATGGCACCCATGGCGTCCAGCCTGTCAGCGTCCTGTACCACATCCAGCTCAGGAGACTGGTAAGATGATGTATGGTTTACGCCTTTAAAGGATACATTTGCTACAATAAGCCTGACTTTTTCAACAATATCGCCGGGGGCATTAAGAGAAGCCAAAAGCTCTTGTGCCCGCCGGGGGCCAATAGTCTCGTCACCATTATAAAACTTGGAGTCGGCTATATCGTGAAGCAGAGCGCCCAGCTCCGCGATAAGCAGATCAGCGCCCTCTTTTTGGGCAATATGCCGGGCAGTATTCCAAACCCGGTAAATGTGCCACCAGTCATGACCGCCTTCCTCATAGGAAAGGGTGGACCTTACGAGGTCTGCTGTTTTATATATAAGATTGCCAATATCCACCTTTTTAAAGATAAATGCTTTAAATACAGATATCCAAAGAATTCAATGGGCAAAGATATCCGGTAAAACAGGCCTGATAAGCAAATATATTGTTTATACCCCCCTGTGTTAAAAAGCTGACCCCCGACATTATGGAGAAGAACTCTGTTTTTCAGACATGGGTACTGTATAAGGGTGCCGGTGTCAGTTGAAGCTTTTAAAAAAGACTACTTTCTGAATACCTTTACCATTTATCCCTGTTCCAGTACATCCAGCTGGTGCTGTTGCCTTTTGTACACCACTTAAGGGCCTTATTAACCTCATGAGCGCATATTTCTTTGGACCGGGTGCAGTGGGAGGTGTCCCCCGGATTCTGGCTGAGCTCCCGCAACAGGTGTAGAGCCTTTTGATCGGCCAGTTGCCCCAGTGCCCATACCGCGCTGTTCTTTTTATTAAATGATGTAGTATCGGATTGAATTACAGCACTGAGAGCCTCCACGCAATCACCCCCATACAGGATTTGAGCCTGCTGGCAATTGGATTTAACACCATTGTAAATAGAGAGGAATGTAAACGAAATTGATATACAGAAAAAGAATATTAACCCCCCGACAGCGGCCATGGCAAGCACACGGTGCCTTGTCAGGGCCTGACTACCGGACTCTTGATCATTATCCATGGAATAAAAATAACTAATGTCCCATAGCAATGATCTGAGGATTACATATTTTTGGCATCGCTCCTTTACAGACTCATGGCCAAGGCAGTAGCGACACTATTTTAGACAGAAACCAGTTACTGAATTGCTCTTACCTTTATGGCGCAGTAACCCCTGCGCAGCCGCATTTTTTTCGGTTATGATCCTCAATTGCCTGCTGAGTATAACTTTTGAGAGAATGCGGCGCCAGGCGCCCGCAACGGCCCTTATCCTGCTCATTGGGCTGGCAAATGCGAAAACACCAGGGAGTGCGGTTTGCGGTTAAGGGGCAACCCAGGTAAGAGTATTCCGGCAAGCCCTTTTTTAAGTGGTTTTTCTTTAGGTTCATAGTATTTAATCAGTATCGAGATCGCTGACAATGTTACCGGATTTTCGGAAAAAAATTAGAGAATGCAGCTTAAATTGGAAAATATAAGCTTTTGACTGGCATCATGGCCTAAATTTTAGGCTTTTGATCTGTAATATATAAAGCAGCACCTAAGGGCCATTTACCTAACAGCCTTTCGGGGATAAGAAGAATACGAAGAACCTTTAATACGCCATAATACCACAGGGCGCCCATTAAGCGCCTTTTAAATGAATACTTTCGTATCTCAAATACACCCGGAGTAGATGCTTCCTCACTCTGAGTCCCAGGACCATTCTTAGGAGAC
>CAZRWX010000367.1:0-2020 GCA_964603925.1 uncultured Bifidobacteriales bacterium | reverse complement strand
GTCCTCTGCGTCTCTGTGGTGAATTTTTATTACCATTTTGGACAGATACTAGCTAGCTTTTCGTTCTAATAAAAAGCGAACAGACGTAAACAACACACCCCGATTTCTTGTAGATACGCGATTAATCATGCACCCACCACCCTATTGTAGATTACGTTGAAAAAAAATCATAACCATTATTACTGTCGCCGCCTTGAAAGTGGCTTCTCAGTTAAGCTTAAGGAACTTTTTCATACCCAGGGGGTTGGGGAAGTAGTTGACTGTTAAATAAGAGGATATAATAAGACTGAAGATAGTGACCATCTGTATAAGCTGAGACCCCCGACTGCTGACCGCACCTATTTCGGCGGCAAATACAGCAAGGATCAGGCTGAATTCACTTGTTTGACTGAGACGTACGCTTATCTCCCAGCTAAAGCGTTTTTCCTCCCCCGCCCACTTAAATAAACCAAAATATACCCCGCTTTTAATCAGAATAATGATGACGCAGAGAATGAAGGCTGGTAATAAAACTGCTTTAGCCATGACGAGGTCGGTTTGCGCGCCCAATACAAAAAAGAACAATACCAGAAAGAAATCCCGGAAAAATTTAAGGCCTTCGGATAATATGGTGGCAATGGAACTGCGCGCCAGGGCAATACCCGCGATAAAGGCCCCAACCTCTGGTGAGAGCCCCGCCCATTCAAAAATCATGGCTACACCAAAGCACCAGGCAAGCGTCATCAGATATAACAGTTCTTGAAAAGTCTCTATGCGGGCCATAATACGCCTGAGTATAAACTGCTCCGCGGCCAGGGTAGTGGCTATTAACAAAACGGCATAAAGTGGCAATAGTATAAGGCGCCATTTGAGCGCCATGGGGTTGGAATTAATAATTATAAGAGAGGTTACTGCCACAAGATCCTGCGCTATGAGAACGGCAATACACAGAGACCCCATACGCTTTTGATGGAGGGCGGTGGTTGGAAGGAGTTTTACAACCAGAATAGTACTGGAAAAAGTCATGGCCAGTCCTATAATAAAGGCCTCCTTACCCGAATAACCCCAGGCCTGAGCAAACAAATAGCCCACCAGCCAGAAAACAACTCCTGATACGAGACTGATAATCAATGTCTCCCTGAAAAGCGAAAATAGCCTGCGGGGGTGAAGAGCAAGGCCAGCCAGAAACAACAAAAGAGTGACCCCGATACGGGAGACCCCATCCACAAACTCTACCTCACGTACCAGGCCAAGCCCCCAAGGGCCCAAAAGCACCCCGGCACCTATATAGGCCAGTATAATGGGTTGTTTGGCAAGTAACGCTAGCCACGCCAGTATGGCCGAAGCGACCACAACCACACCTATTTCAAAGAAAATCGTATGCATAATTTACGCTTTGAATATAAATATTCAGTGATGGGGCAATGAGCTCAACATTTAATTTAATCTCTAATTTTGAGGCAATTTAGCATTAGAACAGTAATCAATATGGGCGTTTTGCATTTTTATTAGTAATAGTGTCTGATTTTATTATTTTCCGGGTAGCTAATTTCAAAACACACAAATCAATCATTTAAGGAGAAAAAATGAAAAAAAATATGACAGTTCTGGTAATTTTACTCTTAGCCGGCTTTGCATTTGCCCAGGTCGAGGTTAAGCCTTACGGTTTCATTAAAGGCGATATGTATTACGCCACAGCGGGGGTACAATCCTGGGGCACAAACGCTGTTTCCTGTGCTCAGGTTGCCACTTCATCAGATACCGCCGCCATCGGTTTTTCAGCTCAGCACTCCCGCTTCGGCCTTAAAATTAACGGTACAAATGGCGAAACACCTATCGGTGGTGTTCTGGAGTTAGATTTCTTCTCTATTGCCAACGATGCCAATGCCAGGCCCCGGATTCGCCTTGGATATGCCTGGTTTAAACCCATGGCTGGGCTGGAGATCAGGTTTGGCCAACAATGGGATATTATTGCCCCCCTTAACCCCAGCACCAATAATACAAATGCTAACCTATGGTATAACGGCAACTATGGGTTTCG
>CAZRWX010000366.1:0-2055 GCA_964603925.1 uncultured Bifidobacteriales bacterium | reverse complement strand
AGGTAGGAGTTATTGTCTGATTCAAAGATATAGTCAGCATCAGGTATTAATGTCTGGAAAATTGTATAATAAAATTTGATACTATATAATTATGAGCAACATTGAGGTGACACCACAAGAAACTAAAATAAAACGCAAATTTGTGGATCTTCACCTGCATACTACCTATTCAGACGGCGAACTTAGACCGGACGCCATCATAAATCTCTGCCATAATGCAGGGATGAGTGCAATTGCAATTACAGACCATGACGGTGTAGAAGGTTATCATGAAGGCAAAGATTTAGCCGCTCAGCTAGGTATAGAGCTTATTCCTGGTGTTGAGCTAAGCACTTTCTACATGGGTAGCGAAATCCACATTCTAGGCTATTTATTTGACCCCACAAACTTAAGTTTCAATGTAAAATTGGTTGATCTTCAAAAAAAGCGAGAAATCCGTGCCCGTAAAATTGTTAAAAAGCTGCATACTGTGGGTGTTGAAATACGGATTGAAAGGGTAATGGAGAAGGCTAAAGGCTGTAGCGTTGGCAGGCCGCACATTGCCGAAGTGCTTTTGGAGGAGGAATATGTCCATAGCTTTCCTGAGGCCTTTGAGAAATATTTAACCGGTGAATTCATTAAAGAGTTTGAGCTCTACAAACTTAAGCCCCAGGAGGCTATTGATGCTGTCATCGAAGCTGGGGGCATCGCAGCCATGGCTCATCCATCTAAAACCCTTCGGGATGACCTTATTGGTCCGCTTGTTGATATGGGCCTTAAAGGTATAGAAACATATTGCCAAGGCATGGACAAAAAAACCTCTAAAAAATATCATGATATTGCTAAGAAATTTGATCTAATCTGCTGCGGAGGTTCTGATTTCCACAATAACAAAGGTGGGGCCGGTTTTGGCATTGGCAGCATTAAAGTCCCATATTCCTTACTGGTAAAGTTAAAAGAGGCAAATGAGGATTCAGGCTTTGAATATTCTCAACACAAAAAGTTGCCTTGAAATGGGTTGACGCAGCCTTTAGGAGCTTTTACTAACTTAAAATTTTGTCATGACGGGCATTTCCATAGGATTGGCATTATCTGGAGTAACTTTTTTTCTGCTAATGTCCGCGTTTTTTTCCGGTACAGAGACAGGTATTTTATCCTGTTCGTTCTTAAAAGCCAAAAATCAAAGTCAGAAAGGAGATAAAAAATCACGCCTCCTAACTTTCATTCTCAATAATAAGAGAGACGCTATCATTGGCATACTCATAGGCACTAACCTGGCAAATACAGCATTTTCCCTATTTGGTGAGTATCTCATACTCAAAATTTGGAGCAGATTTAAAGCACCTAATTTGAGCTATCAACCCGGTTTTATAACAATTACCATTATACTGGCAACTTGCCTTCTAATTTTTGCCGAAATAACGCCAAAAGCCATATTCCGGCATTATTCATTTTCACTGACCCGTTCCATGAGCTATGCCATTTATTTGTCTTTTCAATGTCTCAGGCCTTTTGCCAGGCCTTTTATTTACCTCACACACATTATGCTTGGCCCTCATTACACAAGCCTGAAATACACTAGAAAGGCCATTAGCTCACTTACTGAAAAAGGCATTGAGACCGGGGACCTTAAATCATCCCAGGAAAAGCTGGTAAGACGAATAATGTCTCTGTCCGATAAAAGTCTGGCAGAATTAGCTATTCCCTTTTCATCAAACTGCTGTTTTGAAGATATGAAGAGGGAACAGATAATCAGACATCTTCGGCAAAGTAATGGGAAGAAAGTTATCTTCTTAAAAAAGCAGACGAAAATAACCGGCTTTATTTATCTTCAGGATATCTGGAGAATGCCCCAAGGAGCCGCTGCCAGCAAATATTCAACAAATGTAACACGTCTTCCATCTACAAAACCAGGAATTCTGGCCCTGAAATATCTTCTTTTTTCTAAAAGAAAGCTGGTGGTGATTTCTGAAGATAATCAGGACCTGGGCTTTGTGACAGCTGGTAATTTGCTCTCATTTGACGATATGTAAATATTTATATTTGTTGTGTTATTGTTAAAATTACCTTTAGAGG
>CAZRWX010000365.1:0-2056 GCA_964603925.1 uncultured Bifidobacteriales bacterium | reverse complement strand
CTTACCCACAGATTCTGCTGAGGAACCGAAATAATTACTTTTCAGCATGACTACTTCAAGGCATCGCCCCTTCGACAGGTTCATGGCGACGGCGATAACGCCTATATCCTAAACAGTAACAATCTAGAAATTTAGTGTTTGAGCTCACCTTAGCCTGAATTATATTATAAATCACAGTGTGTGAGCCAGCTAACAGTTATCTGGATCTTTTCTTTTTATTATGTAAAAATTAGTCTAGTAGCTGTTTTGTCTGGTGAAATGAAAAAAGATGCCTTCTAATAATTGGTTACCCCTTATTCTGCTTTTAGCGAGCTCCTTTGCGCTATCTTTCAGTATAATATTTATCCTGAAATACAGCTCGCTCAAAAAGTACTTTGCCGATGCCCCCGATTACCGCAAGGTTCATCAGCAGGTAGTGCCAAGGCTGGGTGGGCTGGGCATTATTTTAGCTTTTCTGCTGACCACTGCCCTTCAGCGGCTATTTTTTGCAGAATACATTGTTTCAGTATCGGAATTCTGCTTCACCATGCTGTTTTTTGTGTCCATTTTTCTGCTTATTGGCGGCAGTTTGGACGATATAAAAACCATTAATTATAAAATTAAGTTTCTCATGCAGTTTATCCTGGCTGCAGTTGTAGTTACAGATTTTAATATCCGTTTTGAGCATATCCATCTTTTTGACCAAACAATAAGTTTGGGTATATTTGGCACTATTATCTCAATTATCTGGTTAGTGGCTGTAATGAACGCCTTAAATATCATTGACGGCATAGACGGCCTTGCATCCTGTGTAACAATAATAAGTTTTATAACTGTGGCTATTCTTGCCAATGCCAGTCAGCAATGGGATATTGTAGCCGCTTGCGTTATTTTGACCGGTGCTACTGTGGGTTTTTTAATTCATAATATGATCCTCAGGCAGAAGGTGTTTTTAGGTGATACAGGCGCTCTCTTTTTGGGCGCCATACTAGGGATCCTAAGCATAATGGTAACCCGGTTCCCGGGTAATGAATATCCCTTTTTTGTCCCCATCCTGATTGTAGGTTATCCTCTTTTTGATATATCTGTTGCTATGGTAAGGCGTTTTGCGGCTAATTTGCCCGATAAAAAACGCCACATCCACAAACGTTTTCTTAAAATGTTTGAAGCTGATAATGAGCATTTGCATCATCGCCTGGTTCATTGGGGGCTTTCCCATTTACAGTCTACATTTTTGTTGTCTCTGGTGGCCGCCACCATGGGGTCTGCGGCTATTATTATTTCCAGGATTAATTTAGGATTCAGGCTTGTTATAATCGGCTATCTTTCCGGTTCTCTAGTACTTATTCTTAATCGCCTGGGCTATTTTGGTAAGGGCAACTGGTTGCACTTTCCCAGGCAGAAAGAGGCCCGGCTCAAGCTTATTGGTGTTATAGAGCCCGAAGAGGTGTTTTTATATTCCCTTAAAAATTATGAGCAAAGTAAGCTCGAATTTTTCAGTATTCCCCTTCATATGTCCCACCAGCTAAAAAGTCAGTTTTCTGCAATTCTGGTTAATAATAGGGATGACCAGTATTTTCAACGGGATTATCAAAGTGCCTTGAGGGCGGCAGAAATTCATAATTGTCCGGTATTTTTTATATCCAGGCCTTATAAACTTCGAAACCTATCTTCTCTTCACCATAATTTGAAATCTGTAATATTTATAGAAAAACCAGTCAGGATACCCGATTTGCTTCAGCAAATTGAGGATTTGATCAGGCAATGGGAGAGGGCGTCAACCCATCATTCCAACGAGTTTGAGATACCCGAATGGCTGAAAAAGGAAATACATGCATAACCGTCATCGGGTTCTTGTAATAAGCAAAAATGACCAGTTAAGGAGCGACCTTGTTACTTTACTGTCGGGCTATGGGTATTTTGTGGAGGACTGCGCGGACAGGCTGGAGGGTATGCGGCAATTTCGCGCTCATAAGCAGTCAATAATTATTCTTGATATACCGGCTTTAAGAAGATTCTCCCGTAGAATATTTTCTCTCATAAACCTTATTCAACGCCATGCCATAATTTTAATTGC
>CAZRWX010000364.1:0-2058 GCA_964603925.1 uncultured Bifidobacteriales bacterium | reverse complement strand
CAAATTTTAATCTTAACTATTAGATCATAACTCATGAAAATCAAACACTCCCTCCTGGACCGGCGCAACTTTCTCAACACCCTTTTTGGCGGCTGGATGGCGGCATTATTCGCGGGGCTATTCTACCCTGTTATCCGCGCCGTATTCCCCAACAAAGACAAAGAACCCGATTATGTTATTCTTAATGGGGAGGATATTGCGTCTTTAAACACAAACCACCCTTTTACCTTCGCCTGGGGTGCCAACCCCGGTATCCTGGTTAAAAAAGAGGATGGCAGTTTTAAGGCTCTTAAAGGCGTATGCACACACCTGGACTGTAACGTAACTTACCGCCCGGCTAAACGCGACTATTTCTGTGCCTGTCACAAAGGCAGGTTTAATGAGGACGGCATAAATGTTGAAGGTCCGCCGCCCAAACCTCTTCAGTCTTTTACTGTTACCCCTAAAGGTTCCCAATTAATTATTTCCAGAGAGGGCTTTGACATTGAGTCTATTCCAGAAATCAGCTGAAGGCGTTACTAACTGGCTGGAGGAGCGCCTGGAGATCAGCGCCCTTAAAAAGCTGGCGGACAAAAAAACCGTACCAGAACACAAATTCAGTTACTGGTACATGATGGGCGGCCTGCTCTTATCCCTTTTCAGCCTGCAGGCTGTTACCGGCATAGTACTGGCCCTGTATTATAAACCCGTGCCCGAGGCCGCCAACCAGAGCATACACATTATTATGACAGAAGTGCCCATGGGCTGGCTAATGCGCACTTTGCACGTATACTGCGCCAATGCCATCATAATTGTTGTGTTCCTGCACATGTTCTCTACACTGCTTCTAAAAGCCTACCGCAAACCGCGGGAGCTCACCTGGCTTACCGGTGTAGGCCTTATGGGTATATCACTGGTATTCTGTTTCAGCGGTTATCTTCTTCCCTGGGATACACTGGCTTTTGCAGCCACCCGTGTGGGCACAGGCATACCGGGCTCCCTGCCCCTCGGCGAGTATATCACCCTGCTGGGGCGCGGCGGCGCCGATGTTACCGGCGAGACACTCACCCGCTTTTACACCTTGCATATATGTTTACTACCCCTGGCCCTGGCCGGTGTGGCAGTGTTACATATACTCTTTATCCAAAAACAGGGCATGAGTATACCTGTATCCGTAGAACAGGACAAAGAGCAGATGAAAAAAGTACGCCATATACCTTTTTTCCCCAATTTTACTTACAAGGAGAGCGTAATCTGGCTCTTCGTCATTGGTATTATCATAACCCTGGCTGCGGTCTACCCCGCCCACGTGGGTGATATTGCCGACCCCATGGCACCCACTCCTGAGGATATCAAACCAGAGTGGTACTTCCTTTTCGCCTTTCAATTCCTCAAGCTTTTCCCGTCCAGCATCCTTGGTATTTCAGGAGAGTGCCTGGCTGTTTCCATTATGGGCATCGCGGGTGCAGCCTTTACATTCATACCGTTCTTGGACAGGGCGAGCGCCCAAAATAAGCCCAGCCCGGTCTTTACCTGGATAGGCGTTATGCTTATAACCATTTTCCTGGCTTTGACATTATGGGGGGTGCTCGTATGATTAAAAAATGGATACCCATATTTTTCACTCTTGGCCTGCTCTTTACGGGCATCTGCTCTGCTGCTGAAGGGCAGGCTGCAGAAAGTTTCCACATGGAGCGCACTTACCACCAAAAGGTCAACCTGGCCATGAATTTGGCTCTGATGTGGGCGGGCATCATCGGCGCTATGATTATCCTGCGGATAAAATACCGGGAAGCGGAGCGGGTTTCAGAGTTGAAATACAAAAAGCAGCCTTAATTTAGCAAGCCTGCGGTAACGGGAGCTGAGCTCTATACCGGTTTTTCCAAATTTTTGACTTTTGCTAAAATATCTCATCTGCACCTAATAATGACTTAAATGACAGAATAGGACAGGGTATTGTTATGGATCCCCCGGAGATGGGTCCACCCTCCCGGCCAGTGGCGGGCATAATTGGCAATCTGGTTTGTTATTTCCTGTAAAATTACCAGACCTCCAAAAATATAACGGAACCCTGGACAG
>CAZRWX010000363.1:0-2068 GCA_964603925.1 uncultured Bifidobacteriales bacterium | reverse complement strand
GAGGGCACTATATTCATAGTTGTTTTTTACCCACAGATTCTGCTATAGAGCCATATTTTTTTAAGCTGATATTTTCAAAACCAATTTACGGCCTATCGTAAATTGGTACAAAAGAATAAAACGCAAGAACGGCATTTTAAAATAGCGAAGTTGTGGTATGGTTTGACTATTAATAACGGGTAATGTCCGATGAGATTATTTTAACATGAGACACCACGTTCTTTAAGCCATTGCCTGGCCGCCCATTTAGCCTCAATTGAGGGCTCCAGGTTATTTTTGGCATTAAGCTCCCCAAGATGCCATTTTTTGCCCTGCTTCACCAGAGAGAGCGTACACCGCTGGGGTTTTAGCACCTTGTATATATAGTATTGTCCCGATGTCACATCAGCAAAATAGGACGCCACGCAGTTGTGCATTACCATGCCTTCATAGCATAGGCTCTTATAATTAACTACAGGTACAATGTCCCTGGTACCGGTTACAGGGGGAAGGGGGTATCGTACCTTGCCCGCACCCTCAAAATACCTGGGAGATTCTTTATTTATTTTGGTTACCAATTCATCATGTAGTGCCTCCAGCCCATTTGCTGAGGTAACCTGGTTTAGTTTAGCCCACATCCACTCCTCATTGGCAAGGCTCTCAATCATACGCCCCACATCTTCATATAAACCCAGCAAAGTATTAAAACGATTATACCTGCCGCCCCTGAGTAACCTGAACATGTACTTTTTAAATAATGAATGCACTGCCATTTTAGCCACAGACAAGTCGTCTGTCTGCAGCTTACGGCAATGATTTAAATGTTTCATGGCATCTGGCCTGGCTAAAAGCCTTTTAAAAAAGCCATGATTGTGTATATGAATAAGAATATTGGGCAGCCGACTGAGAAAGTGAACTGCAAATTCACTTGCGGGGAAGCCCAGAGCCCTGCAAATTTCCTTCCGGGGTTTATTTATAAGAATGCCCGCAGAAAAAGATTTGGCAGATGGTATCTTATTTAAATTAGCCAGAAAATATACCAGGGCAGGGCAAGTATTGTAAAGCTCAATGGCCCGGGGGTACCTGTTAAACAGCATGAGGACCTCCCAGTTACTGTCCTGGAAACTTGTGGCGGCCTTCATTACCTCCTGGGGTACTAAGTGATTAAAACGCTGAGCCGCCAGCCAGTGATACATCTGCCGAAACTGACGGGCCAGGGTCTGCCGGGGTATGTGGTCCAAATCCAAAGGCAGCTCAAGCCCCTCACCCTTTTCATAGTCTACCCTCTCCAGCCTGAAGCAAAGCTCCACGGGTATACGCAGAAAACTCTCAAGTATTATAGGCGAGGGCTTTTGATTAAAAAGAAGTATAGGCCACGGCGGCACCCAGGGGAACCTTTTACCCTCACGCTGTGTCCAGGCACCGGCACCCGGACCCCAGGGGTTGATAATTTGATTATAGGCCCCGCATTTACGGTACAAAGTGCCGCCTTCCACCCAGATGGGCGGGGTAAGAGTTTCGGTTTCAGCGGTTTTAACGCGGGTTGAGAGCATTTATAAATAATAGGATTATAGAATGACATATGGTGTCAGCCCTTTGCAGGGCAAAGGCATTTACAGGAGTAAATTTATGGTGCCCATTAATTTCTCCGGTCGGAATTGAGTGTTTATTAATACCCGGATTAGGTCAAGGCACCGTCACCCTGAGCCCTTAGGCTGCGCTCAGGGTGACGGCACCCGCTCACGGCTATGAATCCTTTTGCAGATGACGACATTACTTCGCCTGGAAGTTTCTCTATAAATGGAAGGTTTTGACCCCGAAGCATTTTTTTTAAATATCAGTAGGCCGGACTGTATAAATGCCGATCTATTTATAGGTGAATGCCTCATTGGCAATCTGGGCAAAGACCCGGAAATACGGATCACCGCTGCGGGCACTAAAGCGGCCTCGTTCAGCGTGGCTACCACAGAAAAAACTGAAAGTAAAAGGCCATGGCTAAAGAGTGTTCAAATTTGAGTAAAAAGCAAGCAAACCACAGCGATTCCGTAAAAGAGCACCCGGAACGCCCTAACCCTTTATAAATAAGTCT
>CAZRWX010000362.1:0-2121 GCA_964603925.1 uncultured Bifidobacteriales bacterium | reverse complement strand
TAAAATAGCCGAAACAGCATCAAATATCCGGCCCGCACTGCTGGTCAGGGGGCAGTTCACGCTCTTTTGCAGCATCTGAATTAAGGACTGTATTTCGTTATCAGAAAGGTAGTTCGAAAAGAAATCCCCAGTACTTTCCATAAGGCCCTCACCATATAACTCCCAGCATAAACCAAAAGCCGTTTTTATGGGAGACCGGATTGAAGACTCCCCTCCCGGCAGCGGAAATGGTCTTAAAGATGCCGCTCGTTCAAAACCTTCTTCCTTAATAAGAAGAAACTCGCCTCCCCAGATCGTGTTGTCCATCCCCAGGCCAGTGCCATCCCAGCTGACACCCAGAACAGGAGCCTCTACCTCATTTTCTGCCATACAGGATAACACATGGGCATAGTGGTGCTGTACGCCAAGAATATTTTTGCCGCTATCTTCGGCATAGTGGGTGGATACATAATCGGGATGATTATCGTGTACAATCAGAGAAGGTTTAACTTGAAGCAGCGTGCTAAGGTCCTCAATACTTTGAGTAAATGCTTTTCGAGAGGCCACTGTCTCCAGATCGCCAATATGCTGGCTGAGGAATACGCCATCACCACGGGAAAAGGCCACAGTATTTTTTAAATGCCCGCCCACAGCTATTACAGAAATATTTTTTACCGCGGTGTTTTTCTGTCGTGCTCCTGCCGCGAGTCCTGATTCTGTTATTTCAGTAGTAGCATCAGCCCTGACCCTGATGGGCAAAGGCGCGTACCCCCGCGCCCTCCGCAATATAAGCTCCCGGCCCATGACCACCCTTGTTACCGAGTCGTCCACATGCCTGGCTATGGGGCGGTTGTGATGAAGGAAAAAATCTGCAATACCGCTCAGCCGCTCTACAGCGTCCGCCCGGCTGTAACATATGGGCTCGTCGGTCAGGTTACCGCTTGTGGCAACAACAGGCGTGCCCAGGCTGCCGAGAATAACCGCATGCAGTGGTGTATATGGCAACATCACGCCCAGGAACGGGTTATTAAAACCCACACCATCCGCCAGGGCCTTTTTATAAACACGCCGCTTTTTCTTTAACAGCACAATGGGGGCCTCCGGTGAGCACAGCAGCCTCTCTTCCAGATCCGATGTTTCGCAATACTCCCTGATGAGTGAAAGTGTGGGAAACATAAGCGCCAGGGGTTTAGCCTCCCTGCCTTTACGCTGACGCAGTCTGGTTATGGCATCCTGTGAATGGGCGTCTACCAGTAGCTGATAACCACCAAGCCCCTTAAGAGCGATAATGGCGCCCTTTTTAAGCTTGCCGATGACGCTTAAGGTCGCCGCGTGTTTTTCTGAAAGGCGCACCCCCGCATTATCGGTAAAAAACACCTGGGGGCCGCAATTGGGGCAGGCGATAGGTTGAGCGTGAAAGCGCCGGTTATGGGGGGCATTATATTCACCAGCGCAATCCTCACACATTTCAAAACCCGCCATGGTGGTAGACGCGCGATCGTAGGGCATGGCCTTGATAATGCTGAAACGCGGACCGCAGTTGGTGCAATTGGTAAAAGGGTAAAGATAACGGCGGTCCCGGGGGTTAAAAACCTCCCGGCGGCAGTCTTCACACATGGCTATGTCGGGTAAAATCAGCGCCCGCGACTCTCCGGCAGATTGACTCTCTTTAATAGCAAAATCTTTATAGCCTGCAGGGTCCAGCCAGGAAGATTCCAGACTGTGGATAGATGCGCGAACAGGCTTTTGAGGCTCAATTTTTAAAAGAAAGGCTGTTAGATTGCGGTGAGCGCCTTCAGCCTCTATGGTAACGCCCGCCCCGGAGTTCTGTACAAATCCCGAAAGACAATTTTCCTCCGCCAACCTGTATATAAATGGACGGAAGCCAACACCCTGAACAGCACCCCCAATCAAAATGCGGAGCCTTAGAATGGCTTTGCCTGGGTTTGGATCCTTATTTGTCGCCATAATTTTTATAATATATCCTTCAGCGTTACATAGTACTGAAAATATTTTGATTCCCTTAAGCTTCTGGAAGGACCATAAAGGCTAATCAGGGCCTTATTAATGCTGTAGCCTCTGAGGGGTTTAAACTGCTTTAGTTTACTTTCTACTTCTGGTATAACCTTTGGTGTTATAGGG
>CAZRWX010000361.1:0-2128 GCA_964603925.1 uncultured Bifidobacteriales bacterium | reverse complement strand
GGCCCAGGTGGTACGCGCCTTTATTATGTGCTTGAGGTTATCTGTGGTCTGGCGTTTATGTCCCTGGGTGTATAATATAACATCGGGATTATGATGGAAAATCTGTTCCTCGTTTAAACGCCCCCAACCCTTTATAGTGCTGGCAATATTCAAGCCCCCCGCCATGGTAATAAGCTCATGCATAAATGTGCCGCGGCCAGCGGTATATAATCCGGGGTAATGCTCTATAAATACACTCACTTTTTTATTTTGAGCAACCGCCGCTATTTTTTTAAGAACCCGCCCCGCCTGGGCGCGCATGGTGTCTGTGACCACGAGTGCCTGCGAGCTCCGGCCGGTAATACGGCCAAATAAGGTAATATTAGCTATAACCTCTTCCAGGCTTTCTGGGTGTGTTAAAAAAACTTTAAAGCCCAGGGCGCGCAAGCCGCTGATTGCACCCGCGTTTAAGTCCTTTTCGGCGAAAACCAGGTCAGGGTCCAGTTTAAGCAATATTTCAGCGTTAATTTTAACTGCGCCCACACGAACTTTAGTCTCAACCTCCCTGGGGTAATTATCATAATCACATACTCCCACTATGCGGGGCCCAAGGCCCAGAGCAAAAAGGATTTCTGTAGCACTGGGTATAAGGCTGACAATTTTTTGAGGAGGGTGCAGAAACGTTATCTCTTTACCGTCGACGTCTTTTACCGTCATGGGAAATAGTGTGTCCAATCCAGGCCCGGGGCCCGCCCAACACAGCCCAGTCAGCAACAACAGCATAGTTATGGCAGCGTATTTATTCATTCAGCCTTTTTTCTCCCGGCAGGGGCTGATGAATCTTTTGACCCTGGCAAAGGCCAGACACTGGCGGTTGCCAGAGAATTTCTTTACTACCAGCCTGACAGGACACAAAGCGGGCCAGTACAAAAAATAAATCGCTCAACCGGTTTACATATTGAAGAATAAGGGGGGCAACTTTTTGGGAGGCCCCCAGCCTTACTATGTTACGCTCAACACGCCGGCATACGGTTCGGCATTGATGAAAGAGCGCGTTTAAAATCGTGTCCCCGGCCAGCACAAAACTGCTTAAGACAGGCAGGCTTTTTTGATATGAGTCTATGGCCTTTTCCAGGTGACTGGTTTGGGGGAGGGGGAGTGTGTATTTTTTATGAGAAGCAGGAGTTGCCAGACATGAACCTGTGGTAAATAGCTCCTGCTGCACAACTAAAAGCAGTTCACCGAGCTTGCGGCGTGCCGGGGCTTTAAGTTGTTTTTGCTCTGTTAAAGTACTGCGCACTAAGCCGATACAGGCGTTAAGCTCATCCATACTGCCATAGGCCTCCAGGCGCAAGTGGCCTTTGGATATTTTGGTACCGCCCACCAGACGGGTGAGACCCTTATCGCCTGTGCGGGTGTATATACGGCTGAGTTTTGGCATATCGTCTCCGTTGATTTGACGGGCACATGATTAATGGGAAGGAGCCATAGGCCGAAGTTGATGGCCGCCGGCTGGTGGTGAAACGCTCACCAGACTTCTTATTAACCCTGCACCCGAAGGTTAAAGACACTCCCCGACCTGAGTATCTGGCTCACGGCATATTGTGCCGTTTACAGCGACGCGCTCGCTTCCGGATTTCACGGAATTCCTCATACAGCCCGGCCTTAAACCCGGGAGCATTGTCAGGGAAATCTATACGAATCTACATTTTAATACGGATATTTTAAATATGTCTCCCTTTTGATGATACTCCAAGCACCCATATTTTAAAACCAGAGCCGAAACGTTTACCAGGACTGGCGGTTAACGAGGTTTTCTGTATGACTCTGGCTAAGATGATTGGTCTTATCATACCCGAAACAAAATATTACTGTATTCCGGTGGTGAACGTCGGCTGACTCCCTATTACGATTTGGTCTCTACTATTGCCTGGGCCATAGTGTTTTGAATAAACTGAACGAAGTCACTGAGCAATGCCGAACACGACCCATCTATGGTGAAAGCACTATACGAAACTATTTTGGGTAGAACAAAAAAAATTCTTAAAGCAATCTCCAGAAAAGATCAGCAGCAAATCTTAAGAGTTTCTTTCTCACAACTAGCTATAGGGCAAGCTCAATCCAGCCCTATAGTCGGATTTCCGTCTAT
>CAZRWX010000360.1:0-2158 GCA_964603925.1 uncultured Bifidobacteriales bacterium | reverse complement strand
GGCTAATTATTAGAACGCATCCGCCTATCTTAGGCGGATGCGTTCTAATAAACCGATGGAGCCTATCTCCCGCTCATCGTGCCATAATATGCTTTAAGCATATTCTTTAAAGCTAATCCGAAAGGACGGATTAGCACGCCTGCCATCTGGCATTATAAGAAGTTTTCTTGTTAACTTTATTCGTAACTTCAGGTTATATAAAAAGACAGGTAAATAATATGGCTGCAAAAACTAAAGGGCTGGATTTCATGGCTATCGGTGCCCATGCCGATGATGTGGAGCTTATGGCTGCCGGCACCATTCTACGTTTAAAAAAACAAAAACGCCATGGCATCATTGTTGACCTTACAGACGCCTCTGCCGCCACCCGGGGCAGCGCGGCTCTGCGGGTAAAAGAGGCTGCTGCCGCGGCTAAAATATTAGGTATACGCCGGGTCAATCTGGGCCTGCCCGATGCCGGCTTAGCTAATCAATGGCCCCATCAGAAGGCTGTAATTGAGGTTATTCGGGAATATCGTCCCCGTATTTTACTTACCCATTACTGGGAGGATAACCACCCTGATCACGTGGCTGCTGCCCAAATTATCAAAGCGGCCTGGTATAAGGCGGGCCTTCGCAGCCTGGACTGCAAGGGTGAGGCATTCCGGCCCTTCCGGGTCTTTCATTTTATGGGCGGGGTCAACTTCGAGCCCACGTTCTGCGTGGATATTTCCGAATTCTGGGAGCGCAAAATGGCCGCCATCGGCTGCTATAAATCACAGTTTTATTCCAAGGATTCCCGCAAGTTCAAATGGAAGACAGATATTTCCAGTCCGGAGTTTCTGGATTTTTGGAAGGTGCGCGCCCGCTTTTACGGTAACCGCATTCGGCGTGAGTACGCTGAGCCTTTTTTCTGCCAGGAACTACCGGAAGTTGACGATATTACCCGGTTAGGGGAGAGGCGGTTTTAATGAAAATCGGTATTACATGTTATCCCACCTATGGTGGCAGCGGGGTGCTGGCCACAGAGTTAGGCAAGCTCCTGGCCCGCCGTGGTCACGAGGTGCATTTTATTACTTCTTCTCTGCCGTATCGTTTGCAGTCGCAATATGAAGAACGCATATTTTTTCATGAGGTGGAGATTGGCCACTATCCGTTGTTTGAGCATACTCCCTACGACCTGGCGCTGGCCGCCAAAATGAAGGATATCTTTGAATCCGAGAATCTGGATCTGCTCCATGTACATTATGCCCTGCCCCATGCCATTTCGGCATTTCTGGCCGCCCGCATGATGAGTCCCCGTAAGGTGCCCATTGTTACCACACTGCATGGCACTGATATTACCGTAGTGGGTCAGGACAAAAGTTATTTCGATATAACCCGGCTTGGTATTAATGAGAGCACCATTGTCACAGGTGTTTCCAGTTACCTTTCTCAAAAGGCACAGGAGGTTTTTGAGCCAAATAAAGAAATCCGCACAGTTTACAACTTTGTAGACATGGATTATTTCAAACGTAATAGCGACCTGGGGCGCCGGCCATGTTTTTCCCGCGACAATCAGGTAGTGTATCTGCATATATCCAATTTTCGCAAGGTCAAACGTATACCCGATGTTATCCAGGCCTTTTACCTTATCCAAAAGCAGGTGGACGGTGTGCTGGTAATGGTGGGGGAGGGCCCCATGGTGAGTCAGGCCAAGGATATGGTTAAAGAACTGGGTATAAAAGACCGCGTTAAATTTTTGGGCAAACAGGAGGATGTTGCTACTTTCTTCAGCTGCGCGGACATTTTACTGTTCCCCTCAGAGGAGGAGAGTTTCGGCCTGGCAGCCCTGGAGGCCATGGCCTGTAAGGTGCCGGTTATTGCCAGCCGTTCGGGCGGTATCCCCGAGGTGGTGGACGACGGCGGCTGCGGGTATCTGGTTGCGGTGGGGGACGTAGACACCATGGCCCAAAAAGGCATAGAGCTTGGTCAGTCTTCAGAAAAACGCCGGGCCATGGGCAGGGCGGGGCGGCTGCGCGCAGAGGCTTTATTCCACCCGGATATTATATTGCCTCAGTATGAGGACATTTACGAAGAGGCCGTTAGGTTAATGTCTTAATGGGTATCCTGGTTCATGGATAATTCTTGATAAGTTGCAGATAAATATATCAGTTTATTAATTGTGTCAGTGGGTGTT
>CAZRWX010000359.1:0-2171 GCA_964603925.1 uncultured Bifidobacteriales bacterium | reverse complement strand
ATTAGAATGGAAAGCTCTGCTTTGCATTCTAATAAACTGATGGAGCATATCCCAAGGGCGCCTGCCCTATGCGAAGGCATCGGGGTGAGAATGCTCATCAGACATTACCCCCTCCTGCGAGCAGGATGCCCAAGGTCAAGGTACATTTTGCTTTTTTCTTTGATAGATTCCTTTAGATTTTATTGATTTCGCAAATGGCGCAATTTTCCTGGAGAAATTACCTCGCTCACAGCATTGAGGGTGGGCTCATTATGGGCGGTTTTACCTTTATCGCCGCAGACACCGTTATGCCCACTATGATTAAAAACCTGGGCGGGTCTACCTGGCTTATCAGCCTTATGCCCATGATGATGTGGTTGGGTATGCAGGGCCCTCCCCTGTTTACGGCCCATTTTGTTGAACGTCTGGATCGCCTCATGCCCTTTGTGCTTAAGGCAGGCTTCATGCAGCGCGTACCATTTATATTCAGTGCAATTTGTTTGTTTTTTTTCGCAGAGAGTCATCCTGGTATTACACTTGCAGTTGTTGCCCTGGCCCCATTTGCCTCAGGTTTTTTCGGCGGCATCCACTTCAGTGCCTGGCAGGAGCTTGTCGCCCGCACACTGCCTGCCAATAAACGCTCATCATCACTTGCCTTACGATTCACTATCTATTCCTTTATCGGTCTTTCCGCCGGCGGTGTCATTAAGCAGGTGCTGGAGCGTTATCCTGGTCCAGTTGGTTTTGGTATCCTTCATATTATTGCCACTGTTTTCGCCATGCTCTCCTACGGGGTTTTTGCTTTAATTAAAGAAGACAGAGGGGAGCCGGCAACAAAACACCAAGCCACAAAACTTCTGGAAAATCTTCGTTCTCTGCCGACCCTATTAAAGAAAGAACGTCAATTCATGTTGTTCATTCTATCACGCATGACGACTATGGGCCTGTTTATTATGACACCTTTTTTTGCTATCCACGCCCTCAATATTACAGGTCGGAGTGATGATTTCCTGGGCTACCTGGTTACAGCCCAAATGGCAGGCGGTATACTTGCCAACCTGGCAGGCGGATGGTATGGCGACCGTTTTGGTACCAAAACGCCCATGATTACATCCCGTTTTTTAATGATAATTGCCTGCCTGGGCGCTATGATTTCTCAAAACTATCTGGCTTTTGTTGTAATTTTCGGTTTGTATGGGTTTGCGTTTAATCTGAACAATGTAGTAACTACCCCAATGAGCATGGAAATATGCCCCAGCGAAAAGCGTCCAACCTACTTATCAATACTCGCAGCCATGACTTTCTGCGCCTTACTCTTCTATTCTGGTGTAAGTACCCTGGTTATGGAAGTATCAGGTAGTTTCCAAATACTGGCAGTGCTGGCTGTCTTAATGCAGGCAGGATCTCTTTACTTTATTTTTAGAATAAAAGATCCGCGGAAAAAACTGATACTAAAGGCATAGGTCTATGCCCAGGGCATAGGTCTATGCCCAGGGCATAGGTCTATGCCCAGGGCATAGAGGAATCACGGCGTATGTATATCTCGTCCATACACGCATTGCCGCTTTGAGCTAACAGGAATAATACAGTATCGGCCACTTCCTGGGGTTGAATAAGGATACTGCGATCAAGATCGGGACGGGCGTCCCCAACCATATCGGTGTCTACACCGCCGGGGCAAACCATATGAACGCGGATGCCGTCTTTTTGTACTTCTTTAGCCAGTGCTTTACTCATACCCATGAGAGCGTGTTTGGAAGCGCTGTAAGCGGCCTGATTAATATACCCCTTAACCGACACCACAGAGCCAATATTTATTATAAAAGACCTGTCATGTTTGCGTAGATGGGGTATACACTCCCGGCAAAGCAGAAAGGGCCCCCGGGCGTTTATGGCCATAATCCTGTCCCAGGTCTCCAAAGAGGTGTGTTCCAGGGGACCGAACTCCCCCACCCCCGCATTATTTATAATAATGTTTACACCCCCAAATGCCCCAACGGCTTGCGATACCAAGTTTTTTACATCACCCTGAGTGCTGACATCAGTTGGAACCGCTAACGCGTGGCCACCCTTTGCCTCAATCTCCTTTTTAAGGACCTGCAGGTCATCGCCTGTGCGGGAGGCTAGAACAGTGTTGACACCACAGTCAGCCAGACCTAATGCAATAGCCCTGCCTATACCTTTACCGGCCC
>CAZRWX010000358.1:0-2171 GCA_964603925.1 uncultured Bifidobacteriales bacterium | reverse complement strand
ACCCCTATTATTTTTTAGCACAGGGCTTATCGCAGCCGTTCCAGCAGTAAGTGCACAGCTTTTCCCGCTCCAGGCCTATGGCTTTAGTCATATCCTCCAGCTTCTGGTATTTTAAGGATGTAAGGTTCATCCTTTGACCTATACGGCCCATCATGGCTTGATAATGATCTGAAGATTCGTCGGTGTACTTTTCTACATCCGTACATTTCTGGCCTTCCAGCTCCATTATGGCTTTGCGTGTGGCAAGGTCCTGCTCCGATTTGGAACGGGAAAAATTCAAGAATTTGCAGCCGTACACCAGTGGTGGACAGGCGGGACGCATGTGGATCTCCCTGGCACCGTAATCGTAAATGCGCTGAAGGGTGTCTTTAAGCTGAGTGCCTCGCACAATGGAGTCATCACAGAACAGGAGGCGCTGGCCTTCTGTAAGCTCCTTAATGGGAATGAGCTTCATTTTGGCGACGAGATCGCGGAGCGCCTGCTTTTGAGGCATAAAACTGCGGGGCCAGGTGGGCGTATATTTAATGAAAGGACGGCTGTACCTGATCCTGGATCTATCCGCGTAGCCTAAAGCGTGAGCGGTGCCTGAATCGGGTATACCAGCAACATAATCTACCTCTACATCGTCAGCATCAGCCAAAGCAGCGCCGCAGCGGTACCGGGAGGCCTCCACATTAATGCCCTCATAGCTGGAAGCCGGATAACCGTAATAAATCCACAGAAAGGTGCAAATCTGCATTTGGTCCCTGGGTGGCAGACATTGCTCAATACCCTCTGCAGTTATAAAAACAACCTCGCCCGCACCCAGCTCTTTTTCCACCAAAAACCCCAAATTAGGTAGTGCGGTGGTCTCCATGGTGACAATGTAACCGTTAGGGCCTTTGCCGATAATAACGGGAGTACGCCCCCAGCGGTCACGGGACGCATACAGGCCCTTCTCGGTAAGCAGTAATACTGAAGAGGAGCCTTCGATGGACTCCTGCACATTCTTAAGCCCGGCGATAAAACTGTCTTCCTGATTAATGAGAGCGGCTACCAATTCAGTCGGGTTAACCTCGTTGCCGCTCATCTCGGAGAAATGAGCACTACGATCTGAGTAAATTTTTTTTACTAAGGAATCCTCATTGGTAACCACACCCACTGTGACTATAGCGTAACGGCCAAGATGGGAACCTATGAGAAGAGGCTGATCTTCATAGTCACTGATAATGCCAATACCGGAATTGCCCTCCATTTTGAGGATATCGGTCTCAAATTTGCTTTTGAACTGGGCATTGGAAATATCGTGAATGTGCCGCTGGAACTTGCCATTATTGAGAGTAGCCAGGCCGCCCCGCTTAGTGCCCAGGTGACAATGGTAATCCGTGCCGTAAAACAGACTGGGAACACAGCTTTCATTAGAAATAACACCACAAAATCCGCCCACAATATCTCCCTGTTAGAATTTGTTAAGAAGTGACAAAAAAGGTACTAATTTTTTGCCTCGTGTTTACGGCCAAAGGCAAATGCTGTCAGAATTTTTTGATTTATTACCCGGTATGGGTCACAGGCTCCCGTTTATGCGCCGCTATGCCAGAACGTCACGGTTCCTATTAAACGGTAATGGCCATGGCCCCAAACATTGCATAAAACCCAAGAGCATGCCTTTTGATAAGGCAACACGCTGGGTAAATGTAACTGTCGTTGACCAGAGGGGCACTTTCTATTCAAAAGTCCCAAGATATAATTCTGACCTTTCATTCGAATATTGTCTATAACGTTCCACACACTGCTGAAGTGGTTTGGGCAGTGCTCTCGCCGTTGCGGACAGGAGTATTCTTGTTAGTAATGTCATAGACTTTATTAACGAGAATGCCCTGGAAGCAGGCGAGAGCATTGGCCAAACCATTTGCCGTAAGGCCGGAGCGTAGCGGAGCAGCATGTGTGTGTTGTTTGTCTGTATGTAAAGCACTTACTATATACAATCTCTTTGGCGGCGGCCTTCTATCTTGCAGCCCCCCATCAGTTTTTCTCCCGCTGTAGTTTTGATTCTTATTTTCAGTGCGGCGTATGATGCTTTAATATTGTTAGATTAGAGACACAATTAAATCTAAGAGCGGGAAAAAGTTTGGTATTGTGATTCGTTGATAGCTTCAATATACCCACGGAGGGATTCTATGTCGCTGTCAACT
>CAZRWX010000357.1:0-2190 GCA_964603925.1 uncultured Bifidobacteriales bacterium | reverse complement strand
TTTTCATAATTTTCCATAAGAAAAATCAGGCCGTCGATAAGGTCTTCATTGTCGGAGACGAACAGGTACAAGCCGTCTCCCAGAAAGATGCATTCCTCATCAAAGCCGCCGGGTTTCTTTATCAGCCGAATTACATCTTTATTGAACCAGGAAAAGAGAGCCTGACTGTCCGTGTTCCTTGCAAATTTACGAAGTGTGTCCTGGTCGCAGGGCGTATCACGATCATAGTCGTTTTTGCGGTTGAAACCGGCGCACTCCAAAGTGACAGCCCCTGTTTCCGGGTGTTAAATTAGTTGCTCTCCCCTTGTTATCGCGGTCCCCCGCCCACTGTCTCCAACTCCCCACACCAGCACTACTGTCCTCCATTCATCCAAACCACAACATTCTTCCACCCCTCACTGACATGATTGCCCCCGGCGCTGTCCACAGCCAGAGCCTCCAGACGGGGACGTGTGTTGATATATGACATTATGGAATCCGCGGTGCGGCAAAAGAGGCCCGTACTCAGGATATCTGCCTCCAGCGGTCCGGGCGCCCAGATGGTGAGGGACTGGTTGAGTGTACAGGGCATGCCTGTTTTCGGATCGAAAATATGGTGGTAACGCGTGCCGTTTTTTATGAAGTAGCGCTCGTAGTCACCGCTGGTTACCATGGAGCCCCGCTCCAGGCGCAGTGTGGCCAGAAGAATGTTGGGATTGCGGGGGTGGCGGACCCCGATGTTCCAGGCTTCACCGTTGTGTCTGGTACCCTGGCACCACACGTCGCCGCCGGCTACAATAAGGTAATTTTTAATATTAAATTTGTTCAATAATATACCCATCTCACGCAGCGCAAAGCCTTTGGCAATACCCCCTACATCTACGCGTATCTGTGGTGAGGTAAAACAGGCGCTGTCCCCCAGGTCATTTACGCGCACCTGCCGGTAGTCTATCTTGGCCACAGCTTCACGCAGAGAATCCTGATTGGGTATTTCCTCCAACTGCTCCTTTTCCCCGAAACCCCACAGTACCTTTACCGGTAGTACTGTGAGATCGAAACCCCCATTAAGTGAATCACCATAAGCAAGCCCCTTACGCATCATTTCGGCTAAAATACCATGAGCGGGAGCGCAGGACTCAGACCTGGTATTCAATAAAGAAACCTCTGAACGGGGATGTGTTTGAGAAAACCGCTCTTCCCAGTCTTTTAAGAGAGAGTCCACAGCCTGCCAAAGGTTTTTGGTTTTGTAGCCTTTGGCCTCTACAACTGTGATATCGGTAACTGTGCTCATACGGATAAAGGTGCGGGAATGATGGACGCGCTGTGGACCGCAGGCACTAAGCAGGCCAGTCAGGATAATGACGAGATATTTATAAATGGAAACGGGGTTCTGCATACGCCCTCATGGTGTTTAAAAGGTCTAAAGTAGCCAAAGAGCCTGTTTTCGCCAAAATAATAAGCACCCGGTATAGGGCTGTGCTCCCGTCTTTGCTCCTATTTCTAAAGCTACGCCGGGCAGACCCGTCTTTGCTAAAAACGCCTTGACACCAGGTTAAAAATACTATATAATTGTATAGTATAAAGTCAGGAGGCAATTTTTTGAAATTACTTACCCGTCAGCAGGAGCGTGTGCTGGGTTTTATCGAGGCTTTTAGCGAGCGTGAGCACAAGCCGCCTTCGTACCGGGACATTCAAACCCATTTCGGCTTTGCCTCTCCCCGCGCGGCTCAAGATCATGTCACCGCCCTGGAGCGCAAGGGTCTTGTGCGCCGCAGTTCGGGCAGTCGGGGTCTTTTCTCCCTCAGGCCCTCAGCCAGGCAGGTGCCCCTGGTGGGCCGTATCGCCGCGGGCACACCCATAGAGGCTATAGAAAATGTGGAGTCGCATTTGGATTTCTCCAGTTTTGGTCTGGACAACTCCACCGGCAGTTATTTTGCCCTGCGGGTCAAGGGCAGCAGCATGATAGGCGCCCACATCCTGGACGGCGACATTGTCATCATCAAAAAACAAAGTGAGGCTTCCCCCCGTGACATCGTCGCTGTATTATGGGACGGTGAGGCCACACTCAAGTATCTCAAAAAGCACCGCAACGGCTGGCTTCTCATTCCCGCTAACGAGTCATTGTCTCCGGTACATGTAAGTGAGGGTCAGGCATCGTCTTTTGAGGTTTTGGGCAAGGTTGTACAGTGTTTTCGGAGTTTGTAGTGTATG
>CAZRWX010000356.1:0-2231 GCA_964603925.1 uncultured Bifidobacteriales bacterium | reverse complement strand
TGGAGCTTACCCTTGACGGACTTGATATTCACGCCGACATCTGGCTGAACGGCCATTACCTGGGGCATCATGCTTCAGCCTTTTACCCATTTTGCCTTAATGTTAAAAAGCTGCTTAATAATAATGCGGAAGATACTCTCCTTGTACGTTTAACCACGGGTAAGGATAAAATACCCGCTGATGCTGATACTAATTTATTAGCCGGCGTGCCCACGGAGGTAGATAGAGGGTATGCCGACAGGGGGCAAAAGGGCCGTATTTACCTTCGTAAGCCGGCCTTTGTCTGGGGGTGGGACTGGTCTCCTCAGCTTGTCACCTGTGGTATCACCGGCAATGTACAACTCCATGCTGTGGATATCGCCCGGGTAGGCAACGTGTCCCTGGCTTCCAGTCTGAAGAGCGGGGACGTTAAAGTTAAGTGTTGTGTTGAGCTGGAGTACTTTACTTTATCCGATTCTGCACGCGGTGATATTACCGTTTGTCTGGAAGATGAAGAAGGGGGCAAATTTACTGCAGAGCAAAAGGACGTATTTATCACCAGTGGTATCAACTTTTTTGATTTAGTCATTGATATACCCCAGGCAAAGCTCTGGTGGCCAAATGGCAGCGGCCCTCAGCATCTGTATAAGGTTATAGTCTCCGCCAGGGTGGATGAGGTTACAGTCAGGGCACCGGCTTTTAATTATGGTGTCCGTACTGTAGAGATGGATACCGCCCCGGGCAGGTTCCAGTTTATCATCAATGGGCAGCCTGTGTTTTTAAAGGGCGGTAACTGGGTTCCCGGCGATGCTCTGTACGGCAGGCTAACGGCCGGCAAGGTTACAAAGTTGGTGGAAGAAGCTGCTCTGGCCAATTTAAACTGTCTTCGCATTTGGGGTGGCGGGCGTTATGAGCTGGATGAGTTTTACGATACCTGTGACCGGCTGGGTATATTAATATGGCACGATTTTATGAGCGCATGTGCACCCTTGCCTGCCCATAAGGGCTGGTTTATAAAAGAGTTTACACTAGAGGCTGAGTATCAGCTTAAGCGCCTCAGCAGCCATGCGTGTCTGCTTTTGTGGTGCGGCAATAACGAGGTCAGTCAGATTTATGATATGTTTGAAATTTTCAAAGAACATCCTGATCCGGGTTGGAGGTTGTACTTTGATATTCTACCCCGGCTGGTGCGCGCCCACGCCCCTCATATACCATACAGACCAACCTCCCCATACGGGGGTAAGGGCGGGGTAGGGGACGCTAAAACAGGTGATGATCATCACTGGGTGGTTATGAGTGCCAACAGCGAATTCTGGTCCAGCCCGGAGTACTGGGATGCACTGGAGCGGCCCATATTTAATTCGGAATACGGTTATGGCGGCCCCTGCTGCCTGGAGAGCACGCGGCAATATCTTGGCATGGATGCTCCCGATCTTAAAGGCCCGGCAGGCCATCAGCATACCAATACGTTTTATAATATACCAAGGGTCAATTTTAGTATTAAGGAGCATTACGCAGATCCGGAGAGTTTAAGTCTGGAGGACTACATTCTGTTTGGTGGCCTCTGCCAAGGCCTAAATCTGGGGTATTCCATAGAATCGCTCCGTGCTAATAATCAGACCATGGGGGCCTTGTTCTGGATGTATAACGATGCCTGGGGTGAAAATGGCTGGACAATTATTGACTATTACCTGCGGCGCAAGGTGTCCTATTACAATGTTAAGCGGTGTTCGGCCCCGCAACGCCTGGTTCTGCGCCGGGGCGGGCGTGCATTTGGCGGTGATGAAGGCGGTGTCCTGCTTATACTTATTAATGACGGGGGAAGGGCTCTTTCGGGCAAGGTTGACTTTGGGTATATGAGCTATGACGGAGTTGAAAATAATTTCGAGACTGTTGAGTTTAATGTACCCCAAAGATCCAAGGCTGTTATAGGCAGTGTGCGTGTACCCGA
Organism: uncultured Bifidobacteriales bacterium; assembly: GCA_964603925.1. Classification (GTDB taxonomy): domain Bacteria; phylum Fibrobacterota; class Fibrobacteria; order UBA11236; family JADFYW01; genus CAZRWX01. The sequence goes on along the minus strand of CAZRWX010000356.1, from coordinate 301 downwards.
TAAAGCCAAATTGAGTAATGGTACAATAGCGGCTATTCCTGATTCAGCTCCCGAGCTTGAGTCTGTAACCTGGCGTCACTGTAAACACAGGGATATTACTCACCCTACTGCCGGCTTAAGGTTGGAAGGCACGGAAGTCAAGGGTAATGATTTACTGCTGAAGGTTAGCACAAAGTCATTTGCTCACGCAGTAAATTTTACCATACCTGGTGATTATGCTCTTAGTGACCATTACTTTGATATGCTGCCAGGCACCAGTAAAACAGTCACTGTCTATGGAGGCGCTGAGCTGGATAAGGGT
>CAZRWX010000355.1:0-2301 GCA_964603925.1 uncultured Bifidobacteriales bacterium | reverse complement strand
AGTAGTAGTCTCATCATAGAGCATTTCGCAGGCTTCTTCAATTTCACCCTGCAAAGGCTGCAATTGAGAAAGCTTAGCCAGAGGCCCCGGATGCAGCAGGAAAAAATCTTTAGGACGCACGCTGGTGTTTTTGCCTTCGGGCAGTTCAAGGGTAATTTTAGCCCCGGTTTCAACCACCAGTGCAGGACGGGATTTATACAACACCAGGCTGCCTTTTTGAACTGTGGAGTTATCAGGTAAATTCATAAAGGCGCCATTCGTCTTCACTCCGCGTTTACTAAATCGAACCCGAAATTAATAAGGCTTTGGATAGCATTAATTTCAACCCTTATGTTATTGCCGATTACGCAAAGGTTGTTTTTAAACTCCATAAGCCACCCATCGTTTTGGCCTATTATATTGCGCATTTTGGGGTTAAGGCTCTCCCTGAGTAAAACCTCTGAATCTGATTCGCATTGATACTTCCTGCTGAATACTGGGGAATCGGTAAAATCTATATCCGTTTTAAGGAAGAAATCCATGACCTTATCCTGGAGGGTCTCCGACCTTATTGCCGTATTGCCAAAATCACTGTTAAAACCCAAAAAAATATAAGGAAATATTTTCAACTGTTCTTCTACATTGCCGAGGGGATATATACCGCCTGTGTCGTGGATGTGTGTTTTTTGTACAAAGAACAAATGAATAAACTTGTTCTTTTTTAAAATAGTATACATGGAGTCCAGCAGAGTCAAATTAGGAGCCTTGAAAAGACGGAATTCAGAGAACAAACCGCTAAGCTTCTCATAATGGTCCGGTTTTATTTCGGAAATATTATATAAAGTGGCTAAAAAGGTGATGGAGTCGATCATGGAATTTTGATCGCCAAACTGTATGAAAGGGTTCTTTTCTACCATAAAGACCTTTACAATAATTAAGGTTGCTCCTTTTCAGAAAGGAAATAACATGGAAGATTATCTCTAAATACAAAACTAAAAAAATTATGCGCTCTTTTAAGACATGGTTTACATTTGAATAAGATATGCCTCTTGAGCATTAACAAGGTAGTTTTATCTATCTGCCTAATCTTTGATGATTTCTTGAAAATCGCGTTCTGAAAGCTGCCTAAAAGACAGCTTATACCCCTCATAAACAGCAATACCATAAAATAGTAAATCAAAGGGGCTAAAAGAGGCCTTCATCATCTCCACCGCCATAAAAGGGTTATGTAATACAGCCGTGAGCACCTGCATGTAAGGCACTGACTGCCCGGCGGCCGCAAACCCGCATACGGTGAAAAGGTTGCCAATTAAGCAGCCAGCCAGGGCAAATGATGCACCTATTATACCATATGTATTAGTAACACCCTTGCCAAAATACCTGACACCATAGCCAACAAGAAAACCAACCCCTACCGCCATCCAGCCAATTTGGAAATTTGTAGTTACAGTAACAACCGCCCAAATAGCACCACCAATAATGGCTGCTGCCGCCCCGGCAATTACAGCCATGGGCAGGTTCTGCTCCAGCTCCAGCTTCTGCTGAAATTCATCAGCCTTATGAGGGTCTATCTGTACCTCCTCCTCTTTAGAGTTATTTGAATCTTCTGCTGGCATCTTATTTTCTTCCATAACTCCACCTTTGTTAATTGAACTAATTTACCCCTGCTCAGGGTATTTAAAAAGTAATCAAAGAGTAATTTACTCATACATATTTATTTTATTAATACTGGTAACTTATGTGATAATACATGTCCCGTAAGGTCGCGCCATTTTAGCCCTTTTGCCTTAAAAAGCAAATTAAGGGCTATTTAGATATTAATTTCTAACTTTGCCTTTAATCATGGACAAAAATATCATTATTCTGGGCATTGGCAGCGAAATACTTACCGACGACGGCATAGGCCCCCGCCTGGTGCGCGATCTCCGCGCAATAGGCTCTTACCCAACAGCCCATTACCAGGTGGCAGGCGTGGGCGGCATCGATATTCTCGATTATATAGAGGGGTATAATACCGCCATATTTTTAGACGCGGCTAAAACGGGGCAGGGGGTACCGGGCTCTATTCATCATTTCACCCCCAGGGATTTTAAGGAGACCGCCCACCTCTCTAACATCCACGATGTCAACTTCCTCACCGCTTTGGATTTAGGCAATAAGCTCGATATCAAAGTCCCCAAAATCATACATATTTTTGCTGTGGAAATAGTGGAAGACGGTGAGTTCAGCGAGAGCCTGTCCGCCCCTCTGCAGGCAATATACCCACAGATTCTGGCAGAAGTCCGGGAGCGTATCGGGGCTATTGTAAACAGATACTAACTA
>CAZRWX010000354.1:0-2314 GCA_964603925.1 uncultured Bifidobacteriales bacterium | reverse complement strand
CTTTAAAGAATATGCTTAAAGCATATTCTGGCACGATGAGCGGGGGACATGCTCCATCGGCTTGTTAGAACGTATCCGCCTAAGGCGGATTCGTTCTAATAAGTAAATCTACAGGTTTGGTATAATTAATATCCTTTGCTACCTTACACCCGAATTTTCGAAAGACATGAATGAGCAAAATTAAGACATTAATTGTAGACGAGGATGTCGGCTTCAGGGACTTAATCCGCCGGGCGCTGGAATCCTTTACAGATATTGAAATTATCGGCGCTGCCCCCACAGCCAAAATAGGCCTGGACAAAATAAAACAAACTCAGCCGGGAATAGTTATAGCCAGTGAGAGTTTGAAGACCCAGACTATTGTCCAATTCACCCAGGACGCCCTGCAGCTTTCGCCGGACCTGGGTATTATTATTACGGTATCCAAAGACGATACCCAAAGCGCTGTCAGGGTAATTGAGTCCCTGGGTACCGGTGCTTTTGATTTTATAATAAAACCCGGGCCCGGTTCAGGGGACGAAGATAAAATAGCCGTGCTTAAAAGGCTGTTAATTTCCAAAATTCGGTGCCATTCCATAAAACGGTTTTCCCAGTTGGCCAAAGCCGCAAGTAAGGAGAGGTTGCAGAATACAGATCAGTCTACGTCCACCAACAGCGGAGCATCTAATAGCGCTAATGGCCAAAACGGTATGCAAAAGAACCTTAATTCAATTATTTACTCTCCAAAGGCCAAGCGTAAGTTTGATATCGTTGTAATAGGTGTATCTACCGGGGGCCCGGAAGCGCTGTTAAAAGTTATACCTGAAATACCGGATTTTTTCCCGCTGCCCATTGTCATAGTACTGCACATGCCCAGGAACTTTACCGGTCCCATGGCGGAGAGCCTCAATAATCAGTCAAAGCTGACCGTACTGGAGGCCCAGGACAAAATGTATATTGAGAAGGGCAAGGTCTACCTGGCCCAGGGGGGGCGTCACCTTAAAATCGACCATGATCAGCATGGCACACCCATGCTCTGTATCGTAGATTCCCCGCCCGTAAACGGGTGCCGGCCCGCGGTTGATATCCTGTTTAATACAGCCGCCAAGGAGTTCCACAGCCGCGTACTTGGCGTTATAATGACCGGTATGGGCACAGACGGCACACAGGGTTCAGAGACATTAAAAAAAGAATTGGCTACTGTAATTGTCCAGGATAAAGAATCATCAGTAGTCTGGGGTATGCCCGGCAGTGTTGTATCCGCAGGCTGTGCAGACAAAGTTTTACCTTTAAATCAAATCGCTGGTCAAATCATTAAGATAGTGACAGAATCATGATGGATATTAACGATACCGAATTCACCCTGCTTAAGAACTATCTTACGGAGCTTAGCGGTATTGATATACCAAGCAACAAAAGGTACCTGTTTAAAACCCGGCTCACCCAGTTTCTAACTCAAAATGGTTTTGTTGGCTTCAGCGACCTTTACAACAGGCTGACAACTTCAAAAAATATAGAGCTTCAAAAAAAGTTTATTCAGTCCATGACTACCCATGAGAGCAGTTTTTTCCGGGACAAGCACCCTTTCAGGCTGCTGCAGGAAGGCCTGCTTAACAAGATGATAGAGGAAAGAATTCAAAGCGCCCGGTATCTGGAACCAAGGCTTAATATTCTCTCCGCAGGGTGCAGTAACGGTCAGGAGCCCTACAGCATAGCCATGATACTGCGTCACTGGCTGGATTCACAAACCAGAATTGCGGACAGCCAGATAACACTGGTGGGGGCGGATATTTCCCAGGTTGCCCTGGCCCGCGCCCGTCAGGCCAGTTATACAGACCTGGAGGTAGGCAAATTTGTGTCACCGGAATTCCGTCATAAATACTTTAAAAGGGTGAAGGGCAAACTGGAAGTCACCGACGACATTAAAAAACTGGTACGCTTTACAGAGCTGAATTTATCAGAATCATTTATACATATCGGCAAATTTGATATAATATTCTGCCGCAATGTTATTATCTACTTCCCCATTGAACTTAAAAAGAAGATTTTAGAGAGCTTTCACCGGATATTAAACCCTGAGGGTGTACTGTTTATGGGCGCTTCAGAGTCACTGTACAACCTTTCGGATAAGTTTAAAAACGTAACCGAGTGCGGGTCCACCTACTATGTGCCCATAAAAAATTAAAGGGTATTATTGGGTGTAAGTCTCATATAACGCATTTAGTTGCTAAAATTCTAATCAAAAAACAAATTCAAAATCCCAATATCTAAATCCCAAACTACCGCAGCCGGAGGCAAGTTTGAAGGAGCAACGCGACGCCCTAATTCAAAATCT
>CAZRWX010000353.1:0-2316 GCA_964603925.1 uncultured Bifidobacteriales bacterium | reverse complement strand
AAAGGTTGAGAAAGTCCATCGAGCCCAGGTTCTTCGCTTAAGGGGGCAGTTATTACCCATTATCAGCCTGGCTGATGTTCTGGGTGTTGAACGTACATATTCCGATGCCCAATTAAAGAAGGATCTTGAAGACAGGCGGCAAAGCCTGGTGGACAGGAGAGCTGAGCAGGAAAAGGCAGATAAAGTCAGCGAAAAGGCTTTAGCCGAAAGAAGAAACCGTGGCGAGGATCGCAGGCAAAATCCAAATAATGCTTTAAAAATTATTGTACTCAGGACAGGGGACCAACAATTCGGCCTGATAGTGGACGAAGTATATGACAGCGAAGAAATTGTAGTCAAGCCTCTGTCCGGGTATCTCAAATCCTGCAAAATATATGCCGGTTCGGCTATTATGGGTGACGGGAAGGTGGTTATGATCCTGGATCCAACAGGTATATCAGAAAATTGTGAACTTAACTTTTTTGAGCTGGAGAAAGAAGCTGAACGGCTTAAAGCCAGCCAGGCTAAGGAGCGTGCGGTCGAACTACAAAAGCTTTTATTATTTAACAATGGCGGCTCGGAACACTTTGCCATCAGCCTTAATATGGTCGCGCGCATTGAGCGCATAGACCCATCCAGTCTGGAGACTGTCGGCAGCAAACATTTTTTAAGGTATGATGATACATCCCTCAGGCTTCTGCAGCTTAAAGATTACATACAAGTATCTTCTGATGTAGAAGATTTAAGCAAGGCGTTTGTAATTGTACCAAAACAAGTAAGTCACCCTCTGGGGCTTATTGCCGGCCAGGTGGAGGACATAATAGAAAGCCCCATCACCCTGGACTCTGAGAATGTAAACGGCAGGGGTATTCTGGGGTCAGTGGTATTGGACAAAAAACTCATAACTATACTGGATGTATATGGGCTTCTGCAGGCCGCTGAGCCTGAGCTATACTCATTCCTTAGTGATACAAAGTTTTTGGCGGGTAAGCGGGTGCTTTTAGCTCAAAATACGGAATATTACCTTAAAGTACTTGGTCAATATCTGGGTAATTTCGGCTGTATAGTGGACACAGCTGTAGATGGTAATGAGGCCTGGGTCAAACTTAACTCCAGGGAGATGTACGACTATGTAATTACTGATACCAAAATGCCTGGTATGGATGGCTTTACACTGGCAGAACGTGTTAAGGGCAATAAAGACCTGTCTTGTATTCCTATAGTAGCTACCACAGCCGGTGATGTGGAAGACCTGTTAAATGATGAACGCTCAATTAACTTCAGTGCCTGCCAGTCTCTTTTTAATAAAGAGGGTTTAAAAAAGACCCTGGAAACCGTAATTGGTGAAAGTTGATAAGGATATAAATGGTAAAATCGCGAGGTATTTTATGGATGAACAATTTGTAACATTTTATCTGGATGAACGTCTTTTTGGGTTGAATATAAACCTGGTCGGGGAGATAAACCGCAACATAGATATAACAACCGTACAATTGTCACCGGGTTTTGTCAGGGGGTTAATTAACCTGCGGGGGCAAATTGTTACTATCCTGGATTTTGCCGGCTGTCTGGGGTTGGGCGCGCATACTGTAACTAAAAAATCCCGCTGTATTATTTTAAAATCTTCAGCGGAATATTATCAGAACAATGCTGTGGTTCAGGGGGAGAGTTCTTCCAGAGAGATGATTGGCTTCGTTGTGGATGAAATTGGTGATATAGTGCAGGCCGATAAAACTATGATGGCAAAGCCGCCGGCAAATGTAGGGGAAGTTGACGGGAGATTTTTATCTGCCGTAATTAAACTTGATAATGATTTAGTAGCAGTACTTGATATTTCCCAGGTTCTAAAACAGGAAACAGGAGAACATGTATGATTAGGATTGATGATATCTCTTTCAAATACAAAATAGGCGCTGTTTTTTCTATTGCTATGGCCTTTATTGCTGTTCTTGTAACAGTAATGGTCCTGTTGTGCAGTAATACTAAAAATAATATTGACATACAGATAAAAAGCGGGTTGCCCGCTCTGCAGTATATTGATGATATACAATTACATAGTACCCAGGTGTGGCAGCATCTCTGGGTCTCTGCCTTGACCGGCGAACAAGGTGCGCAAAATGGTGGCAGTGCGGCCGCTTTCAGGCAGGATATAGCCAGTCTTAACCAATATTTTTCAAATAAAAATGATGAAGAAAAACTCAAATTATTAAGTAAAATTCAGGGGGATTTTGAAGCTATTTATGCTGATGGTCTTAAATTCGCGGCTGCAGTTAAGGACACCAGCTCAGGTGTTAATATCAGCGGCTTTTCTGAAATTTGTAAACGAACATCAGCTCT
>CAZRWX010000352.1:0-2346 GCA_964603925.1 uncultured Bifidobacteriales bacterium | reverse complement strand
CTCTGTGGTTAGTAAAAATATTTTGGACAGAAACTAGCCAGTAGTATGTCAGATTTCCACAAAATTACTTTAGCGGCCCCAGACCATAAAGCTCACGGATGTCCTGAGCTGTCTGCCATACCTGTTTGTGCTGCTTAAAAAGGCGGATAAGGGCCGATGTAGACACTCCCAGAGAAAGAGCGCAGTCCCCAATATGCCCCCGGTAATACTTAAGGCCGCAAAGCGACAAATACACAAAATTAGGGTAATGACGGCTGTGAGCGTTTACTTTGGAGCGGAAAACGGGCCAGCCTGGAGGACACACTATAGGAAAACCATCTACGTCAGCCTCCTGCATACCCCTGGTATTAAATGAAAGTGCCAGAGCCAGCCGGAGTTTTTCTACTGCCTCATTCTGATTCCTGGCAGACTCACGATGGGAGGCAGCCGTAACGCTGATGCCAGAGCCTGTATGAACTATTCGAACCGCACTGTAAACGCGATTGCGCTTTTGACCGCCCGGGCCTGAGGCCTGATAGCGCTTAATTTCACACTCTTTAAGTAGCTCTGGATCGAATAGCGAGAGCAGCCTGACTGCCTCATCCGTCAAAGGTTCAAAATCCACAACGGCACCCTGTAAAAATTCCATATTGCTTCCTTTTCACCTTACCATCTAATCTATATTGATTTGGTCCAATTAATCTATCGATAACAAAAAAATGCTCCTGAGATTCTCTTTATATGGGTTCTTAAAAAACCAGCTGTATTTCGCCCCCTTTATAATTCTCGCTTTTCGGGCCAAAGGCCTCACTTTTTTTCAAATTGGTCTCTTAATGGGGTTCCAGGCTCTGCTTCAAAATGCCTTGGAAATACCCAGCGGCGCCTTGGCCGACATTTATGGCCGCAGGCGCTCCATGATATTCTCCTTTCTGGCCTTTATCCTGGCTTTTGGGCTATTGGGATTACTGGATACCTTTGCTTTACTGTTTATACCCATGTTTTTCTGGGCTATAGGGGACGCCTTCCGCACAGGCACCCATAAAGCCATGATCTTCCACTGGCTGGAGCGCGAGGGTCGGCTGAATGAGCGTACCAAAACTTACGGCTACACACGTTCCTGGTCTAAAATTGGTTCGGCGCTCTCTACGATAATTGCTGTAATTCTGGTTTTTTACACCCGGAATTATGAGGCCGTTTTCTGGTTTGCCATTATCCCCTATGTCCTGGGTATAATCAATTTCCTTGGCTACCCCGCCTGGTTAGACGCCGGGTCACAGAACGTAAAAAGTACATCTGGTACTCTGAAATTCTTATGGGATGCAATCAAGGAGTCCTTTGTTAAAAAGCCCCTGCGCCGGGTGCTGGCAGAGTCCATGTGTTTTGAGGGCATATATAAGACAGCAGAAAATTATGTCCAGCCTGTAATTCAAACCGCGGTTCTCGCCCTGCCATTTTTTACTGCCATAGCCGGGCAAAAACGCACAGCACTGGCTATTGGCATTCTTTATTTCGCTATACACATAGTCTCCAGCTTTATGTCACGCCACGCCCATAGGGTTGAGGTTTTAGCGGGCAGCCCCGAAAAGGCCGCCAGTAGCCTGTGGGCGGTTACAAGCCTGGTGTATGCCGCCATCTTCGCCCTCTTTTTGGCCGGGTGGAATATGGCCGCTGCCTTGTGTTTTATCCTGCTGGCATTATTGGAAAATATCTGGCGGCCCATAACCATAACGCGCATTAACAGCCAGTGCGTTTCTAACAACTGCGCCACTATACTCTCCATTGAATCCCAGTCAAAAAGCCTGTTCGTAGCTGTTGCGGCCCCGGTTCTTGGCTACGGGGTAGATAAACTGGGTTTTTGGCCCATTGGCGCCATGGGTATGTTTTTCTTCGCCATAATGTATCTATGGCCAAAACCCGCAGATCGGAATTTGTAATAAGGGAATCTCAAAAAATTGAGAATTTTCTTTAAAAAGTCATTCCGGCTTGACCGGAATCTAGCTTTTCAAAGAAAATTCATATGCTTCTGATTCTCCCGCCTCCAGCGGTCGGTACTTGCATTCTGTTTCGGAGACCGGTCAAGCCGGATGACTAATTATTAAAAACCGAAACAAATCGGGCCAGGAAGATACTTAGCTTTAAATAATGGGAGTCACCCCGACAGGTTGCGGCTTAAGAAAACCAAACTGCCTTAGCAGAAAAAACGAATATGCCCTGGGAACGAAAAAAAGGATTTGTCGGACTGATTTATGTCCCCGACAAACAGCCCGCCTGCGAGCGTAAGCATAATTGCAAAGATTGTTTTTCCTGCCAGATGTGCAGCGACATCCGTTGCAAACAGTGTCTGTGTGGAAAAAAGAAGAAAGGGGG
>CAZRWX010000351.1:0-2369 GCA_964603925.1 uncultured Bifidobacteriales bacterium | reverse complement strand
CAAGAGTTTAATTCTCATAGTGTGTTCGGCCTTATAAATTAAAGACAATATTGCTAGAATCCAACTTCTGGCTCTTTGATAAGCTGGTTTTTTTGTCGATTATCATTTTGAGAGCTTGGGCTTTAGTACCTTCAAATTTATTTTCTTCCATCCAACTGTAAATATCTTTGTCGGGAATATCGGCCTCCAACTGCGAGCGAAATACTCCTAATTTATATTTCCTGATTAAGTTAATAATTTCAGGACTGATTGGCGTCAATTCCAATTCTCCTATTAATGCCATTTTAAATTGTTTGAACGCTTGTTTTTTAATGTCAAGATAGCTTTTTAATACTGCTTCCTTGGCCTCATTATGTGTTTTAAAATCCGTAAAATCCAGTTTGAAATTTGAGAAGAACATATTATTCATAGCATACTTTCTTATTTCAATATCTGCTATTTTCGATGGTAAACCATTGTTTGTTAAGTCTACTGTTTCTGTAATCAGTTTCTCTTCAACATACTTCTGAAGAACCACCTTTAAGGCTTCGTCCTTACTCAAATTCCGAGAAAGCAGATCTTTAAGGTACTGATAATTTAGTTTAAAATAATTGTTAAAATCCTCGCCTGTCACAAAGGCCTGACCATCTTTTAATACTAAAACACGCTCTGTTTCCACTGCTAACTCAGGGTAGGTATAAAGTATGCTAGTGATTTTGGGCGTGTGTCCATATTTTTGCCGTAACTGATAGGACTGAGAGGCTTTTACAAACTCCCAATATGAGTTTATATCCAGATATTCAATATGGATATTTTCTAGCTGGGTAGCTACCCAATCATTGAAAATATCAAGGCGTATGGCAGCCGCCTTTCTTAGCTCCGGCATATCAAAAGACTTCGCCAGGAGTTCGTCAGATCCAATATCGGCCCTAAGCCTTTCCCGATAACAGTCAGCAAGGGCTTTGTCAACATTTATACCGTGCATAGAAGCATATTTCTTTAAAAAATATTTTCTTTTTAATGATTGGATAACATTTATAGGGTGAGATGTTTTATTCGCGGCGAATAATTTTGATAAAGCCTCTTGGGTATAGTATTCATCATTGATTTTAAGTACGTTACCTGCAAAGCATATTTGAGCCAAAAAAGCCGCCAAAGAAATATATTTAAACATTTTAATTACTCCGGTTTAATTTAAAATTCAAGCTGAGGATAGGGGTTAGAATAGCATGAACCGCCCCAGTTAGTTTCCCAGCTGTTTGCCAGGTTCATTTTCATATCGCCATCATGGTGCCAGTACGATCTATACCGCCGATAAAGATTAGAATAGCTTGGTTCGTAGGGCTCATATGAGTAAAAAGTCATCAATTGATAGGCAGCCCCATGGTTATTCGATTTTTCAAAGACCCAATGAGCTCCGTCATTGCTAGTGCAAATGTAAGCGGCCCCATGAAAATTTGCTCCTAAATCAACGCCATTATAATTAAGGACATCATAGGCCGAGTTATCAGAAAGCCTTATTAAATCGAAGCTGTTTATTAGATACCTGGGGTCAACACCTTCATCGCTTCTGGCAAAACCCTTGAGATAAAAGTAATTCCCGTAGTCAGTCAATTCATTATCAAATGAATAGGGGAGCAAAGTTATTCCACTTTGCCTGGAACGCGTAGCTGGACCGTCTAGATAAACGTTTGGCCAACTGCAATAGCTAGGATCAAGGCTATTGGCGTCACAAAATCTCTCAATGAAGCTTTCTGACCCGAGAGACCAGCGGCAAGTCCGAGTTAAATAGCTAGATGTACCCCAGCAGTTTGCTTCAATAAGAGGATCTAGCCCAAGGATAGTACGTTCTCTTTGAGCCTCCATATATACAGACCGCCACTTCCAATCGTAATATGGGTCATAGTAATAACCCGCCGTCACATAGGGGCCATTCAAATCATGGTCTACCTGAAGCGCCTCGGCTATTCTTGAGATGACCACACTTGGCACCCAGTATAATTGGAGGCTACCATCGTATGATATTGCATTCGCAAGCTTTTGAGCTGTTACCTGGGTATAGCCATAACCAGGCAACGTCGCATAATATGTATAGTCTTCATTGCCAAAACAAAATTGATTTATTTCCCAATAATATTTATACAGCCAGGTGGCCACGCCACCAACAACTGCAGTATACCCGGTTCTCATCTGACCATGGCCGCCTTCAGCTTTTAATAATAAATATTCCTGGTTAACCCATTCAGGTTTAATGGCAAAGGCACTGTTGATTAAGAGAACAAGCCCTATTGCGCCGATAGACAGCCTCCACTTTTTAGTATATAAAACCACGCCATCCTCCTTTATTAGTTTACAATTTTAAAGTAATTACTTCACAACGTTTAGCATGG
>CAZRWX010000350.1:0-2372 GCA_964603925.1 uncultured Bifidobacteriales bacterium | reverse complement strand
GGCCGCGAGAATGGAAACCTTTACTTCATCGATACTGATGGGAACATAAACTGTCGGCGACGAATTGCCGGCTGCATCCAGGGCCTGCACCCGCACATAACGCGTGCCCGTGCTGCCGGTGGCTATTTCCAGGCGGCCGGTGGCAGTAGTAGTATCAAAAGAACCGTTATTATCAATATCCCACTGATACCCATCGATTACAGCATCCCCGGAAATGGCAGCGCCCACCATGAGGGTGATTGTGGGCTGGCTGGTATAACCCTTGATGGAATAGGGCGTGAGGGTCATGTCATTGCCGCTGGCGGCCTTATTTACCATCATGGATTGCAAATCCAAGGCGCCCTTTTCTTCTACTTGCACCCCGCCTGTCCGCATGGTATCCCCCTGGTAAACCACGGTTAGGACAACTATACCGCCCGAGGGTACCCCCTTCAAGGTAAAATAGCCCATGGTATCAGTTTTGGTGGCAAGAGCGCCACCCATGGCGCTTACATCGGCAAAAGAAAGGGGGACAAGTATAGGCTCACCCGCTGTGCGCTTCTGTGTTAGCACACCGTCGGTGCCCTTCATGAGCTGCCCGCTTACACTGCCGCCCTCGTTTTCCTGTTTAATATCTACATCTGTAACCACCTGTTCAGCGCCCACAGTAAGGGTCTTTACACCGGTGCCCTTGCCGGGATAAGCGGACAGCAGTTTGATGGCTCCGGGCTCCACCCGCAGAAGCTCGTAAACGCCCGAGGCGAAACTCATGCTGAAAACACCCTGCCCTTCTACCGATATTCCTGCGCCCGTAAGGGGGGTGCCGCCCTTGTCTTTGACAATGCCGCGGATAATGGCAAAGCGGTAAGTCATTTTGATATCATTGGGTAAGGTTACATCACTAGCCAGACCCAATTCAATGTTCCCGGATGTGGTATCCAGGTAGTCGGCCAGATGGAAATGGAATTTGTACTCGCCAGCCTCAATATCGGGCAGACTGAATGTGCCATCACTCCTGGAAGTGGTGGTATGCCCCGCTGGCTCTGAGGTAACAGACACACCACTTAGACCTGTGCCATCTTTATCTACTACCTTACCCGTAAGCGTACTGCGATGAACCTGGCTGGAGATATCCGTGGTGGCGGAATCCCAGCAGGATATAAGCACTGCGGCTACAGCCGAAAGAATTGTGATTAGGATTGTGTTTTTGATAATGAACCCCTTAATCGATGTTAAAAACCATTCGTAATCCAGGTTGTATGCCATATTTAGTACCAGGCATCAGGGAGAAATAAAATTTGCGCACTCGTTTTGCTTCTTTTTTGCCCACCAGCCATGTGTCCAGCATATTAGCGCCCCAGGCAGCGGCCGTTATACCAGACATAACCAACATTATGGTTTCGGCATCACCAGCTTCACCAATCGCATTATCCTTACGTGCCTGCCGATCTGGTATGGATTCCCCTGGTATTAAATTTCCCCCAATATTAAATTCATCTGCATAATTATTTTTGTCATTGAAATCCACAATAGACCAGATAAGACCACCCAATGCTACACCCGTAGCCCCCAGATGAATACTGCCCCGCATAGGCTTATTTAAGAAAAACAGGCCCCATCCCGGAAGAAGAGCGCTGCGAAACACCGGCCCCGACACACCCGCCCGCTCCCCCAGAGCGTCCTGATAAAAATTTGTGAGAGCCTCGGTAGATACAGTGGCTGTACTCATTTTGACCACCTCACCAGTCTGGGAATTGATAATACGCGCTGACACCATACGTTTGCCCAGGGCCTGGGTAATGGAACCCGTCAGGATATATTCCGCAGCCAGCAATTTACCCAGGGAGAGGGACTTTTGCTCATCAGCTAAATCTGACTGGGAAAACTCCAGCTCCTCTATGACTCGGTGAAAATCGGCGCGCTCCACCAGCTTGAAAGCTGGCTGCCCGGCAAAGAAAGCAACCGCGTACTCAGACACCATGCGCCCAGCCTCGGGGCCCATATCGCCGCCGCTAACGCTAAAAGGCAATATGGCCATGGCGCCTTTGGCGGGACAATTTTGTAAAAGATTGGAAAAAAGCCCGTTAAGCTTGCCCTCTATGGGGAAGGCCAAGGCTGCGGTTAGAAGAATAAAGGTAAGTGCCTTTTTCATGCAGCTTCCAATTAAAACCTGAATGCCGACTTTTGAAATAAAAAGCCATATAAAGATTATTTACTTCAATTCTCCCTATATTATCATAAATGAAATAGGGTTATCAAGTATTTTGAAAAAAAAAATAGACTTGGCCGGGAAAAGCTGAAGAATGGAATCCCGTAACCCATTTTTATGAATAATTTCGGCTCTATAGCAGAATCTGTGGGTAAAAAACAACTATGAATATAGTGCCTTTTCC
>CAZRWX010000349.1:0-2393 GCA_964603925.1 uncultured Bifidobacteriales bacterium | reverse complement strand
GCATTTGTGTTGAGAACTGGTCGAGATGACATGGTTGGCTGAGTGCCGAATGCTGACAGTTGACAGCTGATTGCTGATTGCTGGACCTTGTTAGAACCCTTTCAGGATATCCTGGCCCGGGCCGGTGTCCATGGGGATGGCTTCTATTATTTTCAGGTGTTTGCTTTTGGAAAGGTCGATTTTTTTTGTGTCAGTGTTGCCCATATCACCCTCGTTTACAATAGAGATTATAGGGCGGGTATAATGCCTGCCGTTGGGCTCAATAATACGCGCTATACGGCCGTCATTTAAGCGCACATAGCTGCCCACAGGAAAAAGTGATGTAAACTTTATAAAATAGCGCATTATTTCTGAGGAAATTTTACCCTGCTTTACCAGGCGTAAAAGTTCTAATACCGCATCATAGGGGTTGTGGGCGGGGCGGTAGGGGCGCTTGGAGGTCATGGCGTCAAATACATCTGCCAGGCCCACAATACGCGCGTAGCGGTGTACGGCATTGCTTTTACGGGATTTAGGGTAACCGGTGCCATCCTCCCGCTCATGATGTTGATACAGAATATATTCGGTGGACTCCGGCAGCCCTTTTACTTTAGAAATAAGAAATAAGCCCTCAATGGGGTGGCGGTGTATTTTGGACATTTCGCTGGGGGCCAGGCCGCTCCTTTTGTAGCGGATTTCTGGGTCTACGAGCATCATGCCGATATCATGCAGGAGTGCGCCTATGCCGATTTCCTGCACCTGTTTGCGATTGTAGCCAATACTGGAGGCTATATTAATGGAAATGATACACACATTAAGACTGTGATGGAGTATTGTCTCTTCATGATTGCTCTTGATGAGAGAAAAATTAAGCATGAGGTTCTTGTCTCTGAGAAACTGCTCTACAATGCGGTTAACCAAAAGTATGATTGAATCGGCCCTGGCCAGGGTGCCTTCAGCTATTTTGTCCAGGATTGTTTTAATGTCTTTAAGGGCCGAATGATAGGCCACCAGGAAATCCTGCTTATACTCATGGGTGCGGTTATCCGGGGTCTCCAGAATCTCGTTAGCCAGGCTGCTGCCTTTGGGTTTGTCCCAGCCGGGATAAAACTTAAGGCGGCCATCCAGCATTTTGGTTCTAAGGCCGTCCTCTGCCCATTGACCCCTGGGCCTTAGGCGGGGGAATTTAATAGAGCGCATCTCCTTATAAATTTCATCGAAATCGAGGGATTCCAGAATAGTCGGGTCAAAACCCCCTTCTACGCCATCAATGCGCTTATTAGCCTCCTTGATAACGGCTGCGGCGGCTAAAGCCAGGTCGTCTGTATACACAGACTCCACCCCCCGCCCCTTTATCCAGGCTATTAAGTCACTGGTAATGGGAGTGTTGGCGGGTATGAGAATAGCGCCTTTGTCGTCTTTTATGTCGGTTTTATACTTACGGCCGACCTGGATTTTATTAATGGGTATGGGTGTCATCAGTTATAAAATTAATAGCTGGAGCCGTTTATTGGCCCATATAAAGAGTAAAACCAGATGAAATACCAGGTAGTCGCTATCCTAATCATAAGGACATTGTCGGAAAATTAAAAGAAAAAGATGAGGAAATTCTTTAAAATTCGCAAAAAAAGCCATTGTTAACTGTATTTTTTAAGGATAAGACTATAAGTGATACAATTTCCATTTGATTTTGAGGGTGCAATAAAAAAGCCGGCTCTCATATGAAAGCCGGCAAAAGGCAAGTTATATAGCTTGATTACATTTCAATAAGGAAGCCTACGCCGCCTACAATACTGACAGTGTTGCCTACAGTGGCAATTTTCATATCTGGGGTGAGCTGTACATTAAGCCCCATGCGGGTATTTACGAGGAGATGATCCCATATTTCAAGTTCTGGCTGTAAACCGCCGAAAAGGGTGAATACTGTGTTGTCATTGGCCTGGGGTAACATGGTAAAAATGGCACCACCGGTTGCATTTAACGTCAGCTTTTCAAATTCTTTAATTGGTTTTTGAGCTAAGGCTGAAAGACCTAAGCCCGTTTTGTCTTTGTCTCTGCGGTCATCATAGTCCAGCCCCGCTCCCAAATCAAGATTTATAGCACCAAGGCCCAGACGGGCGACAATATGGCCTAAACCACCGTCATACCCCAGGCTCATTTGCGCCTGGGCAGATAAGGCCAACATGCCTACTGTTAAGATTGATAAAATTAGTTTTTTCATGATTCCCCCTTTGAGATTTGGTTATGGATTAAAAGAATTGCCGAGTGAAGAACTTGAACCAGAGAAATTGCTGCCGGTTGAACTACCTGCAGGCTGGTAACCTGAACCTGTAGAAGATGACTGACCGCTGAAAGCAGTGCCAACATCTCCTGAGCCATCATAGGCGCGTACAGCCTGAAAAGCTATTACAGCG
>CAZRWX010000348.1:0-2399 GCA_964603925.1 uncultured Bifidobacteriales bacterium | reverse complement strand
TTTTCGCTATGTTCAATTCTCAAAATTTATCTTAATTATTACACTCCGCAAAAAGCCGAAAAGCCGCCATCCACAGGCACCACAATACCTGTGACAAACTGGGATGCTGAGGAGGCCAGCCACAGACAGACACCGTGGAGCTCCTCGGGATTACCGAAGTCGCCCATGGGAGTGTGAGTGATAATAGACTTGCCCCTGGTAGTGAGATTGCCAGTGTCCTTTTCTGTAAGCAGGAATTTATTCTGTTCGGTTAAAAAGAACCCGGGGGCTATAGCGTTAACGCGGATATGCTGGCCGTATTTAATAGCAAACTCAACTGCCGCCCATTTGGTAAAATTATCTACAGCGGCCTTGGCTGCCGAATAAGCCCCCACCCTGGTAAGAGGGGTAATGGCAGACATGGAACTGATATTTATTATAGATACATCGCTCTCCTGGGCTGTCATTACCTCACCCAGTACCTGAATGGGAAGAATAGCACCGCCAAATAAATTAAGATGTACGATATTGGCCATAATGTCTGAGTCGGCCTCGAAAAGACTGCCCTCGGGCATAACTGTGGCCTTGGGATCGTTGCCGCCGGCAGCGTTGATTAACACATCCACATTACCCCACTTGTTGACAACTTTGTCTTTTAAAGAAATTAAAGACTCTTTGTCCCGGGAATTACACTGAAAACCCTGAGCTTGGTTACCGGGCAGGGACATACGCTGGGCTACAGATTCAGCTTTTTTAAGCTGGGTGCTGGTAATGGCTACTTTTGCCTCGGCCTTAACAAAGGCCTCGGCGATACTTGACCCTAGAACACCACTGCCGCCAATAATAAGCACACGTTTATTTTTTACACTAAATAAGTCTTCGATATAACTCATAACTTGTCCCCTTATTAATGTCTTTGTTGAAAAATTAGAAAGATTTTTAAAATTCGTTGCTGGATTAACATAGAAAGAGCATTTCTAGTGTTTTTAAAGCAATTGATGCTTAATAAAGAGCCCCTCGACAGTCATCAATCGTCATATCTAAAATAGTGGCATTTTGTTACAAGTCACACCATTATTAGAATGGAAAGCTCTGCTTTGCATTCTAATAAACTTATGGAGCATATCCCCCGCTCATCGTGCCAGAATATGCTTTAAGCTAATCCGAAAGGACGGATTAGCACGCCTGCCGGGCCGAAGTCCGCCGTGGCAGACGCAGACCGGAGCCCGCTCATCCTGAGCGGAGACGAAGGATGACAGGCGAAAGTCCGCTCCTTCGATACTTCGGCAGGCTCAGTACTCAGGATGAGCGGACTTGTAGTCGAAGCAAGGATGTGAGAATGCTCATCATACATTACTATGGGTGTCACCTTTGATACTGGCACCATGATAGCCAGCGGGGCAGTAGTAACAAAAGATGTACTGGACTTTGCTATGGCAGCAGGCATACCAGCCAGGCTAATTAAGCGGGATTAATTTTTTGCTGTTACAAAAAAAAATCATATAGCTTTGTGTAAATATTTAGTTTCCCTGCAAACCTTATCCGGAGTTTTAATGGACAGCCCCAAGAACTTAGTAAAGCTTAATCAGGAATTTGCAGCCGCGCTTTCGCTTTTAGACAAAACCATTAGCCGCCGGCAGGGGGAGGCCTACGTTAACTACAAGCATTTCTGGCAGGATCAACTCCAGGACCGTATCATCACAGAGGAGTCCGACCACTTTACAGCCAGCAATCCAAAAATTTCTCAAAGGCCCGGAGCCACCATGGAGCTCTGGTTCAACGGCCCCAAACAGGGGCTTTACCGCGACTGGGTCCTGGGCGAGGGTGGTGATATCACCTCCTTCCTGGCCAGGTATAAGGGCATGGACGAGACCGCTGCTCAAGAGTACCTGGATAATTACAGGGAAATAGAGGACAGATAATATTGAGTTGCTGAACTGACAGTTAGTGAAAAGTAAAAAGTGACAAGCAAAAAGAGGTTTAGCAGCAGATTAAGCTGCTTTCAGCTTTTCACTTTTCACTCGAGCTAGTTCCGCAAACTCAGAGTCTACATGTCGGTCACGTTTGCTCTTCCCGGGGCCATTTAAATACACGAAGCAAAAAGAAGAAGCCCGGAAAAATAATCAGAGAACCGCATAAAAGAGCCCCTGAGAGATTATTGAGAGTGGTCTGAGGTGCGCTGGCCTGCAGAAGTGTAAGAGAGCGGCCGTTATTAAAGAAAATTACTGCAGGATACATGGCGTTGACCCAGGCAAAAATTATTAGGAAGATTTGCCCGCCAATAATTGCGCGGGACATGAAAACTGACATATAACTAAGGCGTTTCCATAATATTACCATCAGTGCTGTGGCTGCTATAATACAAGTAAGGCAGACAGGGTTGGAAATGAATAGATACCAGAAACGAACCTGGGCCCACT
>CAZRWX010000347.1:0-2422 GCA_964603925.1 uncultured Bifidobacteriales bacterium | reverse complement strand
ATACATTTTTAAAAATAGTCTCCCATTTTGTAGCGCCCAGCGCCAGGCTGCCCTCCCTTAAGCTTTGGGGAACAGCCTTAAGCGCCTCTTCCGAGGCAACGATAACGGTGGGTAAAACCATACATGCCAGGGTTAAGCTTCCGGAAAGTATGGAAGCGCCAAAGCCAAAAAATAATACAAATAGCCCCAGCCCAAAAAGGCCAAATACAATAGAAGGCACACCGGCCAGGGTTACAATAGCCAGACGTATAGCACGGGTAAAGAAACCCTGCCTGGCGTATTCATTTAAATAAATGGCCGCCAGTATACCAAGCGGTATGGCCACTGCCACAGTACCCAGCACCAGATAAAGAGTACCCGCGATACAGGGCAGTATACCGCCCTTTGCCCCGCTATCCTGGGGAAAGCCTGTCAAAAACTCCCAGCTGATAGTGGGAGCGCCCTTCCACACTATATCAAAAATTATATAGGCAATAACAAGTACAATGGTATAAGTGATCAGCCTCATCAGCCAAATAAAAACATTGTCCATCATACTTGAATTCATTTTTCAAACTCGTATTTATGGAGCACCCTCTGACTAATAAGGATTAGGCCGAAAGTAATAATAAGCAGCATTATGCCAACCCAGAAAAGGGCCGCATAATGCTCGCTGCCAAAGGGCACCTCGCCCATTTCAGCCGCTATAGTGGCCGTCATGGTGCGGACAGATTCAAAAGGATTGGCAGATATCAGGGGGGCATTACCTGTAACCATCATCACAGCCATTGTTTCACCTACAACACGGCCCATACCCAGCATTACGGCCGCTATTATTCCCGAAAGTGATGCCGGCACAATTACCTTCCAGATAGTCTGCAATTTTGATGCACCCAGAGCCAGTGATGCTTCCTTAAACTTAATGGGAACGCTTCGAATGGCATCCTCAGATATGGATATAATTGTAGGTATGGCCATCATGGCCAAAAGCACTGAACCCGTAAACGCGCTGAGGCCGCTATTTAGGTGAAATGTGCTTTTTATAATTGGAGCTAACACAATTAAACCAAAGAACCCCAGAACCACACTGGGCAGACTGGCCAGTAATTCTATAAAAGGTTTGAGGATTTCCTTTTCCCTGCTGCCGGCAATCTCAGATAGATATACGGCACTGATTACACCAAATGGCACGGCCATAAGAGTGGCCATGAGGGTTACCAGAAAAGTACCCGTAAAAAGAGGAATGAGCCCGAAGGACTCATTTACAAAAGAAACCGGATTCCATCTCAACTTCCATAAAGCGCCAAAACCCGGTTCATCTAAAAATGGTGCCGCTTCTTTAAACAGGAAAAGAAAAATCAAAATTACTATAAGAATACTGGCTGAAGCAGCACTCACCAGCGAGTATTCTATAAATTTTTCTTTAATCTTCATGGTAAATTATCCAGTTTATTCCTCCCGTTCATCCTGAGCGGCTGTTTGTCACCCTGAGCGGAGTCGATGGGCGCAAACTGGCAGTAGAATGAAGCTGGGACATTATAAACAGGTAGTCTATGAATGCAATGTGTACATACTTTACAATTGGTTGACATTTCAACCTGTTCGCCATGCTATAAAACCAGGAGAAATTTCCTTGGAATATCCAGGGAGATTTCTCCCGGAACACCATGATGGGAACTGGTCGAAATGACAATTGATAGTTCATATAATTAATTATTATCTAATCTACAGGTACATAACCGGTTTCTACCACAACCTTTTGGCCGGCTGCACTTTTAGCATATTCCAGAAAGTTCTTAACCACTTTAGATTCTTTGCCCGTTGTATAAAGGAAAAGAGGCCTGGCTATGGAATAGGTACCGTCTTTTACAGTTGCGAGGCTGGGAGAAACAGCGGCATCCTCAGCGGTATTTTTAACTTTAAGCACCTTAACCTTATCCCCTGCCTTTTCCGCATAACCAAGACCAACATAACCAATTGACCAATTATCCTCCCCCACAGCCTGTATCATGGCCGATGTAGCCGGCATAAGGCGGGCATGGGGTGTATAGTCCTGTTTGGCTAAAACCCGTTCCTGAAAAAACACATAGGTGCCGGAACTGGATTCGCGGGAAAGCACCTGGATTTTTTGGTCAGTCCCACCAACCTGGTTCCAGTTCGTGATAGCGCCCGTGTAGATTTTACCAATTTGCTCTATAGTCAACTCATTTACACTATTGCCGGGATTAAGAACCACGGCTATACCATCACGGGCCACCACATGCTCAGCGGGCTTAATACCTTTTTTGCCGGCCAGCTTATATTCCTTTTTCTTCATGTCACGGGAAGCCGCGCATATATCGGTAGTGCCGTTAATGAGGGCAGCTATGCCTGTACCCGAACCACCGCCAGTTACACTGACACTGGTATTATCATTAACGGCCATGTACTTTTCCGCCCAGAT
>CAZRWX010000346.1:0-2440 GCA_964603925.1 uncultured Bifidobacteriales bacterium | reverse complement strand
ACCCTCATCACGAAGGTTTATTGCCGATATGTTCCATAAAGGTAGAAAAGTTTCGAGATGTGGTTTATTCATCGTTGTTAAATCCTTAAAACTAAATTTTACCGCTTTATCGATTGCTATCATATCAGAAAATGCTTAAAATTGGGTTTTAAGCGCCAAAAGGCCCTAAAGCAGGACTTTTTTTATACTAAATCATTAACCACTCTTAGCTAAATGGGTCGTTCTTAGCCTAAAGGCTTAAAACCATAAAGGGGCATGCCACGGCAATGTGCAATGAAGACTGGACCCCGCCAGTTGGCAGGCCAAAACCGGGTTTATTGCAAACTGACTTTTTGCCTTTTTGCCATGCTCCTAAATAAGCACTCAGGACTCAAGATAACGTGTTGGTAACAAATACGATGTCAGAGGCAAGGGCCCCATCTAACACGATGGGAACATTAACCCGGTCAATGGACACCGTACGAGGTTAGGCGGCACCGTCCATATAGATGTCCTGACCTGGAACCGCAGTAAAGGAGATGGCCAGTATACAAGAGAGGAATACTAATTGAGATAAAGGATATATGGTGCTGTAAAGCAGCCATAAGGAAAACAGCCTGATGGCAAGGAACCCTAATTCTCTAATATTTAATATTGCACCATAAATTTAAGGCATTGTCAAAAACTGGATGTCATAATCGTATTTAATCCCATAACCGTTTAAGTCTTTTACGCCTGCCTTAAGGTAAATTGTGTAAAGCTTGTTGCTATTAAGGTTTTGGGAAGGATTAAACCATATCCTGTCCAGATAATACCTGGGAGTGCAGCTAGAGTAAGTGTAACCCCTGCAGGAATGATCGTAACCTGTTACACCGGCAACCGTATCACCATCAGCCGACACCACATGCAGCAGGCCCTGAAAACTGGTTTGGTCCATATAAGTGTTGAAGCTTAATATAATATCCGTTGACCGATCCACACCCATCTGACCTTTGGCAGGTATGGACTGTTGAACCCTGATAGGGCGGGTTTTAAAAGACAGTACATTATCCTGGCCTAGAGCGGTACCCTCAACATCCTCAGCCTGGGCGCCTATTGTAACTACATAGGTGGTATCTGGTATAAGTATGCCGCCTGTGTAAATGTTTAGTTTGTTAAAATCCTGCCATAAGAAGACCAGGCTCTGGGCGGGCGTAATACCTATGTTGGCCTCTGTGGAGGCTTCATCCATCCTGTGGGGGAAGGTTAAGGA
The DNA here is from genome assembly GCA_964603925.1 of uncultured Bifidobacteriales bacterium. Lineage (GTDB taxonomy): Bacteria > Fibrobacterota > Fibrobacteria > UBA11236 > JADFYW01 > CAZRWX01. The sequence continues at coordinate 1,209 of CAZRWX010000346.1, read as the reverse complement.
TATACCCTGAAGAGCCAGTAAGTCTACCCAGTCATCACCATTGGGAGGGTTCATTTGTACACCATCATAGGAGATAGAAGACTGCACTGTTTTAAAATAAAACTCTAAAGCTGTATCCAGGGGAGTGCCGGCAGTATCCACAGCTGTGGTGGCTATGGTAATTTTATAAGTAGTATCTGTGAAACAACCCGACTTTGGAAAATAATAGGTAAAAGATTTAGCTACCGAATAAGAGCTGATGACAGCACTGGGGGGAGCATAAGAGCTTCCGAAATTACCGAGGGTAACGTCGAGAAAACTGCTTTTTCTTATATCCCTGTTATCAACTGTAATTAGATCTTCTGCAGACTCCCACTGGGTGGCTTGTACAGGCTGGGCATAATTATACTTAGTCATATTCTGGGACCAGACATAGTAACCGCCCTGTACCGGGGGCTCTATGGTAATAGCCTCCTCCACACTGAGGCGGTTCATGGGACGATCAAAACTTACAGAAACACTGAGCCTGCTACTGCCCTCATTGTATTTGTCCGGCGGCAGGTATATAACCTCCGAGCCGTTTAAGGGCTTATAGTCGTATACCGAGGGTATAGTGTCACTATTGTCGGCGGAAATATCGGCGAGAGCCACAGTGCCGAACTCATAGGAGTTACCCGGTTCTACCTTTATAAATACAGAGAAGTTATCATAACCCGGGGCCTCTATGCGCAACTTGTATGTACCGGGCTGCAGATCATCAAAAACAAAATAGCCGTCCTCTGAGGCAATGGCCGCACTGTCCACAATGCGCCCCTGCTCCAGATATATAACAGCGCCGCTCTCAGATTGAGCTATTTTACCGGCTAACTTTGCCGTTGACTCTGTGCCCAGAGGGTTTTGATCCTCCTGAGTGCAGCCCGAAAATACCAGAAGATATAGGCAAACAGAGAACAATAATTTTGAAAGTAAATACCTGGACATACGCCCTCCATTACTCTAAGTGACTTAAATTTATGTTTAATTGCTGGTTCTATAATATAAAATACAATCTAAAAGTCAATGGGCTCCCACTTTTTAACGATTCTTCCTGAAAAAGCGTATTCTAAGCGAATTAATTACATTAATAAACTTCATAAAGCAACATCTCAGTATGATAAAGTTCATACTCAATACAGCTTGAACTTTCAAAGTAAAACATGAATTATGAACTGTTGTTTCGGGGATCCGTGG
>CAZRWX010000345.1:0-2445 GCA_964603925.1 uncultured Bifidobacteriales bacterium | reverse complement strand
TTCCTTCTTTCCCGCACTGTAGCGGGTAATTTTCTGGCAAATGCTGTAGTTCTTTCAGTTGTATCCGCTCTAATAGGCGCGAATTACGGCGCTAATCTGGCTCTTTTCCCTTCTATTACCAAAGATTTTTACGGTCTTAAGAATTTTGGTACTAATTATGGCTGGGTTTTCAGCTCCTGGGGTGTTGGCGGCTTTATGCTGGCCTTTGCTGCAGGCAAAGCCTATGATAAGTTTCAGAGTTTTAATGTGGCCTATTACGGGGCCTGTGTCCTTCTGGTAATAGCAGCAATAGTTACACTTACTATTAAGCCCCCCAAGGCAAAGGCCGGCGTTGTGCAGGCAGGTGTAAAGGCAGAATCAATGGATGGGGTTAAAAAAGAAATCGCAGAGATGACGAAATCCTGACAAATTCTCAGTAAAGATTTGAATTATAGCGGTCTGATTTTTAGACCGCTTTTTTTGTCCAAATTATTTCATTGCTTCAATGATTGCTATTTTACCAGGCTATGGATCCTGAAACCCTCAAAGAGCTGGTCAAGGTTAAAATGCCATTTGGTAAGTACCAGGGGCGTTATCTGGTTGACCTTCCATATGGCTATGTAAGCTGGTTTCGTAACAAGGGCTTTCCCCAAGGCAAGATTGGGGAGTGGTTAGCGCTGCTTTGTCAGCTTCAGGAAGACGGTCTGGATACTTATTTAAGACAAGTGAGGGATAAACTGGAGGAAATGGGGGATAGGTAGTGTATAAGTTGTGGAACCAGTATATAGTTAAAAGTTAAACGTGACAAGCGGGAAGTTTATCCTTTTCGGCTTTCACTTCTCACTTTTCGCTCTTGCCAGTTCACCAAACTGACATCTGAATACTACTCTACTGCTACCATAAATATGTGCTTATTATCTACCCGGAGTATGTACACTCCTCCCGGCATAGGCTGCGGGCTAATAATGCCTTGTTTGGTCTGGCCTCTGGAGACTATGGTGCCTGAGGGTGTCAGCAGCTGCCAGTAAGAGCTCTTAAGGTAATGGGGTAAAAGCCAGCCGTTATGTATGGGTCTTAGTTTTTGAGAAGAAGGGGCTGTACCATTAACTGGTAGTAGTTTGCTTAATATAAAGTCACGGGAGCCCAGCACCAGGGCACGCGCTGTGCTGTCGAAACCGCTGGCATCAGGGCAGTTAGCATCTTCATAAGTCAGGGCCATAACACTTTCACCGTAATTTTGCCAGAACCAGCCCTCAGGATATTGATAACCGGGGGAGTTTTGCCAGGATATTATGAAATCCCAGTCCATAATGCCACCGGGGAAGTGAGAGCGCGCTTTGCTGATAAATAATTTCTCTGACTCCGCGAATGCGGGACTTGTGCCAGCCTGATGGTGGAAATAAAAGAAACGGGAACAAAGGTTAATGGAGGAATGAAGGTTAAGGGCCACTTGGATGGGGCTGGACCCTGCCATGGCGCTTTCAAACGCTGACTGCAGAGCGTGCCTTTCGGGGGCTGGGACCTGGGACTCCCAGTCAGCCTCTAAATCTACGTTGTCTGCATTAAGACGCCTGCATCCCAGCTCTACGCCATCAGGGTTATACATGGGCACTATATTAAAGATAAAGGTATCTCTCAACTGCCGGGAAGTCTGTGTGGTGTCTATAATAAACTCGATTATCTTATTTACTACCCAGGAGCTCTGAACCTCCCAGGGGTGGGTGCGGGCGTGGATAAATATCCTGGGTTTGGCGTAGGGCTGTGAAGTTCGTTTTGTGGCTGGGGTTTCTGAGTTGGTTATAGTAAGCATATAGATGGGGCGGGCCTGTACGCTGTGGCCTATGGAATCTACCTGTACCCAGGGGTAAGGGGCCCAACGTGCAATATCCAGGTTTAAACTGTCGGTGTTATACCCCCAACCGTTGGTTGAAAGGGAACAGGTTGAAACGGCCGCCTTGCTAAGACCTTCCCATTGGTATTCCTCTGTGGCATGGGCCCGCTCAGTGAGGAGTACAACAAAGGTTACGATTAATATTCTTAATTTCATATCAGAAACTGATGACAAACTATGTGTATTCTTCAATGAGGCCATCAAGAACAGAAAATAGCACTTTATTACCCTCCTGATCCAGGGCTGACAGGTTATGGGTAAACCGGGTCAGGTCATATAAAAAGGCTTTGATATAATCGGGTTTAAAACTGTCAAAATGCCTCCCATAGCCCATTTTTTGAATATATGCGGCATTCATATATTGCTCAAACTGGTTGTGTATGGGCACTGAACATACAGGCTTTTTTAAATACAGACCCTCACTGATAAGAGAGTAACCGCCGTTACTGAGTACGGCCCGGGCACCGGCCAGGTCTTTTATAAAACCGCTTTCGCTGAAGGTCTTAAGCTGAACATTATCAAATTGCTGCTCCTTGTTAAAACCATAAACGAGAAATTTATTCCCGCTGATTTGC
>CAZRWX010000344.1:0-2474 GCA_964603925.1 uncultured Bifidobacteriales bacterium | reverse complement strand
GTGCTCGTAAATTCGGCGATTTAAACGATGACAACAGCGCGGTGCGTAAAATACTCGAGCACAAAAATATATATGTGTTTAAGGAGGACCTTAAAACTGTTCCACGCTTTTTCTATTACTTTGATTGATAGATATATGAATCCTGAAATAAATAATCCGTTAATGCTTCGACAGGCTCAGCATGAGCGGATTATTTATGTGTTGTCAATGAAACCTATTGAACCGCTCATACTGAGCCTGTCGAAGTATGATGTGGTTTCTACGGGTTTAGCATGAACAACTCTATTTTAGACTTTGTCTCGTTTTCAGTTAAGGGCATACTCAACGGCTCCAAAAAGTATTACACTTCCATTGCTGTCCTATGTTTCTTTATGTTCCTGGGCCTCTATTATTATGCCCGCCAGTTAGCCCAGGGCTTAAATGTTACGGGCCTTACAGATCAGGTTTCCTGGGGTATGTATATATCAAATTTTACTTATATGGTGGGGGTGGCGGCAGGCGCCGTTATGCTGGTAATACCAGCCTATATTTATAAAAAAGAGTCCATGCACGAAATAGTCATATTCGGGGAGTTACTGGCTATCTCGTCGATTGTTATGTGCCTTTTATTTGTTACCGCCGACATGGGCCGGCCCGACCGCATGTGGCACATGATCCCCCTAATCGGTATTTTTAATTTTCCCATGTCTATTCTTTCCTGGGACGTAATTGTGCTTCAAGGCTACTTCATTTTAAATATATACGTGGCCACCTATCTGCTTTATAAAAGGTTCAAGGGCGAACACCCCAACAAAAAATATTACGTATGGGCTGTGTATATTTCCATAATCTGGGCATTTTCTCTACATACTGTTACGGCCTTTTTGTATAATGGCCTTGGTTCGCGTCCCTTTTGGAATTCGGCCATTATAGCTCCCCGGTTCCTGGCCTCAGCCTGTGTGGTAGGCCCTGCCCTTACCTTCCTTATAATTCGATATCTCAAACGGTCAGCCTATATCGAGCTGGCTTTTTTTGAGCGCGCCCAACCTGTACTTCGGAATATTATAACAGTAGCTCTGGCAATAAGTATGTTTTTCCTGATAAGCGAAATTTTTACGGAGTTCTACACTGACACCATGCATGTGGCATCTGTGCACTATCTGTTTTTCGGTCTCCATGGGCATTATGGTCTGGTGCCCTATATGTGGGCTTCTGTTATTCTTAATGTTTCCGCGTTGATGATACTGTTAATTCCCCGCTTTAGCCAAAAAGAGGGTGCTTTTGTAGTTGCCTGTGTTTTGGCCATTGTGGGTATTTGGATCGAAAAAGGTATGGGTTTTATTGTACCGGGCTTTATACCCACGCCTTTGGGCGAGGTTGTTGAATATAGCTCTTCTTATCATGAAATATTTATCTCAATAGGTATTCTGGCCGCGGGCGCTCTGGTATATACTGTGCTTATGAAGGCCGCTCTGCCCATTCTGTTAAAACCGGAAAAGTAAAGGCCTGCAGGGTTCTTTTCGCTCCACCTGGATCTATAATAGTCCTCTTTTTTAGAAATTGCCCTGGCAGATTGCTATTTCCTGTGGGGGATAGTATAATGTTAAATGCCCGATGAGCATTTTCACAAAGTGGGACATGCTCCATCGGATTATTAGAACGGTAATCCACAAATTGGTGAGCTTTCGTTCTAATCGAATAAGGGGCTAATTTTTTGCGATACGCGGTTTTTTCAGACATACATTCCAACCTGGAGGCCTTTAAGCGGGTACTGGAGTCTATTAAAGGCCAGGGGGTAGATAAATGTATTTGCCTGGGCGATGTGGTCGGCTATGGGCCTTTTCCCAATGAATGTGTAGCTTTGGTCAAGGAGCATTGCCATGTGTGTGTGCTGGGCAATCACGATAATGTTGCTCTGGGCAGGGAGGAGTCAGCAACCTTTAATTTGTATGCCCAACAGGCAATTGAATGGACAAGAAGGGAGCTCACGCCTGTCTCCAGGTCCATTATAGTCCAGTGGCCCTATACTAAAAGCGAGGGGAAGTTTTTATTTGTACACGCTTCGCCCTGGTCTCCTGGGGACTGGAACTATGTTGAGGATCTGAAAGGGGTAGAGGATTCTTTCTTCTTTTTTAACGAGCCCATTTGTTTTATCGGCCACTCCCACAAGCCGATGATCGCCATTATGGAGGACAGCAAGACTTACAATATTTATAAGAGTAAATATCTAAGGATTCTGCCCACCCAGCGCCTTATTATTAATGTGGGCAGCGTAGGCCAGCCCCGGGACAGGAATCCCGCCGCCTGCTGGTGTCTGGTAGACACAGAAGAAATGTACCTCCAGTTTTACCGTGTGCCTTACAGCATAAAAAGTACCCAGGACGCCATGACCGCCCGGGCTATGAATAAGTTCTCAATCAGCCGGCTTGGCAATGGTGTTTAGTTAGTATCTGTTTACAATAGCCCCGATACGCTCCCGGACTTCTGCCAGAATC
>CAZRWX010000343.1:0-2512 GCA_964603925.1 uncultured Bifidobacteriales bacterium | reverse complement strand
ATAGGTCATACTGATACCCACCATCAGTACGAAATTCAGAATATACTGTAAATGGGTATAATTTCTCAATGGACTTCCCAAAATTCATAGTTCCAGTCCAACCCGAACTCATAACGCAGCTGCCTTTCTTCTTCGCCGAGAGTAACTGTTTCCACCTGTGGAGTTGATTTAGCCTTAACTTGTGCGTTAATTCGGTCTTTAAGCCGGTGAATCCAGACAGGATTTTTGAATATCATCTCTAATGGAGGCCGCCATTGCAGACTTCCTTCCTGCTCCCAGGGGGAATCTATAATGGCGTTCGGTATTTTACGCAATGCGCCCTCCAATCTTAAGCGGTTCCACTCCCTGCTTTCAATTTTCAAGGAAAATGCATTAGTATTTTGATTATTAGACTCCAACCCTTCAGTAGACGTATGGCCAGCTGGTTCTTCATCATTCTTCAGAATATCTCCTGTACCTGAAATGGTAATTTTCTCGATACCTTGAAAAGAACTTTTCCTGATAATAGTACTGAAAAGCATATTCAAAGAAATATCGAGCATGCTCCAGGCCATGTTTGGATCTATTTCATTATCATAACAACCTTTAGCCGCTGCAATACCCAGCGCGCTGGGGTTAATGCTCTCACCAAACTCTCCTCCACATGAACCCCCATAAGAAAAATCCATGGCTGCCAGAGGGCCCTTTAACATGAATTCAATGGAACAGGAATCTACCTCAGGAGACACACAGTCCTCGGCCACGATCTTGGCTGCAAGCAAATCAACAGCCCCGTCTTCTAATTCATCTTCATCCCATATAATATTGAGATTCTCCAAGGAATAAAAAGAATGGGATTGCTGTTTAAGGCCAAAAGAACCACCTGTGGCATTAATTTCACCTTTTACAAGTAACACCGGCAAAGTGCCCTTCACTTTGAGATCCCCTTGAAAAGGGAAACGAATAAAATCAGAAGAAAAATTATTGTTAGAGCCCTGGGTAGTTAAATTCAGGTCAATGTTCCACGGCTTTTGAGCATAAAGCCGCTTCTTTTTCCTGCCTTTGAAAAAATTAAATACTATAGCCCCAAGCTGTTGAAGGCTTTCATGATTAAAATTGAAATCGTGTATTTCCGCATTTGCCGTCAAACTGGGATACTGCATACTGTGTTTAGCTTTAAATGGAAAATTATAAGAGATAAAAGCCAGCCGTAGTCCAGTCTTAATTTTTAATATATCAGATGCCCATAAATATGAAGCCTGGTCAAAATTACTCTGAATACTAAGCCCGGTAGAGTCCATTTCTATTTCTGATGAGAGATTATCAAAAACTAACCTGTGCCTTTGTGGAAGATTCAAAGCAAAATCTTTACCGGTAAAATTCAGATATAGTTTTCCTATACCTCCAGGAACATAAGCCCCTCGGCCCATTAAATACCCTCCGCTCATAGAGGAAATTTTAATATCCTGAAATGAGAAACTGCCGGATTTATAATCAGTTTGAAATGAACATTTAAGAGTATCGCTACCAGGCAGAAAATAATTTACGTGATTGACATTTAGGGTAACCTCAGCCTTCTGGGGATTGCGCATTGTCAATGGCAAGCTGACAATACCTCTGGCGGGCTCAAATACCAGACTGCCAGCACCATCAGGAAGAGGAAATCCCCCTTCTACAAAAATATCACCATTTATGGACTTCCATTCGAAAATAAGGCCGTCAAAAGACAGTTTAAGCCCTTTTTCATTTAGAAGCATTACCTGAACTGCAGGTTTTTTTTTAAGAATATCAGAAATTTGTATAGAAACAGAATCATTCAGCAGCTCATTTTGTTCAGATATAATATTACCAGAAAGTTTAAGCTGAGGGCCGAAGCCATTGAGCGCCACCTGCCTGATACTGTAAGTATTACCTTTATCTAACAGTAAAATATCAGAAGCGAACAAATCACCTTGAAACCCGCGCTGCGGAGTATAGCTGATATTGCCATTAACATCCCCGCTGTAAATAAGTGAATCTTTAAACAAACCAATCCAGTGACTTAGACTGACATGCCGGCATTTAAGATTCAGAGAAGCAACGTCAACCCAGTCTGCCTGGTATACCTGGTAAAATTGCCGACCCGTTAGCTTAATCTGCCCCTTAATATTAAGATTTTCCTTTATATGATTTATATCCAGGCCTGTCAAATTAAGTTCCTGAGGTGTCCAATCACCATCCAGATTAAGAGTAACAGGTTTGTTGGCTATTATCGCTTCGGCAAACACACCAGCTCGCCCTTTACGAGAGACCATATTCCAGCTGAAAGTACCAGTGATTCTGGGATCAATGTGAAAAAGGGACTTTAAATTCATATAAGGGAATTTGTTTATGCTCAGCTGAGATGCTGATACGGACATCTTATTAAAAGTTGGCATAACATAGGCTACATGACCATAAGCGGGATTACTAGCAGTAAATAGCAGATGTTTGCCAAGAATGCCCCAGCACACTTCACCATTAGCGGACCATTGAATACTGTCATTAAAGACCC
>CAZRWX010000342.1:0-2513 GCA_964603925.1 uncultured Bifidobacteriales bacterium | reverse complement strand
CAAATTCAAAATCCCAAACAAATCTCAAATTCAAAATCCTAAATAATAAAAACCAAAAAACCAATACTAACTTCAAAATCTGAAATACAAAATTCAAAACATATCCTGAATATTTGCTAATTGGAGAACTAATTGTCTAAAGCAAAATCATCATCTAAAACATACGAAGGTCTGCAGGGGCATATACCCGCTATGCCGTCTCCGGTTATAGAAGTATGGGAGTTCCAATATCCCCGTTCTTCTACTCAAATCACAGTCACCATTCCGGAGTTTACCTGTATTTGTCCTAAAACCGGTCTGCCGGATTTCGCCACTATCACCATCAGCTATATACCTCACAGGCATTGTCTGGAGCTTAAAAGCCTTAAAGAGTACATTGTCCATTTCCGGGATATCGGTATTTTTCATGAGCATGTGGTCAACAAAGTAAAAGATGACTGCGTTAAATACTGTAAACCAAGGCAGTTGGATGTAAAAGGGGTATTCAACATGCGCGGAGGCATTCAAACTACTGCCTGCGCCAGTTATAAAATAAAAGGTGCCTAAATAGCGCGCGCTGTTTACAAAAAACAGCAAATTTCCCAAATTTGTATCAAATAAAAGGAGTAAATACTTATGAGTACTGTTTATAATTTTAATGCCGGTCCCGCAGTTTTACCAAAAGCTGTTTTCCCCATCTGTGCCGATGCTGTTCAAAATTACGCTAATACGGGCCTTTCCATTCTGGAAATGTCCCACCGCAGTCCCGAGATTATGGCTGTGGCTGAGGAGGCTGTATCCTTAGTCAAGGAGCTCCTTAAGGTGCCTGAGGGTTACAGCGTGCTGTTTCTTCAGGGCGGTGCCAGTATGCAGTTTTGCATGGTGCCTTACAATTTGCTGGAGCAGGGTCATACAGCCTCTTATGTAGATACTGGTACCTGGGCCAAAAAAGCTCTCAAAGAGGCTCAGGCTTTCGGCAATGTTAATGTTGCAGCCTCCTCTGCCGACAGCAATTATACCTATATCCCCAAAGGCTTTAAGGTTCCAGCTGACAGTGCCTATTTGCACATCACTTCAAACAATACAATTGTGGGCACTCAGTACGCGCAATTTCCCCAGTCAGAGGTTCCCTTAATCGCAGATATGTCTTCAGACATATTCAGCCGTCCTTTAGATATCAGCAAGTTCGGCCTTATTTATGCCGGTGCGCAAAAAAACATGGGGCCAGCCGGTGTCACTCTTGTTATTGTAAAAGACTCTCTGCTGGGCAAGGTTACCCGTCATATTCCCACTATGCTCAATTACACCACTCATATCAAAAAAGAGTCCATGTTCAATACGCCGCCTGTTTTTGCCATATATGTAGCAGCCCAAACCATGAAGTGGCTTAAAGCTCAAGGTGGTGTAGAGGCTATTCAGACAATAAACGAGCGTAAAGCAGCCGTTTTATACAACGAAATAGACTCCAATCCGCTTTTTACAGGTACAGCCGTCAAGGAAGACCGCTCCCTGATGAACGTCCCCTTCGTATTAAAAGACGACTCCCTTATGAGTGAGTTCCTTTCTTTTACTAAAAACCGCAATCTTGTAGGCCTCAAAGGTCATCGCTCCGTGGGCGGCTTTCGCGCCTCTATCTACAACGCCATGTCTGAGGAGGGCGTTAGTGCGCTGGTTAGCGCCATGAGGGCGTTTGCTGAAATAAAGGGATGAGTGGCTGCAAGGGGGGTATTACTGTCGTTGGGGTATTCTTGCAGCTTTAGTGGTGAGTAAAAAGTGAAAAGTGATAAGTATTGCTTTGTACTTTTTACTTTTTGCTGAATTACAACACTACATCATTAAGTAGTCTACGCCGGGTTGTTTGCCTTTGTTTGTGAGCATAGTGTCAATAACTTGCCGGGCGCCCCAGCCTGTTACATAACACAGGTAGAATTTGGAATTTTGGTCGGTGCTGATCGACTCCAGGGGTAAAATGGGGAGGTTATGGCGGTTCCGAGGGGTGGGGGAAGGGGCTTTCTATTGTAAGAGCCCGGGCCAGGTCCTCGTGGGAGTGTATGCCGTTGACCCAGTCAAGATAGCGGCAGATGCCTTCGGTTTTTGGGATCTCCAATAGAGGTTCAACCTGACAGGACGTCATGGAAATACCCGGTTTTTGGCTAAGCTCCCGGTATTGGAGTTCGAGCCTTTGGGGCAGTGATATGTCATCAGCGTCCATACGTGCTACAAATGGGGCCGACGCATACTCCAAGCCCCGGTTAAGGGCCGGTACAATACCCGTGCAAGGCTCCTGAAGTACCTGTATGCGGCTATCCTGCCTGGCGTATAAGCCAGCTATATGGGGGCTCTCATCGGTACTGCCGTTATTTATTAACAGTAACTGCCAGTCCGAAAAAGTATTAGCCAATATTGAATCCACAGCCCCGGCAAGGTGCCTCTCAGCATTAAAAAATGGCAATAGTATGGATATATGGGGTGACATTTTAGTTGTGAGTGGTGAGTGTCTGCAAGTGTGGCGTTACTATCGTTGGGGTACTCTT
>CAZRWX010000341.1:0-2518 GCA_964603925.1 uncultured Bifidobacteriales bacterium | reverse complement strand
GGGTACTTTTGGGGCCAGGGTGGAGCATGTCTGGCGCAGAGAGACATCTCTTCGGATGCCCCCCGGAGATCGTCTTAAGCGCTTTCGGCTTGGCACCCACCTGCTGCAGCAGGTCACCGGCAATATCAGCAGCGCGGATATGAGTGTATTGCCCCAGGAGTATTTTTACCCTCTGGGCCCGGAGGTATCCTCTCACTGGTTCTGTCCCCAGCCAAATGGGGAATTAAATAAGATGTTGGGCGTAAATACCAAAGTAGTCCACTGGTACCACTCGGTGGAAAAACGTTTTTTAAAGCAGGCCTTTAATAAAGAGTATGTACTGGCAAACGCCAATTTGCCCATCAGCCAGTTAGCCATGCCTTATGTGTACGATTGAATATCCCCAGGGTGTTTACTTAACAGGGAAAAACATATAGGCGATAAAGATTGCGGCTATTATACCAGCCAGATCCGCAATTAGACCGCACGTTATGGCATACCTGGTCTTGCGTACGGCTACAGAACCAAAATAAACGGCTATAATAAAAAAAGTTGTGTCTGTAGCACCCTGAAAGATACTGGCCAGGCGGCCTACAAAGGAGTCTGCGCCGTGGGTTAGCGGTATTAAAGCCGTCTTTGGCGCCAGTAATTTTATTTATCGCTTCTAAAATATCTTCCAGTAGCAAATCTATTCGCGCCATACAGTAAATAACTTAAACAAAATAGTTGCATTATCTAGTTACATATATTTATATATATAGTATATGAAACAGGTAAATAGAAATGAAATCATCCTGAATATTGGAAGAAAGAGGGGAGTTTTTACACCTTCTGATGTTGAAAATGCTGATGTTCCAAGAGAATACCTCTATAGACTTTTCAGAAGCGGTAAAGTTGAAAAAATTGGAAGGGGTATGTATGGTCTTCCCGGCAGCAACATTTCAGAACACCATTCTTTGATTGAAGTGGCAAAAAAAATCCCAGGAAGCGTTATTTCTCTCATATCAGCTCTTCATTTTCATAACCTGACAACCCAGCTTCCAAATGAAGTATGGGTAACCCTTGAAAAATCAAGTTGGACGCCAAAAATAGACTATCCTCCAATAAACTTTACCTTTGTTTCTGGGAAAGCTTTTAGCCATGGCGTCCAGAAGCATATTATTGATGGCATTCCGGTTAAAGTATACAGTCCCGCTAAAACTGTTGCGGACTGTTTTAAGTTCCGCAATAAAATAGGTCTGGATGTAGCTATAGAAGCACTAAAAGAATCATGGAGAGAAAATAAAGTAACCATGGATGAAATAGCAAAAGCTTCCAAGGTGTGCAGAGTTTCAAATATCATCCGCCCCTATCTGGAGGCTATAGTTTGAAGGAAATAAAAAATGTTCCCGCCTCAGTTTTTAATCGACTAAAGGAAAAGGCCAGATCCAATAAAGAAGACCTGAGTCTTTTGCTTATGCGCTATGGTATGGAAAGAATGCTATATCGTTTAAGTACATCAAAATTTGCTTCAAAATTTGTTTTAAAAGGAGCCAGCTTATTTCTGGTTTGGACGGGTCAAAATTACAGAGTCACTAAAGATGCAGATTTGTTAGGCTTTGGTAATCCGGATGCAAATAGACTCAAGGCTATTTTCAATGAGCTTTGTGAACTAAACACAGAATCCATAGATGGAATTGTATTTCAAAAAAGCTCCCTTAAAGTTGAATCGATCAGGGAAGGACAGGAATATGATGGAATACGCATAACACTCAGAGGGCTCTTAGGTAGTGCAAACATACCGTTGCAGATTGATATTGGTTTTGGAGACGTAGTTATACCTAAACAGGAAACTGTACAATACCCGACATTATTGAATGGTCCAGCCCCTGTACTTAAGGCCTATCCAAAGTATACTGTAATTGCTGAGAAATTTGAAGCAATGGTGAAACTGGGAATTGCCAACAGCCGAATGAAGGATTTTTATGATGTATATCTTCTTTCCTGTTTATTCGATTTTGAGTGTGTAATTTTGAAAGATGCAATAATAAATACGTTTAAACGAAGGAACACATTATTACCAGAAGATGTCCCATTTGCATTTACATCAGATTTTTTTGATGATGCGCAAAAAAAAATCCAGTGGAAAGCTTTTCTTAAAAAGTCGAAGGCACAATTAGCAAAAGAGGACCTTTCAAGTATAGTTGGAGGATTGGAAAAGTTTCTCATGCCTGTAATTAAAAACTATCCGGGAAAAAGCTGGCAAAAAATGTGGAAGAGTGACGCCAGAACCTGGAAAAGTTCTTAGACTGGATATTGACAAACTGATTAATGTGCCTATGGCGGACTCTACCAACATTGAGTTATTGCGGGAAATTTTTCTTAATCCATTCTCTTCCAGAACCAGATTTCAGGTATCTCTCTCTTTTCATTGTGGCTGGTGAGCCGAGCATAGGTAAAACTATGGTGGAGAACCGTTACTCTACTTATATAAAGTTCCATAGTACTCAGAAATTTATGGCTGAGTATATTGGGGGTTTTTTAGGGCTCTATTCCATGG
>CAZRWX010000340.1:0-2531 GCA_964603925.1 uncultured Bifidobacteriales bacterium | reverse complement strand
GCCTGCCGGGCCGAAGCAAGAGGCTTGCGCAGGCCGGAGCCTCATACGGAGACTCATCCAAAGTATAGAGCTGAGCTCAGCCAGCCTTAAGCGCTTCCAGTACCTCAGCGGGATGTTCTGCAGCCTTAGCTACCTTTTTCCAGTGTTTTTTCACCTTAAGGTCGGGGCCTATCCAAACAGTAGATCGGATAACGCCGATGGTCCTCTTGCCATAGGAGACCTTTTCACCAAAGGCGTCATAAGCTGTAAGCATTTTTTTTTCAGGATCTGCTAACAACTGGAAGGGCAAATTGAACTTCTCGATAAAGCCCTGATGACAAGCCTCACTGTCGGGGGAGACTCCAATAACCACAGTTTTAACCTTCTTCAGATCGTTATCAAAATCCCTGAACCCCTCAGCCTCCAACGTGCAGCCCGGTGTATTGTCTTTTGGATAGAAATAGATAATGGTATTTTTACCCTCCAGGTCTTTAAGACTGACAACCTTGCCGGCCTGATTGGTTAATTTAAAATCCGGTGCTTTATTTCCCTCTTTAACAGCCATGGGTAACTCCTTAGTTGAAATACTGGTTTAGATATTAAGTCGTAATCTATATGATTTAGTGTCTTAATAACCGGTATAATTTTAGCCGCCGTAACCGGCGGCCGCTCACGGTTCCGGAGTGTGGACATTCACTCTCTGCGCTTTATGCGCATTTTCCTGCACTGACCATACTGCATATCTCTGCGTTGAGGTGAATTTATCCCTATAATCCATTAAATTGACCAATAATCACCTTTTGGGATGATTGGCACAGCCTTTGCGATTATTGAGTCAACATGATTAAAAATATTAAGTCTTCTATAAAACAAGTCTGCGCAGTATCTGATTTACACAAATATTCTTCACGTTCTACCTTCCACTGGCACCGGGAAGAAATTTATAAAGCCATGGCAGCCTCAGACATTTTCGTCTTTAATGGGGATATTTTTGATTTCAGATGGACAAACCTTAACTCCGTTGAGGAAACCATTATTCAGGCCACCCAGTGGCTTGGCAGCCTGGCGAAGCAAAGCCCCCATTGCCAGTTGCACTTTATACCAGGCAACCATGACTGCCATCCGGCCTTCCTCAATTCATTGTCAGAGCTGACACGCCAACACTCAAATTTCCACTGGCATGAGTACTATTTCAAGTTTGGTGATACGGTATTTCTCCATGGAGATATAATTGACTCCGGCCCGGGCAATGACAAACTAAAATCTTACAGGCAAAAGTTCATTAAGAGTAAAAAGCACGGCACCCTGAGTAATTTTATCTATGACTTAGTGGTTGGTGCCGGTCTGCATATTGTACTCAGCAGGCTGAGACCCAGGCATACTCAGGCCAACAGGCTATTGAGCTACCTGAAACCAGAAGTGATAAAGGGCGTAAGAAGAATATGCTACGGCCACACTCACTGTGCTTTTGAAAATTATCTGTACAACAATATTTCCTTTTGCAATTCCGGCACTATGACAAGGGGGCTCAGCCACAAAATCATGCAAATGACTATAAATAATCAGGAGTTTAATTATGAGTAAGAAGAATATTAAGGTAGACTGTTATTCGGCTGGCGACAGGGGCTTTATGAGATGGGGGCAAAGAATCCGTGCCAAATTGTTAGAACCAGTCTTAACATTCCTCATGGGATTAGGTATTACCGCCAACCAGCTGACAATCCTTTCAACGGTTATCGGCCTAACCTCCTGCCCCCTGCTATATGTATACAAGCCCCTCGCCCTTTGTATGCTCTTTTTACACGTGTTATTAGACGGACTTGACGGCCCTCTGGCCAGAAGAACGGGCAAAGCCTCCAGCCGGGGCTCATTTTCCGACACCATGAGTGACCAGCTTATAATAACAGCCACCACCATTACGCTTATACATGCAGGTGTGGTTAACATAATACCGGGCACTGTGTACTTTTTTTCCTACGCCGTTATTATAGGTTTTTCCATGGTGCGTAACGCACTCTCTATACCATACAGTTGGCTTTTACGACCGCGTTTTTTTATTTATACCTGGCTTATAATTGAATTTTACCTGCTGCCAGGTACTATTAATCATGTACTATGGTTTTTTAATTTTATACTGTGTATTAAAATGATAAGTGGTTTTATAAAAATCCGGAGGAAGATGTGAGAGCTCCTTTCCACGCATCAAGACACTATTCCATTATTAGAACAGGTCCCGCAATAGGGGACTGTTCTAACAAGGTACTGGAACGAAAGCCGGAGCTTCGTTCAGTATCCGTTAGCTGGTCAGCCATAATATTTATTTTATGCTTAAATTTTATCATCACATCCAACGCTAACGTAGGAGGCAGCCCCATCATAGATATGCATTGTCACACAGCGGGTATTGGGGCCGGGGGCCGCGGGGCCGCGAGCAGCGGGTGCTATGTTAACCCCTCGCTTTTAAACAGCTACAAATTCAAAATCTATCTCAAGGCCTTTTACGTAACCCGGCAGGAGCTCGAAGACAAAGGCGACGGTCTGGTAATTAAGCG
>CAZRWX010000339.1:0-2539 GCA_964603925.1 uncultured Bifidobacteriales bacterium | reverse complement strand
TAATAATTCCAGCAGGCGTTCTTCTGAAATAATCTCTATTCCTAATTTACGGGCTTTCTCCAGTTTACTGCCGGCAGCTTCGCCCGCCAGCACAAACCCGGTTTTTTTGCTGACGGAGGATGATACCTTGCCCCCTGCGGCTTCGATTTTGGCTCTTGCCTCCTCCCGAGACATGTTCGGGAGTGTGCCTGTTAGTACAAATGTCTTACCAGAGATGGCGGCTGCTTCATTAGATTGTTGAGTATATGCGAAATTAATGCCCTTCTCACGCAGGGAGTTAATTATTGCAATGCTGCGGGGGGTTCTCATGAAATCATAGACACTTTCGGCCATTCGCCGGCCTATTTCGTTTATTGATTCCAGATCTTCCACCTGGGCCCCGGCGATATTGTCCAGGTTTTTAAAAGCCCGGGCCAGGGTACGGGCGGCGCTTTTACCAATAAAGGGTATACCCAGACCATGGATAAGTTTTTCCACACTTTGTTTTTTACTCTTTTCCAGGCTTTCTAACACATTCTGTCCACTTTTTTGGGCCATACGTTCAAGACCTTCAAGATCCCGCAATTTAAGAGAGTACAGGTCGGCTACGGTTTTTATGAGCCCCTGAGACAATAACTGCTGAATAAGAGCGGGACCCACATTCTCAATGTTCATGGCATCACGTGCAACAAAATGCTGGATACCTCTTTGTATTTGGGCCGGGCACTGCATGTTCTCGCATTTAAGCGCCACTTCCTCCTCCGCACGGGTAAGATGTGAACCGCATTGAGGACAACGGTCGGGGGTGTTAATGGGCTGGGCCTCCGCAGGCCGTTTAGCCTGGTTAACTCCGGTAATTTTGGGAATGATTTCCCCGCCCTTTTCTACATATACATAATCTCCGATCATAACCTTTAACCGCTTGATTTCATCGAAGTTGTGCAGGGTGGCTCTTTTAACCTCCGTACCGGCCAGTTGAACGGGTTTAAGATTGGCTACCGGCGTAACAGTGCCGGTACGTCCCACTTGAAAGCTCACACTTTGAAGAATAGATTCGGCTGTCTGGGCCTTAAACTTGTATGCCATAACCCACTTGGGGCTTTTGGCGGTGTAGCCGATGACATTCTGATGCGCGATGGAGTTGACTTTAATAACCATACCATCTATATCGTATGGCAGCGTGTCGCGTTTATGCTCCCACTTGGAACAAAAACTCATAATATCACTAATAGTACGGGCCTTTATGCGATGCTCATTAACGGGGAAACCCGCTTTACTCAACCACTCCAGGCTTTGCCAATGGGTAACCTGAGCCGCTGAGCCCAGAAGCGAATATGCGAAAAAATCCAGCCTTCGGCGTGCAGTTTCCCTGGGGTCTTTAAGTTTGAGAGCACCAGCGGCTGTGTTCCGGGGGTTCTGTAGCTCCCGGCCCTGAGTATTAAGCATGTAGTTGTAGAGGTCCTTAAAATGGGAACGTGTCATGTATACCTCACCGCGTACCTCAAACCGGCCTTTTACAGCCCCGGGCAGACAGACAGGTATACACTCAATGGCACGGGCATTTTGGCTGATATTATCGCCCTGTATGCCATTACCCCGTGTAACAGCCCGCAACAGTACACCATCTTCATACACCAGACTGAGAGCGGCTCCATCAATTTTTAATTCTACAACATACTCAAGATCTTCTGCAGGCACCCGCTCTTTTACCTGCCTGTCAAAGTCCCGCACATCCTCCTCACTGTAAGTATTGCCAATACTGAGCATGGGGTCCCCATGAGCCGTTTTAGGAAAACCCGAAGACAAGTCGTTACCCACACGCCTGGTGGGGGAGTCTGCGTTATCCAGGTGCGGGTATTGTGTCTCCAGGCTCTCAAGCTCCTTATATAACTGATCATACTCCTGGTCTGACATGGGGGAGTGCCCATGCCTGTAATATTGAGTATTGGCATTGTTCAGCTGCTGCCGTAATTGTTTGATTCTAGATTCGTAATTCTCCATAAACCAGCCCTAATGTTGAGTAGAACAAATTTACATAGCCCGCAGGCGTTATGGCTATATGTGAAAATAAACAGAGATCCTGGTAAGGGTCTTGAAGTATTGATGATATTAAGGTGGAGACTACTTGCCCGAAACCAGGGGCTGGCTGTTATTTGAGGCTGCTGCCTTTAATAAACTTAAAAGACGATTGCCCTCATTACGCAGATTTTCGTCTTTGGAGGACAACATTAGTTTAACAACCAAGTCACCCACCCACATATATAATAACGCGGGTATTTTTAATGTCATTCTTACCGCTATTGCAGATGGTTCTCAAAACATTGCCCAAAAGACGATACAGATATCACCATGACAGAGAAAACTCAACAGGTTCAAAAAGGCCTTGGTTTTGCCAAAAACCCCGCGTTTTCTATATTACCGCCCCATGCCCCCGTAGCTCAGTCGGATAGAGCAACGGTTTCCTAAACCGTGGGTCGGATGTTCGAATCATCTCGGGGGTAACGTTTCGAAAAGCGGCTTAATAGCCGCTTTTGTTTTGCGGTTCGCCTCCGCACGTTGT
>CAZRWX010000338.1:0-2597 GCA_964603925.1 uncultured Bifidobacteriales bacterium | reverse complement strand
GCAAATCAAAGACTATGTGCTGGAGGGCAACAAGTTTTATCAAAATGAGGATTTCGAAGAGGCAGCAGGTATGTACCGGGAGGCTGTTAATAATAATCAAAACCTGCCTTTTGCCTGGTTTAACCTGGGCAACTGCTATGCGCAGAAAAAGAACTACCCCCGGGCCATAGTGTGTTACCGCCGCAGTGTAGAGGCCGCACCGCAGTTTACACGGCCCTGGCTTATACTGGGGGACATCTACTTCTCCATGAACGCGGTTGGGGACGCCATGGTATGCTACCGGCGGGTGGTGGAGCTGGAGCCTGATAATGTATACGCCTGGAAGTGGCGTGGGGAGTGCGCACTCAAGGCCGGCGGCACTACTGAGGCTATGCGCAGCTTTGATGCGGCCCTTAAGCTGGACCCTGACCAGATAGACGTTTATTTCGCTCTGGCGGAGTGTCATGCTCAAATCCGGGACTATGAAGCCGCCCAGGGTGTTATGGAGGATGCCATTCTTCTTTCTCCTAAGGTCACCGCCAGTGTTTATTTTTATCTGGGTTACCTTTTTGAGCAATCGGGGCAGTATAAAAAAGCGGTGCGTGCCTATGAGGAGGGCCTTTTACTTAAACCCCGAGATGTAGAGATGTATCTGCGTATTGCGCGCATTTACCGGGAGACAGATTCTGACTTCCTGGCCCTTCTTTGTCTGGAGGGAGCCCAACGTTCGGGTATACATGATGCCCGCATAAACCTGGAGCGCGGCAGCATCTTTTTTGCTCAGGAGCGCTTGGACAGGGCGCAGGAGGAGTATGTTAAAGCTTTAGCTCTGGGCAACTCCCGGGGGCGCTACGGCATAGAAAACGTAAGCTCCGCCTGGTGGAATAAAGGTGAAAAAGAAAAAGCCCGAGAGGTTTTGGAGCTGTTGAGGTGATAAACTTATAACGGCCTGTATTGTGTAATTTTATGGTGTCATGTATATTTTCTGATGCTTAATGGCCGTCATGGTCCGGGCAGGCAAACGGCCCAATATGTTATTATTGGCAGGTTATAGAAGCTTTTGAAATCGGGGAGGTAAAGTAGTGAAAAACCCTGATTTTTTGTAATTTACTTCATAATTACACTGGTTCAATACAATATATGGCATTTATTCCCCTAAAATACCTCCAAACAGCAATAAGCACCCTTCTTGCGGTTGCTTTGGCTTCTTCAGGTATTTTTGCCTTGGATTACCAATCTCTCATGGGTGGCAGCCAGCCTTCAGAGTATACTCAACAGTCTCCTTTGGAGCATGCGCCTTATATTTCTGACGGGGTCATTAATGATACCACATATATAGTGGGTCCAGGTGACGTTTTCCAGATTTTTGTGGAGAGCGTGGTCATGGACAAGCAGGTAAACGCTGAGGGTAACATTATTATCCGTAACCTGGGTCCGGTTAGTGTGGAGGGGCTTATATTAAAAGAGGCTAAGGCTCGTATTCTGCAGATGGTGCAAAAGGCTAATATTAAGAGCCAGTGTTATGTAAACTTAAGTCGCCCCAAACATATCCTGGTCACGGTGACTGGCGCTGTTAAAACTCCGGGTATTTATAGTATCCAAGGCACCTATCGCCTAGTGCATCTTCTAACTGTTGCGGGCTGGTTTTCTCAAAGCGCTCAGCAGGGGGATATCAAAATTATTTCTCGCTACGGGCAGGAGCGCTGGGTTAACATTAAGAATTTTTTTATCGACGGCGACCTTGAATCCAACCCTTTAATGGAGCAGGGTGCCAGGATTCATGTACCATTTCTGGATTATGGCAAGCCAGTGGTCAGTGTTCAGAGTGATGATCTCCTTCGTGATGTTCAGCTTACCCCCGGCGAATCCGCTCAGGAAATTATTTCTAAGTTTTTCCTGTTTTTAAATGTACCCTTTATCGCTCAATTGATTATTCAGGAGCAGGGCCGGGAGCCTGAAATCATATCTTACCGACAAAGTGCCTCCTATAAGCCGGGCCCAGGAGCTAAAATAGAGGTATCTCTTAATAAAAGTTTGGTTTATGTAGGCGGTGCTGTTAGAGCACCCGGGTTTACACCTTATCATTCCAGTAAAACTATCCTGCAATATATATCTCAGACAGGCCTCAGTTCAGAAAGTAAGATTACCCGGAGGATTAAGGTTGTTCGTGCTAATGGTGACAAGGTTAAAGTGCCTATACACAGTACTGACATTAGTCCCGGGGATATGATTATGGTAAGCGAAAATATGCAGAAAAAGTTTATTATTTATACCCCGGTACTGCTTAGCTTTGCCAGCCTTTCTATCGCCATCATCACAATTTTCAGGTAGGGTGTCGGGCATGCTTGGCCAAGCCCTCTAGGAGCCTTTCTCCGACAGGCTCCTAGTACATACTGTATTACTTCTATGTATCCAGAAGTGGTTAAGATTCAGTAAGGTCAGCTCCTTTAAAAAGATACAGGGGAGTTGGTAATCATCCCAATGATGTTATGAATATAGGCTACTTTGCCATTAAGGCTTAATCATTTGTGCTACCAGGCTGGAACTTCTGTAATACCTTCAGACATCCTGACCTCTGGGAAAAGTAAATGGCCCCTTTTTCAGGTTTCAGGAGGTCT
>CAZRWX010000337.1:0-2621 GCA_964603925.1 uncultured Bifidobacteriales bacterium | reverse complement strand
CACAAATAACCAGATCAGACAGCTTTTTCAACCTAACGTTTGCCGGGCCACCGCTATGGCTGCATCGCCACCCCTTGGATCGGGCATTATATATAAATTGCTCGATCCAGGGGGGGCTGTAAACATACTTGTTAAAACATGTAGCCTGCACCCAGATTTAGCAGACTTGTGCCTTTGTCGGAAAGTTCATTAGTACTGATACCAAAGTCAATTTTAAAAACAACTTGATCGATTGGTATAAGTGCCAAACCAATATTCCATTGGGTATTATGATTAGCCTTTTCCTCATCTCCCCCAATTTTAGTCTTTGAGGCTGTATTATAGTCAGACCACCTTACCCAGGGAATAATTTTAGCCTTGAGCCCGGCCAGGGTGCCAATATTATAACCCAGGTCCAGATAGTACCCAAATGAGCTTTCCAGATTTGAAGCATCATAGAGAATATTAGCAATTTCAAAAACAGCAATTATGTCATGGGCATTGTATTTTGCATGGACCTCAATAAGATTTACACCTATGTTGCTGTTAGCATCCACAGTGGCATAATTATAAGTATAGGAGCCGCCTGCCAGTAAGTGCTTGTACCCAAAATAACTAAAGCTGGCATTGTATAAAAGTTGATCGGCGTTGGCTTGAAAACCCTTTTGCCGCCCGCTCCTTATGCCTTTATTGCTTATAGCGCTGCCGTCCAGGCCCTCCATTACCCTAAGCGCGTAATTAAAGCCCGCCGCCTGCCCGTAAAGGCTAAGGCCATTGCCAAACCAGGTGGTGGGTATAATAGCTTTGGCATAATCGGGCCTTTCTACGCTCAAAAATAGTGGTGGTTCATGGTATTCATTGATTAGGCCCACTGAGGGTAAAATCACACCGACTTTTACCCCAAAGTAGGGCAGGTGGTGGTAGTTTATATAAGCTTGTTCCAGCTCCAGCTCACCCTTACCTGCTATATCCGTTACATTACCGGCAGCATCTTTAACCGCTGAGCCACTCTCTACAAAATTATGTTCCAGCTCAACTTCAGATTTAAAGGACCAATTTTCTGTCCAGGCGTGGGAATAGAAAAGAACAAATCTGTGAAAATCCAGGGTTTTTTTACCCTCACTGGCGCCCTCTTTTTTAACATAATTATAGTGTAATTCACCATACCCACCCAGAGTGGATTTTGGTTCAAAGAATTCGTCCGCTGCAGCGCAAAGGGACACGGCGGCAAGGGCGGCCAGTAACAGGATTTTAATGTTTGACATAATCGCCTATCATTGTTGATGGTTGGTTTTAAAAAGAAGTTCCAGAGTAATAGCACCTGCCATTACATAAAATGCAGAGTACATAAAAGTGGCCGAAAGTACCGTGAGATATACAAAACCGGGGTGAATAAACCTTACTGCCCACAGAGAACTAAATGTGATAATTACCGATAAAAAAGGTTCAACTGCGATGGCACTTTTCCAAAAGCTGGTAATTAATGTGCTACCTAAAAAAATAAGCCCGAGGGGTAAAAAAATAAAAGAGAAAGCCAGTATGTGGTTGTGAGTGGTCAGAAGCATTTCGCCTACAGGTTTGGGATAATGCGTGGGAATATCAAAATCATCGTTTACGGCTGGCGGGTTGGACCCGTTAAACCTGTTAATGGTACCGCCCGGCGTCATGCTGGTGGTATGATACAGGTAATATATACCCGTACTCACACCCATGGTGCAGGTTAAGGTAAAAGCCAACAATAGCCGCTTTATATTTTTATCAAACTTGTAAAGTTGATACATTACAAATTGCCTTTTATTTTACTGAGAAGGCAGGCCAACTTTTGTATACCCCGAGTTATGGCAGACACAGAAATTGTAGCGCCCGAAATACCGTCAACATCCGTGCCCACTACAAAGCCACAATCACATGTTTTGCCTACAAATTGCCGCGCCCACCCTCTGCTGGCCACTTCACCGCCGATGGATTCTCTGTATTTGACGATTTGGGTGTTAAGGATCTTACCCCCGGTATCGAACATTACCATAAATGTAATGGGCATAGCCTTCCCTAGTACATTATCCAGTAATACATAGCCAGCCACCGTATCACCCATCTTCACTTTCCATGAATATACGTCCTCTTTAAAAAACGACTGTTTCACTTTATTCTGTATTTCAGACTTAATTGCAGGAGGCAAAGGCATTTTCTTAAAAATGAGCTCTGATTGCGGGCCATAAAAAACCATAATAGCAGCTTCGGATTTGAGCTTGATGTCTGAGGAGAATGCGTTTGAACAGATAAATACAGCTGAAAACGCTGTAATGATGGATTTTATTGATTGGCGTATTTTATAACTCGGGTTTTCCATTAATATTTGCCATATCTGAATTAGTTTGCTGTGATTTATATTATTAGCCTTGCCTATCTTCACCTTAAGGTTACCAAGAATATTAATACGTGTCAAGTTAAATTAAGCTTACCTAACTTTTTATTTTTAGAAAGCCCCCTGTATATCGAATTCAGGGCGGCATTGCTATGTGCTCTTCTTAGCCCTATGGTGCCTATAGGGTTAAGCGCCATTCTTATCAGGTACAGGAGCGAAATCCCCCACCCCTGGTACAGGATGGACTCATTATGACAGAATATGAAATTATCAAACT
>CAZRWX010000336.1:0-2641 GCA_964603925.1 uncultured Bifidobacteriales bacterium | reverse complement strand
GCACCTTATACATAAATCTGGCAAAAATTGGATTGTGGGCATCAAACCGCATAAGGCCCACAAGCTGCCTATGGACCCTCCAGTTATATTTGTATTACTGAGAAACGACAGAACCTGGTATGATTATCTGATTGAGACCTGGCTAGGCGGGTTTTGCTGGGTGGTAAATCAGGAGGCCGACAGGCTGGGTATTAAACTTGAACCAATTTACACAGAGAGCCTGGGTAACTATAAATTATTTACCTGCGGCAAAGACGAAATACGTTATAAAGCCCTGGGTCTGGGTGAGCGGTACCTTGGTACCATTGTATTCAATTGTCGGTTTTCTGAAAATACTTTTGAATGGTTCCATTTCCTTTGCGGTCTGGGTAAACCAGTATTTCGTTTTACCGGTGATATCCAATATCACAAACAATGGTATGAAGAATTACCCAATTTGTATTTATGTAATTTTGGCGACTGGGGTTCTCTGGAAAAAAAGGGAGCCGTAGCCACTGCCCTGGACACCTTAATACAAAATGGCCATAGAAATATCGCACTCGTGTATGTAAAAAGCAAACAGGAACCAGAGTACGAAGGTTGGGCACGTATCAGGTGTGAATGGTTTATCAAGTATGCATTTGCATATGGTAAGATGGATAATACAGCCCCCCCAAAAATCAGATTCTATTGTCCAGATGAAAGTTTTTGGAAAAATAATGACAAAGAGAACCAGATAATAGTAGAAACGTTATACAAAAAGGGCACAAACATGGTTAAAAGGCTCCTTAAATTTAAGGATAAGCCGGGGGCGCGGTCATTTGAGGACCTTGACAGGATTGAACGAAACCTTATTGAGGACACCGCTCTGCTGGCCCCAATTTTAAAAGATTCTTCCAATACAGCCATTGTAGCCCTTCAGGATTCAACTGCTATACGCTGTTTCTATTGGTTTATGGAGATGGGCATGAATCTGCCAGCAGACATATCCATGGTATCTTTTGATAACTCCCAGATAATAAAACCGTACAACATTTCCAGCGTTGATCTTGGCGTTCATTCCATGGGTTATAAAGTACTGCACTTCCTGGCTAAAGACATCATTGTAAAGCCAGAAAACAAAAACCAGTTCTGGGGAGACAGGTTTTTAAATCATACAGGCACTATCGGACCACCGGGTAACGGAATAGCCAGGAGTAAGTTAAGGGGGGACTGTAAGGCCTGTTCATGAACTGGCCTTATAAGAAATGTATCTTTTATCTATTAAGGCATTAACAATGAAAACCCAGACCTACAACATAAAAAACGAAGATTTGCGTCTTTCTCCGGCTTCCCCTTAGATAATGGTTTGGCGACATAATCTTGATGCTTAGGAAAAGGGTTTGCTCCATATTCATTACCTTTTGGAGCTAAATCTTCTTATCCAGGGTAGAGCTGTGGCGGTTTATGAGAATACCCGTTACCCCATGCGAAGGGGGGACATTTTTATCTCACGGCCATCCGAGCCCCATTTTCATTACCATCAATCCGGTTCATCAGCGGCTAAATCAATAAATGAGCTGTTAATTGTTTTATTTAACCCGGCGATTTTTCAGGGCAGTCCCTTTGAATCTCAGCTTTTATCCCCTTTTTATCTGCAGCCAGGCCTGCATAAGCCCTACATAAACTACAACGCCCCCGGCGCCAGGGTCATTGCCGGAGCCATGGCCTCTCTGGAGCCTTTAAATAAAACTCCGGAAAATCAGATACATATGTTTGGGATACTAACAAACATTCTTATAGGTATATCCCATCATTACCCTTCAGCCTCACGGCCCTCCAGGGGTATTCTCAAGGCCTTAAACTTTATACACGCTCAAGGCGGCACCAGTGTAGATTTCAGCGACCTTCTCAGGGTGGCCGGCATGAAACGCTCACAATTTTATAACAATTTCAAAGTCTGGACAAGGTTGTCTCCCAATGAATACATACTCAAACGCCGCCTGGAGCTGGCCCAAAAGCATATCATTACCACTACCCGCAGTGTTCAGGATATTGCCAGAGACCTGGACTTTGAGAATATTGGTTACTTTCACAGGTTATTTAAAAAACGCACCGGTCAAACTCCGCTGGAATACCGAAAGAGTAAACGGAAGTTGAACATTAATAAACCCCCAGTATAGGGCCACTCTCCCGCTAAGGGTTGGATTATTTATCCTGAATATCTACTGACTGCAAGAACCTCAGAGGCTAATATCCATACCTCCAATTACGTCCGTTTAATGCCCGATGCCTGCCTTGACGTAGTGGGGAACCCACGAAGGCAGGAGCATTTTCACAAATGTGAGAGCTGATGCGCGTTTCCAACGCTAATCAGACACGCTCCATCGGTTTATTAGAACGTATCCGCCTAAGGCTGATTCGTTCTAATAACTCCATTCATGTTATATTGATATCATAAATTTACAGAAACCAGTGAAGGTTATTTGACTGCGGTTATAAAATAGCCTGTGGTATGGCTTTTTATCTGGTATTTAGTATCGAGGTACTTAAATACACTGAACATTCTCTTGAGGGCCTTATGGCCATATTTAAACATGCGGGTATTTTTATGAAGCATGAATACTACTAGTACCTTGTATCATTTAAAGATTCGGATATAATCTACGTAGTTTAAGCCTTG
>CAZRWX010000335.1:0-2641 GCA_964603925.1 uncultured Bifidobacteriales bacterium | reverse complement strand
AAAGCCAATGAAAATCTACAGCGGGAAGTTGAAGAGCGAAAAAAAGCTGAAATTGTAATACGAGATCTGGCGCGTTTCCCCTCTGAGAACCCTAATCCCATTTTGCGAATTGCCCGGGATGGCAGGGTGCTTTACAGTAATATACCGGGAGAAGGTGTTCTATCTCAGTGGATTATTGCTCTGGGGAGGATGGTGCCTTTACACTGGAGACAACTGGTTACTGCAGTCCTGGAAAAGGCGACAGCATAAGGCATGAAGAAAAATTTAAAGGTGTTGTATATGAGTTTTCCCTGGCGCCTGTAAAAGAAGGTGACTATGTAAATGCTTATGCCCTGGATATAACAGATCGTAAAAATATGGAAGAAGAAGTAAAACAGCATGCTGTAGATTTGGAAAATATACTCAGGTTGCAGGAGCCCGTTAATATGCTGGGCAAACTGGCCGGGGGTATAGCCCACGATATAAATAACCCCCTTACCTGGGTGCAGGGTAACCTGTCTATATTAAATAAGCATTTACCGGATATTTTGATTCATCTTCATTCAGAGGCGCTTAGCGAAAAACAGCGTTGTTTTCTGGAAGAAGTGTCTCCAATTATTAATGATGCACTGGAGGGGTGTGAACGCATTAAGCATACCACCGATAAGTTCCGGCGTGCCTCCGGGCATAAAGTCAAACGGGTTTTTGATTTGTCCGAAACCCTGGATACAGCCATAGTTGTTACCCGCAGTAAATGGAAAAGTGTCGCCGCTGCCATAAAGCCCCAATATGAGGTTACGCTTCCTGTCCGTGTACTGGGTATAGAAGTTGACATGGCGTATCTTTTTATGAACTTGCTGGTAAATGCGGCCCAGTCAATTAAAGGAAACGGGGACATAATCCTTAAAATACGGCAGGTGGTTGAGGAGGGTAAAATCTATGCGGCCGTTGAGGTAGGTGATAACGGGCAGGGCATGCCTCCAGATGTACTCTCACGAATCGGCAGGGAAATCTTCAGCACCAAAAACCCCGATGAGGGCACGGGTCTGGGTCTGCTTACCTCTTATGAGACAGTAAGGGAGCACGGGGGCCGTATTGAGGTTAGCAGCAAGGTTGGTGAGGGTACCGTTTTTACAGTTTATGTACCCCTTGCAGTAGGGGGAATATAATGATAAAACAAACCGAAGGCCGCGTAAAAGCAGACACTATTGTACTGATAGTTGATGATGAAGCCCCATTGCGGGCTACCATTATGCGGGTACTGCGGTTCGAGTCTTACAGCCCGGGTAATTTATTCGAGGCCGCCGGCGCCATGGAGGCTCTGGCCATATTTAAAGACCTGAAAAACCGTAATTGTATGCCTCATTGTGTTGTATGTGACTTCTATATGCCGGGTATGCTGGGTCTGGATTTCTTTAAAAAACTGCGCGGGCTTTATGGCAGTTATTATGCTGATATTATCAAAGTATTGATTAGCGGCGTAGGCATGCCCACAGAGATGGACACTGTCATGAGAGACTGCCAGCCTCTGGGTGTGCGAATGCTGCATAAACCTTTTGCTACAAACGCCCTGCTGGCGGCAATTGAAAATGTAGATTATGAAAAATAAAGCAGGTATTTATTAATCCGCTTCTAAATGCCAGGCAGTCCATGCCCGCAGGGGGCGTTATAACAATTGAAGCTGGGAACAAACACCTGCAAAAGGGTCAGGTGCCGGGTCTGGATGATGGCGCTTATGTTTGTATAGCTGTGAGCGTTGCCTGTTGCCTGGTAAAATAATTGCCGATTACATTTATGGAGTGAAGATTGTTGAAATTAATTTGCCTTTAATTTTGTATCCTGCTGACAGGGATTTTTCTAGTTTAATTTCATCAGTCAACCGTAAGGAGTTTTTAATGGGATTAAAAAAGAGCGCCGCCGGCAAAGCGGCGGCTAAAAAGCAAAGCCCTTCCGTTTCAGGCAACCCAATTGGCAAAACAGCCCCCAAGGCCCTTAGTTCAAAGTCTGCTCCGGCTGCTAATTCCGCACGGGAGCAAAATGCCTTAAAAGGTATTCTCAATCTCCTTTTAAATACTTTCCGGGTAGATTTCTCCCACTACAGGCAGACTACCGTAATGCGCCGGCTTGCCAGGCGTATGGGGCTGTGCCATAAGGGCAGTTTTGAGGCTTACGGCCGTTATCTTAAAACAAACAAAAAAGAAGTCGATATGCTCTATGATGACCTTTTGCTTTTTTTCACCGAATTTTTCCGCGATCCCAAAACTTTTGAAATGCTTAAAAAAAGCGTTTTCCCAAATTTGGTAAAAGGCCGTTCTGCCCGTAAGCCCATAAGAGTATGGGTGCCCGGCTGTTCCACAGGCGAGGAGGTGTACTCCCTTGCCATCGCTATTCATGAGTTTTTACAAAAGGGTAAGTTAAATATACCAGTCCAGCTTTTTGGCACAGATCTGGTTCCCGCTCATATTGAAAAGGCTCGCAGTGGCCTATATCCAGAAAAAATCAGCAAACGCTTATCCAAAACCAGGCTGGGTAGCTATTTTGATAAGGTCCAGGATGGTTACAAGGTAACCAAGCATATCCGCGAGATGTGCGTATTCGCTACTCAGGATATTACCCGTGACCCGCCCTTCCCCAGGATACACCTGGTGAGCTGCCGTAATGT
>CAZRWX010000334.1:0-2705 GCA_964603925.1 uncultured Bifidobacteriales bacterium | reverse complement strand
GCTTAAGAATCAGGAGGGTTATGATCTTAACTCCCGCTTATATTATCAGCATAAAAAAGACTGGCGTAGTTTTTTGCCCAGGGTTAAAAAAGGCATCCTGTTTTATGAGCTTAGCTATAAAAGCGAGGCCAGGGAGGCTAACATTATAAAGGAGCTGCAAATCCGCCACCCCCTGCTGCAGTGGGTGTTGCTGGCTGATAACAAACTGAATTACTTCAGTATTGCTCAGTCCTACAAAATTGGCAATATCCTCAAAAAAAACAAGTTCGATTTTTTTGTAGTCCGCGCCCTGGCCATACGGCTTATGACAGGTAACCTGTTCGGGTTTGGCCCTTACTTTCCCGACGGTTTCTCGGAAGGTCCACATTCCATTACTTTTGAAACCCTACCCAACACCGAAGAGCTTCTGGATCGCTGCCAGGGTAAGTTTATTAAATATGTAGACCGTAAGCATCAGGGGCGTGTTAAAACCTATCTCTATGAGCTTCTTATTAATACTCTGTATTATGCTTTTCATGGTATTACAGAGGAGGAAAGAGATAAGGACGAGTTTACTATATACGATTTTAAGGGGCTAAAATCATCTTCCTCAGGTCGGGTGATGATGGTGGCCGACAATGAGAAATACGGGTTCAGTGTTATGGATTCTTCGGGCAGTCTCAGCCTGGACCGCCTGCTTAAAAAGCTGAGACGGCAATCGCGTATTAAGGATGAGGAAACCCCCCCGGGTTTATGGGACGTTAACGGCAGGGGCTTAAGCTTAATTCATAAGGACAACCGTCTGATTGTCAATATCCTCAAAGGCGTATGCACCGAAATTATTTTCCTGCATTATAAAAAAGAGGAATTCAATAAGTTTGAGAGCGTTATTATAACTCAAGTCAGGCCTGCTTCCGGTAGTATCTAATTCTATCGCCGTTGCCCCCCTTCGACTCCGCTCAGGGTGACAGGGCCGAAGTCACTGTCAGGGTGACAGGGCCGAAGTCACTGTCATGGTGAGCGGAGCCGAAGTCACTGTCATGGTGAGCGGAGCCGAACCAGACAGTGACATGTTCACAATAACATAAAAAAACATACTGGACGGTTCACAAACAGCCGGTTAGCTTAATTTTTATTTCACTCAGCAGAGGTTTAAGCAGCCCCTGCCACCGGCCCCTGAACAGTGCCCATAAAAACCCCCGGCCATGCCTCATACTTAGGTTAAAGAGCTCGGGCATTACGGCCACAGCATGGGTGAACCCCTGAAGGTAAAGGGACTTTCGCCCTTTGAGCCAGGTTACAGGGATACGGTCCGCAAGCCAGACTCCCAGCAGCATGAGGCAGGCAAGGCGCAGGGCGTACATACTGAAGGTTAGAGCTCCCTCCCTGGTAATAATGCCCCCAGGCAGATAGGCACCCTCACCCTCGAACAGGTAAAACCAGGCCAGATACAGGTAAAAGGGCCAGGCCATTGCCAGCAGTTTAAGACCCTTTAAACGTGTAAGAGCTATAAGGACAGGAAGACACAGGGCATATACATATAAATTTTTACTAACGAATATAAAGGCCATTATACCAAGGCCCAGTAGGAAAGGCAGTGTGTTATCTGGCTGGCCCGGTCCAGATTCTGGAGATGGGAGCTTTATGGGCTCAAAGAGTTGTGAGAGTTCATCCCCGGCTTTGTTTACTATAACAGCCACCAGGCCCCCGGATATAACCGACCAGATTATAATAGGACCCAGCTGAAAAAAGAAACCCGAATGCTGGATAAGGGCGGCGTTTACTACAGAGAGTTGCAGCACATTAAAACATGCAGCCAGGAGCGTTGACAAACCCCATAACCCCAGAGCACCCCGGAGGTAGAGATAACGAAGCCCCCCACCGCACAGGGACAGGCTTATAGCTCCGGAAAGGGAACTGATAATAAACGATGTAACAGGCTGGGCGCCGTATATGGAGGCCGCCAGATTACGGCAAAGAAAAAGGGCAACCGCCGGCAGGGGACCAAAACGAAGCAAAAAGGGCACCATTACTATGTGGGAGAGCCCCAGCCGCAGCCAGGGGAATATGGGGATGCGCGGCAGGAGGGTGTCTGTAATCTGCAGACCAGCTGCCAATAGAAGACAAAGGGCAAAAATATCAGGCGTGAGCACAGCGCTTTTACCGGGGGTATCTGCTGTATTAAATTGAGAGGGCTTTATCATAAATACCTAATGGGCAATAGCGTCCAACTGCCCGGACTCTGGTACATTTGCTTTTTGTTCACCTTCAATTTTTACCAGCAAACCATAGGGCACGCACACCAGCCTTTGGTGTGTATGAGATATGGCACCGCTTTTTACACATAGTTTGCGGGGGCAGGTGGAAGCCTTGATCCGTACCTCACCTGGTTCCAAATGGAGGACAGCGCTGCCAGCCTTCAGCTTAATGGGGATATCACGGACATCCCCCTGCAGATTATACCAGGCCACCTTGCGTCCATGTATATAAACCACCGCCCGGCTGCCCTTTTGCCCCGATATACCCGCACTGAGCCAGATACCCAAAATAAGGAGACCCGCTGTTATGGCTGAATCTAAGGGACGGAAGAGTTTGAGATGGAAAGTCAAAGTAATTATGAATTATGAATTATGGATTATGAATTTACATAATGGCACCTTACGGTGCATTATTTTAGGCATCGTCCTTTGCTCTTGCCTTCGAATATGTTCCCCCCAATGTCATTT
>CAZRWX010000333.1:0-2720 GCA_964603925.1 uncultured Bifidobacteriales bacterium | reverse complement strand
GTAATTGCATAAGGAAAGGCCCTGGCAAAGGTCGGGGCAATGGTAAAGGGATGGGGCGTATGGGCGGACGGCACATGTAAGGCAGATAATAAATGTTTCATTACCCACCACCACCCTGCTGGCAGTACTTGCTCGCGGGGTGGTCTTAAATGTGAGGCAATCGCACAAGAATTATCCCCAGGCCCCGAAAGGGGCTTTTTTTATAAATTGTAATTTATGAAACAATCAATCTCTCAAATATTTTATTCTAAAACCTTAATTTTTGCGTGTCTGTTTATCTTTGCCGGCTGTAAAGCACCAGAGCTTAATAGTACCTGGGTTAAGGGGCCTGTTACCATAGACGGCAATGATAAAGAATGGGAAGGGGTTAGAGTTTTTATTAAGGATATGAAGGCGGCTTTGGGTGTATACAATGACAGCCTTAACCTTTATGTTATGGTTTCTACTCGTGACAAGGCCCTGCAACGGCGAATATTATCGGAGGGTCTTAATTTATGGCTCAATCCTGATAAAAGGGATAAAAAGTCATATGGTCTAAGCTTTCCTTGTGGTGGCTCTGTACTCAAGCGGCCTGGGGGGCAGGTTGGGGTAGATTCCTTAATGGTATTTAAGGCTAATAATCATATCCAGATCAAAGGTAAGGGCTCAACATTATTAACACTGGCCCAGGCTCATGAACAGGGGGTAGATTTCAGAGCGGGGTACCATCAGTCAACCTTAATTGTTGAGTTTAAGATACCCTTCAAAACCAGCACCACATCATCTTTGGCTGTTGATATCAGTGACAGCAGAAGCCTTTATCTTGGCCTGGAAGCAGCTGCTCCAGAGTTAAAATATTCACAGATGAAAGGCCGCAGCAGCCGGGCTGGGGGGGCGCATGATATAAGTGAGGGCATGGGAGGCGGCATGGGTGAAGCAGCAGGCCGCGGTGGTATGAGCAGTATGGGTGGTGGTGGTAAAAGGGGTGGCAGTCACGCCGGCGGTGTGGAGCCTGTAGAGCAATGGGTGTTTATAAAGCTGGCTGAAGAAATTTAAACTATTGGACCAGACTTAGATCTGGCAATTTGCCAGACTTGATCTGGCAATGTTATGCCAGGCTTTATCCTGGTATAACATTGCCAGACTTAAACCAGCCCTGGGTTCGTAAACATACTTTAACCAATAACAGCATAACGGGTACCTCTATGAGAACCCCAACTACGGTAGCCAGTGCTGCGCCGGAAGAGAGACCAAAGAGCATAGTGGATGTTGCAATGGCTACCTCAAAATGATTAGATGCTCCAATCATCGCAGTTGGTGCTGCATCCTGATAGCTTAGCCCCAAAGGCCTGGACAGTAAATACCCCAGCAGGAATATAAACACTGTCTGCAGGAACAGAGGGATAGAAATCCAGAGAATTGTAAGTGGATTGGATATAATGACTTCGCCCTTAAAAGAAAACAGGAGTACCAGCGTGGCAAGTAGCGCCGTTATGGTAATGGGGGTGAGAATGCTGAGAAAGCTTTCTTTAAACCAGTGTATGCCTTTGAGAGCCACTAACCATTTGCGGGTAAAGAAACCAGCGAGCAGAGGTAGAGCTACATATATGCCGATGGAAAGCAACAGCGCCTGCCAGGGGACAGGCAGCCGGCCTACGCCTAAAAGGAACCCACCCATTATGCCATATAAAAAAAGCATGGTGAGAGAGTTAATAGCCACCATTACAAGAGTATGTCCTGCGTTACCACGGGCCAAAAAGCTCCAGACCAGCACCATGGCTGTGCAAGGCGCTATGCCTAAAAGAATACAGCCTGCCAGGTAACTTCGCCACAGGGGTATTTGCAGCATTTTAACCCCGGCAGACAGCACCACTGTGCCAGCGCCATGCTCTGCGCCTACTGGAAGATCCAGGCCAAAGGGCATTTTAACCAGATCTACGGCTTCTGTGCCGATAAAACCCCGGAACAGGAAGCCCAGAAAAAATAAAGCGATGAAATACATGGTAAAGGGCTTTATGGCCCAGTTTATAAAAAGAGTAAGGGCTACTGGTTTCAGGCTTTTGCCGGCTTTTATAACTTCGGTAAAGTCAATTTTAACCATAATGGGGAACATCATAAAAAATAGGCAAATGGCAATGGGTATGGATACCACTGGCGCCCCATTTACATAGATGGACATTTTGTCCAGACTGGCTGCTAAGTTTGGAGCGCCCTTACCTAACAGGATACCGCCAACAATACATAAACCCACCCATAGTGTAAGGTAGCGCTCAAACATACTGTCCATTTTCCGGGGTTCAGCTGCGTTTGTTTTATTATTCATGATGAATGTCTCTCGATTATTGTTGATGCCTCCTGAATTCAGGCCTTATCATTGCTGATGTCTTATTAATTTAAGCTGTCTGGTAATGACATAATATAATCTTTAATTTCATCTCTCACCTTGCGGTAGATGCTCAGTACTTCTTCTTCTGATTTTACATTTTGAGCCAGCTTTGGTGGGTCATCAAAACCAGCGTGTATGCGTTTAGTTATACCGGGAAAAATGGGACAGGTTTCGCTGGCATGGCCGCATACCGTAATGACAAAGTCAAAGGGGATACTCATAAGACTGCTGACCAGCTTGGACTGATGGGTGGAAATATCTACTCCCACTTCACCCATAACTTTGACTGCCAGGGCGTTTAGGCCGTGGGTTTCTATACCCGCAGACCAGACCTCTAAAACATCACTTTTTAGAG
>CAZRWX010000332.1:0-2741 GCA_964603925.1 uncultured Bifidobacteriales bacterium | reverse complement strand
TAACTAAGCCGGCCTTAGTCTTTCAGCACAGCCCCCAGCACCCTGGTCATCTCCCCAATGCGGTAGGGCTTGGGTAATACGTCTTTAAAACCGAAACTTTGGGGGTCGCTAACCACCGGGTTGTTTCATTTGTTGAGGAAACATTTCAATGCCAATGACGATTTAGTTTATGGTTCAATTATCTTAACCCTCGGAAAGAGTAATACCGTAACCTTTACTTTTGGATATGATGTCTACAATTTTGATTTACATTCAGGAAGAACATTATAAAATTTTGCTACTGTATTAGGGTGTCAAAGCCGATGGGGGGGGGAATCAAAAGAAGTTCAAGACGGGTCTAATTGAACGCTTACAAATATATTACTGTCTTTCAATCCCATATAATTTCCTACCTGGGTGAAGAGTGCGGGAATTTCAGGGGTTTTTACGCTGAGATAAAGCGGTTCTTAACAGAGAAGAAGGAAAAAGTAAGTAAAAATCCACACCCAAAGGGTGTGGATTTGGGTTTACGCTGTATGTAGATATTAACTAGTTGCTGTTCAGCGTAACCAAAAATGTCTCCTTCGACTCCGCTCAGGATGACATTTTTAGAAAAATTTGCATGTCATGCTGAGCGGAGTCGAAGTATGGCATGTAAATTCTTCTTATCCTGAACAGTAACTAACTATATGAAAATAGAGGGGACTAAATGAAATGTTCAGCAGAAATATTGAACAGCTTGCCAAACAGCTTGGCTTTTTCCTTGCTTATCTTTCGGTAACCGTTCTCCATGTCGGAAATATAGTTCTTTGAGGTTTTGACCTTTTTGCCCAGTTCTTGCTGGGTAAGTTTAAGGTTCTCACGGTATATTTTGAGGCAACTACCAGGCGTAGACTTTTTCTCAAGCTTTTTAGCCAGGCTGGTCTGGAAGAAATCAACAGAATCATCTTCTTGCATCTCTTTAAGTACAAGCTTTTTACCGTACTCTTTCTTAAGAGCCTCCTGCATAAAAATCGAAAGCTTTCCTTCTATTTTTAAATTAATATGGGGCGTTTTCACGACTGCCAACATAATACACCTCGATTATTATAGTCCCTTTCTCATGAGCCCAGCATGCTATGTAGTGATAAGTCAAATGACAATGATATTTTCCTTTTCCAAGATCACTGAAGTTCTGCCAGGTTTTAGCTATAGGACCGTTCTCCCTTAAATATTGTGCTAATCTTAAAAAGCGCTGTTGTACATTACTGTCCAGTTTACCCAGATTCTTAAGAGCTTTCTTCTTAACATTGACCTGGTATTCCTTTTTATCCACTTCATAATTATACCCTATTTTAGGGTGTTATTCAAGTGATAAGTACCCTTTATGCTTTAAGGCGCTAAAAGAGCACCTTGGGTTGTTCTTTTTAGCCGCCTCATACTGTGATCCTGAAAATTGCGTCAGGAGTTTTTTTGGTGTTCTGGTATATTCACATCAAACTGACCTGCTGTCTAACCCTTAAATGCAGGAGGGTGACGGCGAATTTAGCTATGACAATGCGGTAGAGTCACTTGTTGCCAGCCTTACTCTTTCAGCACAGCCCCCAGCACCCTGGTCATATCCGCAATGCGGTAGGGCTTGGGTAATACGTCTTTAAATCCAAAACTATGGGGGTCGCTAACCACCGGGTTATTTGAGTAACCGCTGGAAATTATAACCCTGGCCCCGGGGTCCAGTTTAAGAATACGGGCCAGAGTCTCCTTTCCATCTATACCGCCGGGTATGGTCAGGTCCAGGATAACGGCATCGTATTTTTTATTGTTTTTAATACTCTCCTTGTACACACTCACTGCCTTCTCGCCGCTCTCCACTGTATCTACCTTGTGTCCCAGCGCTTGTATCATTTCGGCTGCCAGCAGGAGGATCATCTCCTCATCATCCATTACAAGGATACGTTTGTCATTTGAAGTTGTAGTGCTGGTTACCGGCTTTTTTACATCTGAAGGGGTGCTTGACGCGGGCAGCCAGATAGTGATTAGCGCTCCGCTTCCCGGTGAATTACCAGCTTCAATGTATCCCTGATGCTTTTTTATTATGGAATAAGCTGCCGAAAGCCCCAGACCCCGGCCTATGTCTCTGGTAGAAAAGAAAGGGTCAAATATTTTAGGTAGAATATTCTCCGGTATGCCTGTACCCTCGTCCTCCACCATTACTTGTATGAAATTGCCGGGCTCCAGGCCGGCCTTTATGCCTTTTTTAAGGCAGGTGTCTTTGGCTATAACCCTTATCATGCCCCCCTGGGGCATAGCCTGGCGCGAGTTCAATAATATATTGTTGAATACCTGGGTAAGCTGGGCGCCATCACCCTTGACCAGGCGTAACCCCGGGAAAAGGCAGTTGCAGCGAATATTAGAGCCGCTTAAGGCCAGCTCAATGCTTTGCTCAACCACAGTTTTAAGGGATACATCTTCTATAACGGGTACACCGCCCCGGGAGAACGTTAGCAGCCTTTGGGTTAGTTCCTGTGCCCGGTTAAAGGATTTAAGGGCGTTATTCAGGTATAGCTTAACTTTATCGGGCTGGTTAGCCAGCTCCCGGGCTAAATCTATATTACCAAGTATTCCCGCCAGCAGGTTGTTAAAATCGTGCGCAATACCACCGGCCAGTTGGCCAACAGATTCCAGCTTTTGGCTTTTTTGTAGCTCCTCCTCGGATTTTCGACTTTCGGTTATATCGCGAATAAAGCTGACCACCTCGTTGCTGCCGCTTTGACATATACGTG
>CAZRWX010000331.1:0-2742 GCA_964603925.1 uncultured Bifidobacteriales bacterium | reverse complement strand
CAATTCCCGAACCCGATCTGCGATAATACAACCGCGTAAAATTACAGCCTTACTGGTATGCGGTACTTGTCGCCTGCCAATTGATGCGCTTAACATTAAAGAAATTCAGGTTCTGGAAAAAGAGCTTAACGATATCGGCTTTTTTTAAACGACCGGTGAAGGGCCAGGCTCCCGTAATAAACGCCTTTTAGGCGATGTGTGCCTCAGTTTATAACTTGTGCAAGTTTGCCCAGTTTGACTACCCATGGTGTTGTTGTACCCTCTCCTGTAAGTAAGGGTGCCCGGTGCAGCAGGGCAAGGCTAATGTATGCTGAGTCGTATGCTGTAGCCCCGTAATTAAGGGCTGTTTTGAGGACGCCCTCCCAGGGTATTTTAGTAACTTCTAAAGGGGATTCGAGGTGGATGGCATATATTTCCTCTGCCAGGCCGGGGTTAAGTTCTCCACGTTTTACATAGGTACGTATAACATTAGCAAACTCGAGATAGTGGAGTGATGGTACCAGGAACTTTGCCTGCCCGTTCAGCAATTTTTCTCGCCAAACCCGGGCACTTTCAGAAAAAGACTCCGGCAGATACCAGGCGATGGCAACGCTGGTATCGAGCACCCATGATTTCATGAACGCTCCCGGGACTCTTTAAGTACACTTAGGGGGCGCTCTCTCAATTGGATGCCTGACAACCTGGTTTCGAGGTTTAATAGGCGAACTCTGTAAGTGTGCGTTTTACGTTCTCTTGCTTTGGTCTCTATGAACACTTTTAGGGCCTCCTCCACCAGGGCGCGCTTGGTGGAAGAGTGGCTGTATTGCCTGGCTTCGTTAATGATGTCGTCGTCTAAAACAATATTTGTTCTCATACACATAAATATACACCATGTGTATTTAAATGCCAAGAATTACCTGAATTTTGGTTTATTGGGCCTTATGCCTTACCCGCAGAACCCGGCATACTAATCCACTTGCGCAGAATGTCAGTCTCCTGCAGGGGGGCGTATATCTCTCTGTTGGTTCAGCCGTTATGTCGCCTATGATATTTGAAAAATCAGTTTCCATGAGTCAAAATTTGGCTATTCAACAGGGTGAGCTGCTCTATTTGTGTTGTGATAATCGGGATTTTCTCCTGAATTTGTATCAGGAGTTACATAAGTGACGGCTTCCGAAACTATCCTGCTTTA
Organism: uncultured Bifidobacteriales bacterium; assembly: GCA_964603925.1. Classification (GTDB taxonomy): domain Bacteria; phylum Fibrobacterota; class Fibrobacteria; order UBA11236; family JADFYW01; genus CAZRWX01. The sequence continues at coordinate 1,571 of CAZRWX010000331.1, read as the reverse complement.
TAAGCAGCTCAGGGATAGCCTCTTTAACCAGATATTACAGGGCACATACACTGAAGGCGCGCAGTTACCCACAGAAAGGCAATTATCAATACGTGAAGGCCGACGTGTTGGCGCACTTTGTATAGGAGTGGCGTCTAATGAAGTGCAGCGCTATGGCCTAAATCTGGAAAAACGCAAACGCCTGATACAGGCTGGTGCCGATATTATTGTGCCGGATTTCTCCCAGATGGGTGAGCTGTTGAAGGTGCTTTTTTAAGTAAGCCAATTAATATCGCTTATCATTCAAACTCGCCTGGTAAGCAGAGGGGGAGCGGGCAGGGGGACGCAATCCCCGGCAGCCTTATAATGCCGGCCATCTATTGACGAAATTTCCATTGTATAATCTTGTTGGGGAGCGCAGTTGTGACTAGATTGACCCATAGATCAGTCTTCAAAATCTCTTTAAAGGGGGTACTATGCCTGCAATTCTAGTTGGACGATATGATTTGATGAGTATGCGTTTGTTGGTCTGCTGGTTTTTCGCCTTATTGCCAGCCTATTCCGGGGAGTTGACCGGGACGGTCACCGACTGCGCCACGGGAGCGCCGCTGTCCCATGCGGTCGTGAGCGTGGATGGCATCGATACCGTCATCTCCACCACCGATTCACTCGGCCGCTTCCAATTCACCTGGCCTGAGCCGGTGGTGGGTGTTCTGCCCTCAGCTGTAAAAGTGGCCGGTATCCAACTGGAGAATAACGCCTTGATTGTTCCGCTGACCCAACCGGGTTCCATCGAAATCTCGCTGCACGATGTCGGGGGACGGCGGCAATTCCACTCCTCTCGCACTCATGCCGGCGGGCGGCTGGTGTTTCCCCTGCCGGCTTTGGACGAGGGGGTGTATCAACTTTCCGTCCGGCCGGGCACAAACCATCCGGCCACCTTGAAGCTGGCTTTGGTGGGCGGGGCCTGGCTGCTGTCCAACCCTCTATTCCCCGGGGATGCTCCGGCTCGAGCGGCCGCCAAAACCGCCGTGGCGGAACCCGTGGCGAGCCATTTCCTGCTGGTGGTTAAACCGGGCTACGCGCAAAAGCAGGTTCAGGCCGATATGCTGACGGGTTCGTTTTTCCTCAGTTTGAGTGCCACCGGCCACGGCGCCCTGCCGGTTGCGGTGGACGCCGACGACTCCCTCATCCAATATGTCGGGCGCTTCGACCGTTCCAACCCCAAAGCCCCCCGCTGCGCCTGGACGGGCAGTTCAGTTCGCGCCTGGTTCGAGGGCTCCTCCATCAATGCCCGCATTACCAATGTCCCACGCCCTGGGGAACCGGCGAATTATTTCGCCGTGGTCATTGATGACGGCCCGGCTGCCATTCTGACTGTCACTCCCTCCGACAGTATATACCGGGTGGCCGCCGGCCTGCGCGACACCGTACACAGCATTGTGCTTTTCCGCCGGGACGAGGCGGGTTTTGGCGTGACCAGCTTCCAGGGGTTTCAACTCGAAGCCGGGAAGCAGCTAGTCACTCCGCTTCCCCTGCCCACCCGGAAGATTGAGTTCATCGGCAATTCCATCTCCGCGGGTTTGCAGAAC
>CAZRWX010000330.1:0-2749 GCA_964603925.1 uncultured Bifidobacteriales bacterium | reverse complement strand
ACCCGGTGTGGGTCAAAGCTCCCGCTTTTGGATTTGGTATTGGAAAGAACCAAGGCCGGCAATATACGCCTGTAGAGACCTGATAAATCGCGTCTCTACAGGCACATATTCCAATTCATAATTCATAATTTCCCCACCTGCTCGGCCTCCTGCCTGGTAACGGTGGTCTTGCCTTCAAGAATATTGCCGCAGGCAGCGCGGACTTCCAGTATCAGGTCTTTGTCCCTGAGGATATCCGTATATTTAAGATGCCCAAAACCAGACTGTTCCAGGCCCTCGATGTTACCACCACCCCGGTTTTGTAAATCCATCTCCGCAATTACAAAACCATCTTCGGTACGGCAGAATTCCCGCAACCTGTCTTCGGTCTCTGCTGGATAGCGCTTTTGAGGTAGCGTCAAAAAACACCAGGCTTGTTGACTGCTGCGGCCCACACGCCCCCGCAGCTGGTGCAGCTGGGCCATACCGAAACGATCGGGGTTTTCCACTATCATAATATTAGCATCGGGGATGTCTACACCCACCTCTATTATGGTGGTGGCAACTAACACATCTATTTGCTTATCCCGGAATGCGGCCAGGGCCTCCTGCTTAGCGTCACTGTGCATTTGGCCATGGATACAGGAAACCCGCCACTGGCCGGAATAAGATTTTAATTCCTTCTCCAGCACAGTCATTGATTTAAGCACCTGTTCTTCAATTTCGCCTTCGTCTGGAATTATATCCTCATTGTCAGACTCCCCGCCTGTGATTCGGGGAACCACCCAGAAAACCTGCTGGGCGTTTGACTGGACTTCTTTTAAAAGATACTTGAGCATGTCACAGCGTTTTTCCCAGGGCACCAGCTGAGTTTTAACCTCTTTACGCCCCGGAGGCTTGCCGGTAAGACGTACACATTCCATGTCACCATATACAGTCTGAGTCAACGTCCGGGGAATAGGTGTAGCGCTTAAATACAGCACATCGGCATATTTCCCTTTGTTAATAAGCGCTTCCCGCTGATTAACGCCAAAACGGTGCTGTTCATCAATTACTAAATAATCAAGATGAGCATATTTTACATCATCAGAATAAAGCGCGTGGGTGCCAACTACCAGTTTAATTTCCCCTGACGAAAGCCCCTGTAAAATGCCTTTGCGCTCCTCCCCAGTTGTACTTCCCGTTAAATATGCGGCCTTAAGCCCTGATGCCTCCAGAAAAACTTTAAGCCCCTCATACTGCTGCCGGGCGAGAATTTCCGTAGGAGCCATAAAGGCCGCCTGATACCCGGCCTCAAAAGCCCTTGCCCCGGACAATAAGGCCACCACAGTCTTACCAGACCCAACATCCCCCTGTAAAAGGCCGTTAAACACCTCGCCTTTAGCCAGGTGCTCCTGTAACTCCAGTAAACACTGGCATTGACCATCGGTAAGCGAAAAGGGTAGCTCACTTACCCATTTATCCCGCAGCTTCTGGCCCCCACCCTCTACTCTATCTTTTTCGGGACCAAGCTTCCTGCGAACCTCCTGCCGCATACATAGAGGTAAAAGTTCCCTTAACTGTATTTGCCGGCGCCATGAGGGGATATCCTTGATATTAACAGGCTGATGCAGACCTTTGAGTAATTGCATTTCCGGCGCTAACCCAAAAAGTTCTCTTACAGACTCAGGCAAAGGGTCAGTAAAGGAATACTTCTCCAGAGCTTGAAGGGCAATTTTCTGAATAAACTTATGCTCAATTCGGGAAGAGTGTAAACCTTGAGTGAGGGCATAAATAGGTAAAATCTTAAGTACGGGCCTCTCCCCCGCCCGCAGTACGGCGGTATCCGGGTGTACCAACTGCAGACTCCTGAAATAACTGGGCACACCCGAAGCCTGCAGATACTGCCCCTCTTTATACCTGTCCTTCCAGAACCGGACCCCGTTAAAATAGACTAAATCTATGGAACCAGTATCGTCGCTAACCGTAACAGTCAGCCTGTCCTTACCCGACCGTGAGGCATAGTCCACACACGTTACCGTAGCACAAAATGTGGCATCCACACCCTCCCGAAGCTGGGAAACAGGCGTGAGAACGCTGCGATCCAGATACCGCCTGGGAACATAATAAATGAGATCACGCAACCGCTCTATGCCGGCGCTTTGCAGTTTGCTTACGCGCTTGGGACCAACACCCTCCAGCTGTGACAGTTCGGACATAGAGGTAAAGATAGTTACGAGGTTCAATTTGTGAAACAGGGGGGCAGTAGACATTTAATTGTGGAATTAAAGAGAATAATTCTTAGGATAAAGGTTTCCAATATTACAAAGCAATTTCCAAGGTTTCGAGGACGAAGGACGAGGACGCTCGCCGCGCCATAGTACGCTGGTGGCGGACGACGGCGGGAGGACGGCTGTGAGCACTTATTAACCACCCAGAGCCACCTTCTATTGTAATTAATTGGGGTATTTTAGTTATTTTAGTTTAAATAGACAACATAATAAAGAAGGAAAAAGAATTGATCCTGAAGTTATTTTATTAGATAATAACATTAGGGACAGGGCTCCTTCTTAAGGGAGATTGCCGGTGGAAACAATCATACAGTCGGGCATTATGCAGGCAAATCAGCATTCAACACGTTACAGCAAAGGTATGACGCTTATTGAGCTCATGGTTGTACTCGTTATGGTAGGTATTATGACAATGATGGCGGCACCCAGTGTTAATGGCATTATGGACAGGTGGGCGCTTAAAGCATCGGCTTCGGATGTTAAAAACAAAATTCGACTTA
>CAZRWX010000329.1:0-2766 GCA_964603925.1 uncultured Bifidobacteriales bacterium | reverse complement strand
TCCAGGTAGCTTTGACAGGGCAAACCTTTACGCAAGGGGGCCTGTCGCACTGATGGCATTGCACGGGCATGTAGAATTTATCTTTTTGGGGTACGTCATGTTCGTAGGTGTGGCTGGAATTCTCTACATTAAAGCCGCCTTTATCCATCTCCAGCACCCTGATGTACTCTATACGGGGGGATCGCCCTTGATTGTTTTCATCAACACAGGCATGCACACATTTGCGACAACCTATACATACACTCAAATTTAGCGCGTAGGAAAAGACAACGCCTTCAAGAGGTTTGTCATCTGCGATAGTAACAGGCTTGCCGTAATGTTCGTGGGCGTATTTTTCTAAACGTCGAAGTATTCGCTCTTTATCCTCGTCCGTGAGTTTATGATAATGCTTTTGTAATAGATCCTGAAAGCGGTCGCCAGTGTCCCTTTTTAACAGGGGATGTGCGGCAAGCCCAGTAAGACCGGCACCGGCAGCGCAGGTAGCGCCCAGTTTTACAAAATCCCGGCGATTTAAACGGGTATCCTGATTATGCGGCATTAGTGATGCTCCCCGGCCTGTGTTCGCACAGTGGGCGCGGCATAGGGCTTAACTTTAATAGAGCGCGGGTGGTGGGGTGAATGGCAATCCCCGCAAGTATTTCGAACCTGTTTGATATCCCCATAGGTGCGCCAGGTGCCTGTCACCTTGCCATGTATACCCTGCTTCCATTCCCTGGTTTTATCACCATGACACTGCTCACAGAGCCTGACCATATCATCAGGGCCCTTGTACAAGCCTTTATCGGGCAACTTGATACGGTTGCGTTTTTCCAGATCCTCATAATGGCAGAAAAAACACCATTTACCCTCACGGACGTGGGTGTAGGATAATAAAGCATGCTCAGTGAATAGCTCCCGGGGCTCGGTGCGGGTGGGAAAATCTTTATGACAGTAATTGCAGTCAAATACAAAATCGGCTTTGCGCAATTTGAGAATAACCTCTCCAGAGTCTGATTTTAGATAATGGGAACGATCTATATCAAACATCTCCTGGTTGCCGCCGTAAAGCAGGGCAAAAAGACCTAGTACAGCAGAAGCCATGAATGCCTTCTTATACATTGATGCGGGAAAAAACCTCACAGCGGCCCTTACTTGTTGTACCTGGCCTTAAACTCTTCCTGACGCTTTTTACGTTCCGCGGCTTCGGCGGGCGACATCTTACCAAGATACCACCTGTGATTTTCACTGCTTAATATCTCGTCTAATTTATTTTTAAGAGCCAAAGCTTCAGATTTTTTAGGACCTGCTTCATTTTTATGGATTAACTCCTCCAGCTCGGGAATAAGCTCGGTGTAAAAATTACGGGCCACTTCATAAGTACCATGCCAGTGGGTGTAATCGGGCCCCATCATAGCAGCGCCATGGCGCGCTCGGCGACCCTCATGGTGCCAAATTTCAAACCAGACGAAATCCAGCTTACTGGAAAAACTAACAGGCCTCATTAAAGGTTTGGCAAGTGCCATGAGCTCAAGGCCTGGCTTGGCAAACTTATCCTGATATAGCTCTATAAGGGCATCATATTGGGTATAAAAACCATCAGTAAAATTTTTATTATGACAGCTGACACATACATCCTGCATATTAGCGCGGCGTTTTTGCCAGGGAACTTTGGCGCCCGGAAGACCCATTTTGGCGTCTGAAACCTCGGGCCTGACAGAGACAGCAGGGCGATTATTCCAGCTGATACGCATGCCGACATCGTGAGACACCGGCATATTAGGTGTGGCACTCATATGACAGGTGGCGCAGGTGGGAGCGGCATTGTAATCTTCACCCACAATCCACTTGGACTTATCCATGTTCATTTTGTCCTTATTAGCGTGATATGCTATACCATGTTTGGACTCTTCGTAAATCTCCAGTTGTGGGTGATCTGGGCCCATATGGCATTTACCGCAGTTCTCCGGTTGTCGTGCCTGCTCCGCGGAAAAGGCATGACGGCTGTGACAGGCAGAACAGCTGCCTTCTGTGCCGTCGGGGTTAATGCGCCCTATACCGGAGTTAGGCCAGGTGGCAGGATCGAGTTTACCATTTTTAAGTACCTTAACCTCTGAACCGTGGCACTGCCAGCAGCCGGTAACAGCGGCCGCTGATACCCCACCGGGGAAGCCGGCTGTTTTAAAACCATGATTGCCCTCTACCACTTCGGCAAGAATATTGTCCAAAGACCCCATGATGCGGCCTGCCTTGGAATGATGGGAGCCCGCGAACTCCTTAACCTCGCGCTCGTGACAGCGGGAGCAGTCCTTGGGAGAAACAATAATTTTAATGAGCTCACCCTTTTGCATGACGCCGCGGGAGTTTTTAACATTATGACGGAAAGCGCCGGGCTCCCCCTCTGCAGCTTTGTGACACTCGTAACAGCCTACATTGGCGTTATAGTGTTTACTGGACCCCCATTGCTGATAAATACTCTTTGATTCCTCTTTATGACACTCAATACAGGCCTGAGATTTGGAAGAGATAGATGGAAGCTTGTAGGCAGTGGAAATACCTGCCAGGAAAAGTATGGTAACAACCAATTTAGTATGGATGTGATTCATAAATAGCCCTGTGGGTTAGAGGTGGTTTGTGGAAATAATGGAAAATTTTATTCAAAAGCATTTAATTGAACAGGTAAGAAGTTAGAAAGAAAATAATAGATGATAGAGAATTTTTTTAGGAAATGAAGCCTGTTCGAAACTAAATATTAGGCCTGTCAAACTAGCCCCCTTGAGATGTCTGAAT
>CAZRWX010000328.1:0-2786 GCA_964603925.1 uncultured Bifidobacteriales bacterium | reverse complement strand
TGGATACGTTTTTCCAAAGCGGAGTCTTTCAAGTTCAGGTTTAAGTCACGGATACGGACATTAAGCAGTTGCTCATCATTCATGTCTTCCCAGGCTACGGCGGGTTTTTTCTTTTCGGATTCGATAGTCATTACTGGTAAAATGCAAAAAACACCCTTTAACTCAAAAACAAATTTAAGCCTGGCTTGTTTCAGGTCCATTAGAACTTTAATTTATATAGAGATTAAATTTGGGCTGTATTTATGGGGCAATGTGTCTTTATTCTGTTATTATGCATATCAACTTCGCTGCTTTATGGCCAAAACAGGGCTATAGTTCAATCCAGATCGGCATTTATTTATGCTGAACCTGGCGAGGGTTCAGAGGTGTTCAGTATTATGCGCAAAGGCGTGGTGCTGTCAACCCTGGGCAAATATGTAGATTCTACTGATAATCTCTGGTTTAAGGCTCTGGGCGCTGAAGGTGACACTGGCTGGGTAAAAGCTGAAAATTTAAAGTTTGTTAAAGCGGGTGCTGACTCCTTGTCTGCACCGGCATTGTCGGCATCATCAAGTATAAGTAAACAGTCTCCAAATGCTCGTATGCGTTATATCAAAGATCATCCACAAATTGGCCGCCGCATTAAAAAACTGATTAAAGATGGCTTTATTGGTCTGGGTATGACTACAGATCAGGTACTGGCTTCTTTGGGGCGTCCCGATGTAGAACGGAATGTATTCCTTTTAAAAAGGGGCGAGATGCCGGTGTGGATCTACCAGGCCAGTGAGCCTGTTGTTATCCTGTTTGAAGCTGGCAGAGTAACTGGGTGGTCGCGGGAGTAACCAGAAAGCTAAAAAGTATTTTGCATTATACCTGTTTGATGTGTTTTCCCAGAAGTTTCTTCTTAAGCTTAAAATAAGCCTCCGAATAAAAAGGTATGCCAAGATTTTCCCTGTGATCAAAGCCAAATGCTCGAGAGCTTACAGCTAATACGGGCGGGGCTTGTATTCGTTTAGCAACACCCAGACCGCTGTAGGCATTCCACCATCTTTCTAAATCCTGGATAAAGGCTTCAGGAGTTGGCAAAATTTTATTTACATCCACCTGAGGGCACCCGAGTTTTTCCTCAAGCATACCCTGGCTGTACCAGGAGAGGGTTTCTTCGGGTGTGGATCGGTTCCAGTTTTGTACCCAGGAAAAAAACAGGCGGTCGTGGTATTCGTAATGCAATGGGTCGCCCTCCCCGGCTTCAATATTCTGGTTTGCGCTTAGCTCTGCGCTGGGGGGCAGTGTCATGACAGCGGGGGGTATGAGTAGGCGTTTATATACCTTTTGATTGAGGTAATCGGCTACGCCATATACATCCTGCTTCCATAAATCTCCGATGGCGGCAAGGTAACCACCCAGGTCGCCATAAAGGGTGGCATAGCCAACTGTCATCTCGGCTTTGTTGCCGTTACAGGTAAAAACCCCGCCAAACGCTGAGGCTAAAGCACTTAATACCCTGCTGCTGCGGTCGCGAGCCTGAATATTCTCCATGTGGAAATCGGTGAGAGTGATGACTTCCCGGTACTTGCCATCAATAGAAGATACCTTAATGCCGTCGATTTGCTTTTTAGTAAGAGTTACGCTTTCTTCAATGGGTATTTCAGCATAGAGGCAGCCCAGGTTAGCGGCTAAATCCCTGGCCAGGGTTTTTGTAAGTGTGCTGTTGTAACGGCTGGGCATATTGACCAGGAGCAGATCCTGGGGTTTAAGTATTTTGCCATACAGTGCCGCGGTAAGTGCACTGTCTATGCCGCCGGAAACCCCTACTACCACACGGCGCAATCCCATTTGGGACATGAACTCCTTAATGCCAAAGCGCAGAGACTGGTATATGTCCCGGTATTTGTTGCTTTCCACATCCCGCATTATGTGAGATTGCGCATTTTTACCGGGGACACCTGGTTGCACGTTCACCTGGAATATTCCTGGCTTAAAGGATGGAGCCTGAAAGATTATATGACCAACATTATCGTAAAGGGCGCTGCTGCCGTCAAAGGTATAGGTGCTTTTGCCATTGTTCTGGCAGCTGACGGCATTCACATATACAATGGGGGTGTTAAGGTTGTGCGCCGCCATGCTGAAAGTCCGATGGCGTTTATTATTTTTGCCAAGAGTAAAAGGTGAACAGCTGATGTTGATTAGTAAATCGCATTTTTGACTGGCCAGTACATTAAAGGGTGAGAGTGCGTAGTCGTTTGCCCAGCCGTCTTCACAGATTGTAATACCCAGACGCAGCCTTTTACCATTTAAGCTGATGCTGACAGGTTTAAGTAATTGGGTGGTATTCTGAGAGACCATGTCACCGAGCTTGCGCAAATCACAAAAGTGCCTGGATTCATCAAATTCACGGTAATTTGGAGAAAGGGACTTAATAAAATAGGGATTTTTAGTGGCAGGATTAATTATTGCCCTGCCAGCCCGTGCTAATATGGCACAGTTGTGTTTTAAAGGTCTGCCATCCTCGCCTTTTTTGTGCCAGTCGGTAATTACATTACCAAATACTACTATTGTGCTGCCAGTGCTTGCGATAATACGCTGTTGCCATAATTCACACTCCTTTAAAAATGATGGGCGTTCCCACATATCGCCTAAAAGGTAGCCTGAAAGGCTTAATTCAGGAAAAATGAGTAAATGCGCAGACTGGTTATTCTTTATTGCCCTGATAATGGCCCTGGCGTTACGGCCGATACTGCCCGGATGGATATGAATTTGCGCTAAGTGGAGGTTAAGGCCCGTCATAATGATATAAAGGGTAAAAG
>CAZRWX010000327.1:0-2804 GCA_964603925.1 uncultured Bifidobacteriales bacterium | reverse complement strand
CCGGCATACGAGACAGGACTGTAGATATATCCTTTGCCCCATTTATATAATTTTTTACCAAGTTGAAGACTCCATCGTGGATTTATATCATAATTACTGTACCCCTCCAGAAGGGAAAAATTATAATCATATTCATTTGTAGGATGGTTATAATTAATGCGTCCATCCACGGCTGCAATGGCTGAAAACCCATTTCTTTCGATTTTAGCTCTTGGTAAAAACAGTAACAAATAGCTGTCCAGAAAATCGTTTGTGCTGTTTTCATTAAAATATTTTAACCGCCAGGACAGGCTTTCTTTTTCAGGTATAACCAATGACGGGCGAAATTCCATTGTTCCATTAAATTCATAAAGTTTTTTCTCAAACTCAGAAACATCGAAATCATAATCTGATGAAAAAATGAGATGTGTTATTGCTACTATAGCTAAAACTAGTTTCTCGATGAGGTATTTATTATGCAGCATTAGTAAAAGACTTATTTGCGTAAATCAGGTATCTTCGGCATATACTGCATGGTAAATACTTCATCGGGAAAATTCCGGATTTTCATTTTTGCGTAAATCATAACGGACTTATACCCCTTATGAAGAGGACTATCGGTCTCAATAACGGAAGGCCTATTAATGCCTTTACTCAGTATTTTTGTTTCTTTAAAATAAAGGGTTTTTATCAGCATGTCGGAAGCCGTATAACATTCTATCTTGGTGGGCACACTATTTTTCACATCAACATTTATCAGAAGCTTATCATAAGCAACATTCCCGGTTTTCGCTTTTAAAGTCATCAAATAATCCTTGCTGCTTTTATCTAGTTTGACACAATAATACTCTTCACTATTTGCGTGCGGTAATGGATCTTGAAGACCGCATAACGTGCCATTTTGGCCATATATATTATGGATGGCCGCTGAAAAACATAACCAGAATCAATTTCTCCTGGAAAAAAACGGTTGCACAATGCAATTTTATCTAAGATGTTTATGGGTGGTGGCGGGTGTATATATGCAGGAATGACGGATTTCGTGGTGAATTACTACTATAAGGCCTGCATTTAAATGGTTGGGTCTTATTATGAAGACATCACTGGATTGTATTCCCTGCTTTGTAAAGCAGGCGCTGTTAGCCTCCCGGCAGGTTACTGATGATGAAAACATACAGCGCAGGGTTATGCAGGCAGTTACTGATAATATCAGTACTATGGATTTAAATAATTCACCGCCAAAACTTGCCATGATCACTTACCGCACAATCCGTGAGGTCACAGGTATAGAGGACGCCTTAAAAGATATTAAACAAAAAAGCAATGAGTACATGCTCAAGCACTATACCCGGTTTTCCCAGATAGCGGCCTCCAACGCGGATCCCTTTACCACTGCCCTTAAGCTCAGCATCGCCGGCAATATTATAGACATGGCCTTTCTGGGCGATTTGAGTGAGCTGGATATTTTTAAAACCATAGACGAGGCTCTGGCATCACCTTTAAAGCAAGGTGTTATTGACGCTATCCAGTCCCGTTTGCAATCAGCTAAGGAAATTCTATACCTTACAGATAACGCAGGCGAGATAGTCTTTGACAAGCTGTTTTTGGAGTATCTGGACACTTCAAAAATCACCGTTGCTGTAAAGGGCGGCCCCATTATTAACGATGCCACCATGATAGACGCTGAACAAATCGGCCTTACCAGCCGGGTTAAAGTTATGCACAACGGCAGCGACGGTGCCGGCACTTTGCTGGACACCTGCTCCCGCGAATTTGTAGACAAATTTAATTCGGCAGATTTTATCATTTCCAAAGGCCAGGCCAATTTTGAAACCCTGGAAGGTGTGCGTGGCAATATTCTCTTTCTCTTAAAAGCCAAATGCCCGGTAGTGGCAAACTACCTGGGGGTAGAGCTGGGCAGTATTGTGGCGCAGCTTACTTGAGTGTTACAGCGCAACTGTTCCTGAATGCTATAAAAAATACTCCCGGGATAAAAAGCACGGATTTTTTTTAAAACCAGCATTGTAATGTAGACCGATGGGTCTAAAACATATAATCTTTAAAGACCCATAATGAGGAGACAAACGTTTACTAAATTTAAGCGTATAACTTTACAGGAGCCTGGTTATGGACGCTAAAACAACCGTACTGGTTATTGTCACAATCTTCTTCCATGCCTGCGAGCGCAAAATCCAGCGTTATGGTACCATTGACCATAGCAAGACTATTGTGCTGAGCGATGTGGCTGCACTTGGGAAAAAGGCGGCTTTTGATTCGCTTATTGGTAAAACAGTTACTGTTAAAGGTTTTGATTTAATAACGGGTGGCCCAAGAGCTAAATGGGAAGCCAGGGAAAATGCCTGTGTTCTTGCATTTAGCGATAATAAATCATCAAAAAAATATATTGAGAATGATAATGGTATTTACTCCGGAGCGATCATGGTTTATTATAATTTTTCAAAAGAAGAGATGCTTCATCGTACTATATATGGGGGGCTTTATGGGGTAACAGTGCCTAATTTTAAATTTACTCAAGATCCCTTAGAACTTGATATTGATTGTTGTCAAAAATGTAAAGATTTTGAAGACCCTTACGATTGTAATTTTTACGGTGATAGCTTGATTGTAACCGGGCAAGTTTATGCAATTGATACTGGTTTTGGTAAAATATCTTTGCAATTAGCTTTACATGGGGTTCAATTTTAAATGGTAACCTTAAAGTTCAATTTGGGTAGGTTAACTTCAGTCTCACTTTCCAAGTCATTGAAATTTAAGACGCAATCCTCATGTGGGTAAAGGCTGATAATGGGGAAAAGGATGTATTG
>CAZRWX010000326.1:0-2820 GCA_964603925.1 uncultured Bifidobacteriales bacterium | reverse complement strand
ATCCATAGAGCTGGTAGCCACCTTTGAGGAGGAGTTCGACGTAGAAATGGACGAGTAGGATGCACTTAATGTTAAAACAGTGAATGACGCAATCACATATATAGACAAGCTTCTGGCAGAAGAGGCTTAGTATTTAACAGCTTACCCAGGCGAGGGGCCTTTTACCCATGACCGGTTCAGGAGATAGCATACATCTGGTGAAATCCGTCAGCCCCGAGCTGGTAGAGGCTTTTGGGCGTTTTGTAAGCCAACTCAATCCCAATTTGGAGCGGCCCTCACCGGACGAGCTGGAGGCCGTAATTAAAGCCCCCGGCAACACTTTGCTTATCGCCAGAGAGGGCGAAGCCATTGCGGGCACTCTCACCCTGGCAGTGTACCCCGCCGCCAGCGGACCTAAAGCCTGGCTGGAGGATATAGTTGTAGATCATAAATTCAGGGGCCGGGGTATTGGGCGCGCTCTGATGGCCTATGCCATAAGCCTGGCCAGGCAAAGGGGGGCTAAAACTGTACTACTCACCTCCAGGCCCAGACGGGCGGCCGCCAACAGCCTTTATAAGTCAATGGGGTTTAAAATTAAAGACACTAACTGCTACGAACTGACAGTCTAGAGGACAGTGTTGCTTAGGGTTGTGGAACAGGCAATCAGCAAAAGTTAAAAGTGACAAGCAAAAAGTAATTCTTATCGCTTGTCAGTTTTAACTGAAGGTGCGGGATTCCAGTGCCCGCAGCAGGCTGCGTGCTGACGGCAGAAAGTCAACCGCTGTTTTATATACACTTTCGGCTTTAATTTCGTCGTATGCATGAGATGTTATATTACGCTGATCACGATACTCAAACCATTTTTCCGGTTCATCAATATAGCCCCTGGCCGCACCCTCCCGGAAGAGAGGTTAAATCAAGCATCAGTGCGGCCTTCCTGTATAATAATATTAGCCTGGTTAATTATATTTTTAAAATTGTCTGAACATCCATGCCAATCCAGAACATCTACCTTGATAGGAAGAAAACAGCCGCTTTGCCATAAATAGCCTGTAAGTTATTACGAAACACCCGGTTTCCTTCATTCCTCACGTTTACAAAAGATCTATATTCAATATTATGCCCCATAAAACTGTCAGAGATAATAAACACCCGTCTTTTATCAGTTCCCTGGATGTGGTTTACGTTCACAAGAAAACCCATGACGGCGGTGACTTATACCTGACCAGGTTCGGTATTACCAAGAGCAAGTTTCTTAAACTTGAAAACTGGTATGATAAAGAATGGTTCACGGCCTATTCGGAAAAGCTGGCAGGGACCAGCGCTGTTTATCGGGTGCCTACGCGTAAAATAAGCGGAGAGAGCCTGCAGCTGGTAGTAAAAAACTGCCGGGTGGGTGAGGACATCCCCCTGGACACCCATACCGCCCAGGAGTTTATAAATGCGGAATTCAACAGCCCCTGGGAGGAGTTTTCCCTGGTAATGGAGATGCGTGAGGGCTCCTTCGGAACAGAATGCGTCAGTATTAAAACCCAGTTGCCTCTGGCAATATATGTACCGCCTCAAAGGCTGCAGCTGTGGCAAACGGGCCGTTCGGTACAAAAAATTAAACGTATACATAAAAGGCACCCGGGCATACAGCTCGATGTTCTCAGGCAATATAAGCTTATATATCAGTGGATAAACGGGCTTAATATCATAGAGGCCCTGGAGGCAATAGGTCTTACAGCCCCCGAGATAGGCCCTCTCATAAATCCCTGGACCCAAAAAGCCATATCCGATATGGGCAACAAAGGCTATGTAGTGGCAGACATGAAGGCCTGCCATGTAATAATCAGCGGTGACCAAATTAATGAAATGCACGCCCTGAGCTCTCATGACAAACAATCCACCAAAAAGAAACAAATCGGATTCCTTGCCGACCTTATTAACAATGGGGTTTATTCCATAATAGACTATGAGCTGCTAATGCGCACACCCATACATGAGACACAAATCAAAACATCCCGGCGCACCTCCTACCTGGAGGATCAAAACAACCGATTTAAGCCATCGTCGTCTCTGCCGGATTTTCTTACCCGTCAGGAGACATTTAACACACCTTATGTACATGGCATTGCCGAAAGCACCGGTGGGCTTTTGTGGGTGGTAGGCTGTAATCCCCACCTGTTCGATTACTTCCTTCCCGAGCGTTGGAGGGGCACCCCCAGGCACCAGCTTTCCGATCATCAGGAGGTATTCTACACCCTTACCAAAGACAACGTTCATATTGTATGGCGCATTTCACGGGTGGGGGAAAGGCTGCCTTCATCATCCCGGAGCAGGAGGGCGGGCCTGATTAACGAGGTGGGGTTTAACAGTCCCTTTGAGGAATCCGCCATTGCTCATGATATTGCCTGTAAAGGTGTGCCCTGTGTATACGTGAGGGCCATATATATGACTGGTTCCAGCAAACTGGAGCCTGTTGTGGATACCAGCCGCTTCAACTCCCATCGGCAGATTCTGGCAATGGATGGTCTGCCTGCCCTTCGTGAAGACCGTAATTATATTACCATCCGCGGTTTTTATAACGGACCTGACCACTATGTAGCCACCCACCGTGACAAACTGCATAAGCCCCTTGATGTGGAACGTTCCATCGATCTGGGTGTATTAACAGAAAAAGATGGGCTTAAACTGTTAGATATGGTTAAAGCTGATCTTGATAATATTGGATACTGTGGAGATCTGCTGGAACAGAATGATATTCTCGTCACCATGGATCACGACGGTAAACTGGTAAACAACAAAAATGGGACCCCTGAAGTGCGAATCTGCAATTTTGAGCTGATATATGCCAGC
>CAZRWX010000325.1:0-2829 GCA_964603925.1 uncultured Bifidobacteriales bacterium | reverse complement strand
ACGCTCATCAGCTCTCACATTTGTGAAAATGCTCATCGGGCATTAGCCCAATACAACAATCGTTCGCTTGAGGCTGCAAGTATCTCCTGACCGGTGAATTGTTCTGCCATTGAACCGCGATAAACAGATAACAGCTGATATAAAGCTTTTCGCGTTTAAGGTCACGGCGCTTAACGAGGTCGCTCTGCTTAAATCTACCGCTGATGATGATTCCTGGAGCCAACATTAAATACTCAAAGAATATCAGCAACTCAGCCAAAAGGCCAATTGAATCTAACCAATTTTGGAGGCAACACTGTTATAAGGATAGGGGATAATGCCACCCATGACGTCATCATAATAAACGAACAGGGGAGCACTATGCGCAGGCTTAGTGGTGAAGGCCCGGCTGAGTACTCGCTTAAGGGCAAATTGCCGGCAGGTTTTTATATGGCCAGGGCAAATATTGATGGGAAAATGTCAGGTCTAATGCCTTTCTTTATTGATGCCGGGAATTAACGAAATGCATGATTATGGCTTCTGCTGAAAAGATGTAATAACGAAAACCTAAAAAGGTTGAGAATGAGGAAAACTCCGGGAGCTGCTGCTCCCGGAGCTGTAATACTTAGTTGTAAGCGTTTTCCCCGTGCATGCTTATATCCAGGCCTTGAGCTTCTTCGTCTTCTGCAGCTCTAAAGCCGATGGTTTTTTGAAGTACCATAACCAGCACCCATGTTACTGTTGCCGAATAAGCTGCTGTGGCCAATATACCCTTTGTCTGCACAAGCAGCTGCCCAAATCCACTTGGCATGGAGCCCCCGGTAACGGAGTTAGGAAAGAAAACTGAATTATAACCAATTGAAGCGAACAGACCGCAGCCCAGGGCACCCAGAGTGCCGCCGATGCCGTGTATGCCAAAAGCATCCAGGCTGTCATCGTAGCCGAATCTTTGCTTCCAGGCTACAAATTTATAACAAACTGCACCGCTTAATAAACCCAGCACTATGGCCATGGGCGGGGTAACACTGCCCGCTGCAGGGGTGACCACAACCAGGCCGGCTACAAGCCCGGAAGCCGCACCCAGCACACTGGGTTTGCCAAAATGGACCCTTTCCATAATAAGCCAGGCCAGCATACCGGCAGCCGGTGCTACAAAAGTATTTAAAAATGCCATACCGGCTGAGGCATTTGCCGCCAGCGCGCTGCCGGCATTAAAGCCAAACCAGCCAAACCAGAGGATGCCCGCGCCCAGTAATGTAAGAGCAAGGTTGTGGGGCAGCATGGGGCGCTGGGGGTAACCGGAGCGTTTGCCTATAACAAGGCAGGCCACCAGGCCGGCAATACCGGAGATTATGTGTACCACGGTGCCGCCGGCAAAGTCAATGGCGCTATCTTTAAAAAGCCAGCCGTTCTCGCTCCACACCCAGTGGCATACAGGGTCGTATACAAGGGTGCCCCATAACAGGATGAAAATCATATATGGCACAAACTTTACACGTTCAGCTATGGCGCCGGAAATAAGGGCGGGTGTGATACAGGCAAAGGTGCCTTGAAAAGCCACCCATACATATGTGGGTATGGTCCCATTTACAGAGTCGGGGCCAATGCCTTTAAGAAAAATATGAGAAAAGTCACCGATAATACTGCTACCGGTGCCAAAGGCAAGAGAGTAACCGATGAAAACCCATTGTATAGTCATTAAACCCAGGGCTATAATGGAGTGCATCAGAGTGGCAATCGTATTTTTAGAGCGCACCATACCGGCATAAAAAAATGCCAGGCCGGGCACCATAAAAAGTACCATGGCTGTAGATATCATCATCCATGCGGTATCTCCAGAATCTATACCATCGGCGGCCATAGCGGGCATGGCTGTAAAAAGAAGTATTATTATTAGGAATGGTACATTTTTAATCATAGGGCTTCGTCTCCTTTTTCTCTGGTGCGGATACGGATAGCGTCTGCTACATCATATATGAAAATTTTACCATCACCAATTTTGCCTGAATGGGCCGAATTCAGGATAGCGTCTGTTACCTTGTCTACGTCCTCATCTGAGCAGACAATATTCATCTGTACTTTTGGGACAAAGTCTATTTGATATTCTGACCCTCTGTAAATTTCTGTATGACCTCTTTGTCTGCCAAAACCTTTAACCTCCATTACGGTCATCCCTTTAATTAAATCGCGTATGGCATCATAGGTTTCATCAAGCTTGAATGGCCGTACAATGGCTTCGATTTTTTTCATTTCAGGCTCCTGTGCTAAGTAAATTAAGCCGAGCAATTAAATTGAACTGCGCAGTTTAGAGTGCAAAGCAAAGGATGGGCCAAAAAAAGCCATTGTCATTTTAGGGCGAAAATTGCTGGTTTTTGACCGATAAAATGAAATTAATGGACAATAAGTTGACACAAATTGCTAACACGTTAACAATTGTAAAGATGTGTCGGTTCCCTATGGGAAGTCAATATTCTTTCCAGTTCTGTTACAGCGTAAAGAGGTAATGATATGAGTTCGAAAGTTACAGATTTATTATCCTTCCCAATAATGACTTGATGGGTTATTTGTTGTCTGGAAGGTTGGTTTAAATCGAACCTGACCGCAACGGGGCTTTTTTTAATTGCGCAGAACTGCTGCAAAGACCGCAGCCTGCCGCTTTTGCCAGCTTTAACTTCAATGGGATATATATTCTGGCCATTTGAAATTACATAATCTACTTCTGCGTTTACTGCACGGCTTTCTCTAATCCAATAAACAGGATGTGGCTGGTCCATACTACTTGCAGGATACGCCATATGCTGCCCTATATATTGTTCAGCTAAAGCACCCTTATTGATAAGCTCCAAATTA
>CAZRWX010000324.1:0-2833 GCA_964603925.1 uncultured Bifidobacteriales bacterium | reverse complement strand
GCATCTCCTTCAAGACTACCCTGGGTATTTCCTTTCCCTTCACCAGTAGTATAAGGATGACCACTTCCAAAAAGGAACAATATCGATGCACCTAATTCTTGAAGTATTGGCCCACCATCATCTTTACCAAACCGATAATCAAAATTAAGATTTCCGCTAATGTTTCTATTATAGTCAAGAGGTGTAACATATTGTGGTGTAAATTGCGTTACTCCATCAAGCGGGGCACCGACTATACCAGCCTGTCCATTAGGGTAAGACCCTGTACCACGGGCATCCTGAAATGAAACCGAACCATTAACGAGAAACCTTTCTACACGACGCATATTGAATGAAATTTCAACACCTTTGGTAGTAGCAAAATCACCATTGGTTAATAATGCATATGCAGGGTATGGAGAAGGATCACCAGGAGAACCAGTCTTTTGCTGACGATAAACTATTTGATCCTGTATGTCTTTGTAATAACCTGTTATATCGAATGAAGCAAAATCACCTAATTGCTGTGTGAACCCAATTTCATACTGAGTAGTTCTTGTTGGCCTTACATTAAATCCGACTGGTGTACCAATAAAGAATTTACCCTGTAAGTTAAATGAAATTGCATACATACCTAAATAGATATCTCTTAATCTTGTTTGCTGCACAAACTTTCCATATTGAGCATGAAAGACAGTTACATCAGTAATCGGGAATGAAAAACCTAATCGGGGACTAACTGAACTGAATGATGGGGTTTCAACTAATCCCTCAGGTTTAACTTCCTGAGTATTAAAATCTATTGATTCTTCAGGATGTAATGGATCAATAAAAGATATATTATCAGTGTTTATATAATCATATCGTAAACCAGCATTTATAATAATATTTTCAAATTCCATTTTATCCTGGATGTATGCACCAGCGAAAGTAGGTTTCTTAGGTCCAATCTGGCCTGTGTCATAGTTATCATCACCGTCATAAACATTGCCATCCAAATCGTACCCATAATTGTTTACTCCTAAACTGGTCATAATCTCACGATACGACTGGGTTGAATTTGTATCATTCAAACGCCCTGCAATTGGGGTGACATTTCTGTTCGTAATCCCAAAATTGCGAATCGTATATGTTTGAAATTCGCCACCAATCTTAATGGCGTGATTTTTATTAATCTCCGAAGAGAACGCACCGCTAAAATTAAGATTTTCACTTTTAGATTTTAGGTATGGCGATATGACATCACCCGGTGCAACAAAGGCGAAAGTGTAAACTTGATATGGTGATGGAGTACGATAGGGCCCTGTTGGCTCACCTTCCCGTCTCTCCCAAGCAAATCCAACATCTGCATTAGCAGCACTATCTCCATACACTTTAAAATTATCAATAAGATATGGATCATATCTATGGTCAGTATCAAAAGCATATCCGCCATTTAATTCATAATATGTAGTTGCGCCTAAAATATGAGTCATTTTAAAGTTAAATACGCCACTTGTCTGATCAATTTTTCCTATTCTATCTAAATCTAGTATCCTTAAAATTTGTCCCGAAATACCGGATTGACCATTTGCTGCATCTACATAGCCGTTTCCGTCATAAGTATTTGCACTTGAATAAGAACCAATGAGTCTAAAAATAAGTGGATTAAAATCAAAGGTTAGTGAACCAGTACCTGAATATATTTGCAAGGAATTTTTAAATACTGCCCCTGCTGGATAAGTTAAGTCAATTTCGGTAAATGGTGTAACGTTCGGGTCGGAAACAACTCCCAGATTAATTCCAGGATAAGGCTGCGGTCCTTGATCATTTAGAAAATTATTTTCAAAAAGCCCAAAGAATTTAACCTTGTCACTGAAAATAGGGCCGCTGACGGTAGCAATAAAATCGGAATAACCATACCAGTAAGAATCTAACCAATTTTTATCGCCGCTAAAGCGTTGATCACTGCCTTGAAAGCCAATGTTATCCGTAATGTACTCTACACTTGCTTTCCAATCAGGAGTGCCCGATTTTATTTGCCCTCGAATAATCCCAGCATTTGCGCCACCAAATTCTGCAGTATATCCACCCGCCTGGACTGAAATTTCTTCCAATGCATCTTGTGAAAGGTTTAAATTAGTTCCACCAAGGTAGGGGTTCGTAACATTTGTTCCTTCAACATAATACCCTACTTCATCTTGACGCCCACCTCTTACGTAAAGCGTTTTATCCTGCAAAACAACACCGGGTGTTAGCGCTAAGATATTGTCAATACCTCTGACAGGTAATGCGTCAATGTCCTCGCTAGTTGTGATTCTTTGTGCATTTGTGTTGCTTTTGTTTATCAGTGGTCTCTCAGCTATAACTTCAACTGTGCCCACCTGAATACCTTCTGCAGGCAGCAGGAAATTTAGCTCTGTTGTAAGGTCCGAATTAATACGGACATTTGTAATTGTTCTGGCCTGGTAACCAATGTACGATGCCTTAATATCGTAAGTACCTGCTACGAGATTAAGGATATTGTATTCACCGTTTATATCGGTTGCGGCACCATATGAGGTCCCTACTACGATAATGTTGGCTCCAATTAGAGCCTCACCCGTTTCCTGATCTGTAATCTGGCCATTTATTTTACCTGATTGGGCCAGTGCCACTGCTGGCAAGAGCAGGAGTAAAAAGAGAATAGTGATTATTCTATTCATATCTCTCTCCTAAATATATGGATAATGGTGACTGAATTAGTTTTTTCGTTTTACTGTACACTGAATTATAAAAATTTACTTTGCTCACAAAAATAATTGTAAGTATCAATGAATATTAATTAATACCGAATTATTATATTCGCAGTAAAATATTACAACCCGTAAAATGA
>CAZRWX010000323.1:0-2856 GCA_964603925.1 uncultured Bifidobacteriales bacterium | reverse complement strand
AATCAAAAGTTAGTTGCAGCAAATGGCTTACAAGAGTTTGGCGAAGGCGGTAATTTGGGCTCAGGCCAAACTCTGGTCGAGGAGAGTGAGAGCCAGAAATTAGTCGCAGGTCAGGATCGGGTGGCGGGAGGTAAGGACCAAAAACCGGTTATTACACCTGAGTTTGTGAGGCAGGAGGTAGCGGCGGGCAGGGCTATTATTCCCTGTAATATTAATCACCCCGAGTGTGAGCCCATGATAATTGGCAGCGCCTTTCTGGTTAAAATCAATGCTAACATTGGTAACTCTTCTGTGCGGTCGGGTATAGAGGAGGAGGTGGAAAAAATGGTATGGGCCACGCGCTGGGGGGCAGATACGGTTATGGATCTTTCCACCGGCGACCATATACATGAGACCAGGGAGTGGATCATCCGCAACAGCCCGGTGCCCATTGGCACTGTGCCCATTTATCAGGCCCTGGAAAAGGTCAACGGGGTTATTGAAGACCTTAGCTGGGAGGTATACCGCGACACCCTTATTGAACAGGCCCGGCAGGGTGTGGACTACTTTACTATCCATGCGGGCGTTCTTTTAAGGTATGTGCCTCTTACAGCTAAACGTGTCACCGGCATTGTAAGCCGGGGGGGCTCCATTATGGCCAAGTGGTGTCTTACTTATCACAAGGAGAACTTCCTTTATACTCATTTTGATGATATCTGCGAAATAATGAAAGCCTATGATGTGGCCTTTTCTCTGGGCGATGGCCTCAGGCCCGGTTGCCTGGCCGATGCCAACGATAAGGCCCAGTTCAGTGAGCTGGAGACTTTGGGCGAACTCACCCAAATAGCCTGGGCCCACGATGTACAGGTTATGATAGAGGGGCCCGGTCACGTGCCTCTGCACTTAATCAAAGAGAATATGCAAAAGCAGGAAGAGGTATGCCATGGCGCTCCTTTTTATACACTGGGACCTCTGGTTACCGATATTGGCGCGGGTTACGATCATATCACCTCCAGTATCGGCGCTGCGGTTATAGGGTGGTATGGTTGCTCCATGCTTTGTTATGTTACTCCCAGGGAGCATCTGGGGCTGCCGGACAAAAAAGATGTGAAGGAGGGCGTTATAGCTCATAAGATAGCGGCTCATGCCGCCGATATAGCCCGCGGCCATCCAGGCGCCCGGGCCTGGGACGATGCCATGAGTGCTGCGCGTTTCAGTTTCCGCTGGGAGGATCAGTACAACCTGTCTCTGGATCCCGACACTGCGCGCAGTTTTCGCACCGAGAGCCTGCCCGCGCCCGTGGACGGGGTTTCCCATTTTTGTTCCATGTGCGGTCCCCATTTTTGCTCCATGAAAATTACGGGTGATATCCGCCGCTACGCTGCCGAGCAGGCGCTTTCTGAAGAGGAGGCTCTTAAAGTCAAATTGCAGGACAAAGCCAGGGAGTTTGCCCGTACAGGCGGCGAGTTGTATGTAGGTACAAAAAAAGCACAGGTAAAAAAGGTCTAATAATTATGCAGCTTATTGTTATTACCAATCCTCAGAGTTTCGCTACCGAGGCGGGTATTCTTATATCTCTGTTTGAACAGGGGCTGGAGTTTTTGCATCTGCGTAAACCCGGTGCCCCCCTTCAGGAGGTGGAGAGTTTACTTACTCTTATACCTTCGCGCTACCACTCCCGTATTTCCCTGCACAGCCACTGGGCCCTGGCCGGCAAGTATAAAGTTGGCGGCCTGCACGGTCCCCTGGAGTCAGTACAGGGGGCGTCTCCCGAACTCTGGCGTTCTCATTCCTGTCACAGTCTGGCGGAGGTGGAAGAGGCCGGGGGTGATTATGATTATGTCTTTCTCAGCCCTGTATTTAACAGTATTTCTAAAAAGGGCTATGACAGTGCCTTTCCCATGGACACCCTCAGGCAGTTCCTTTTTGCCAGGCGCCAAAAGGGCGCTCAGGCAAGGGTAGCGGCCCTGGGCGGGGTGGATGAGGGCAATTTAAAGGCCGTAGCAGATCTGGGCTTTGACGGCGCTGCCATGCTGGGCGCTCTCTGGCAGGGTGGTACCGGGCCGCAGGTGGTAGACAAATTCAACAGGATCAAATCCCAGTGTCTGGCTCTCAACCCATAGTCTTAAGTGTGGCCGGGCTGGACCCCTGCGGAGGCGCGGGGCTTCTGGCCGATATCAGGGTATTTGAAGCCCTGGGTTGTTGTGGTATGGGTGTATGTACGTGTACCACTTATCAAACCCATCATACTTTTTCGGGTCTTCAGTGGCTGGAGCAGGGGGACATTGTAAAGCAGCTCCTGCCTCTGGTTGAGTCGTATAAAATAGCGGCGGTAAAGGTTGGTCTTATACAGGATTTATCAATTCTTAATACCATAGTTCATATTCTGCGGGGTTCTTTTACCCGTATACCCATTGTTTGGGACCCGGTATTATCCGCCAGCGCCGGCGGTGTTTTTCACCTGGCTTTTTCCCGGGAGGAGCTGCTTTCGGTATGTAGTGGTATCACCGTTATCACCCCTAACAGGCAGGAGGCAGGCGCCCTTATACCCGATGCCTCCATGGAGGACATTATAAATGAGCTGCGTTCGCGCTGCGGCGTTGTGGTTAAATCCTATAAAGAGGCCGACGGTTATATTTATGATGCTCTCTTTTCAAAGGGTGAACGGGTGGATATCAAATCCCCATTAATACCAGGTGCCAGCAGGCATGGCACTGGTTGTGTCTTTTCCTCATCCCTGGCCGCGGGTCTGGCAAAGGGCCTTGCTCTAAGCGACGCCTGTTCGGGGGCGCAGGCATATACACATGGTTATTTAACCGATAACACCGCGGCAGCGGGCGCTCCCGTGCAGGGTGTCCCTTTGCAGGGTGTCCCTTT
>CAZRWX010000322.1:0-2861 GCA_964603925.1 uncultured Bifidobacteriales bacterium | reverse complement strand
CTGGAAGTTACGTCCTGGGACTCTCCCATTATGCAAGAGGAAGTTTTTGGGCCTATACTACCTGTCCTGATGTATACAACTCTTCAAAATTC
The DNA here is from genome assembly GCA_964603925.1 of uncultured Bifidobacteriales bacterium. Taxonomy (GTDB): domain Bacteria; phylum Fibrobacterota; class Fibrobacteria; order UBA11236; family JADFYW01; genus CAZRWX01. Next base: position 2,769 of record CAZRWX010000322.1, on the reverse strand, counting down.
CCTGAACAAAATCAAGAAATCCGGTGAACCACTTTCAGTTTATCTTTTTACTGAAGATCCAACTATTGAAAAACAAGTCCGCAATTCAATTTCATCAGGCAGTCTGATTATTAACACCACGTTCTCTCAGATTATGTCTGGTCAATTGCCATTTGGTGGCGTAGGCAGCAGTGGTATGGGCCGGTACAGAGGCAAAGCAGGTTTTGACACATTCAGCTATATGCGCAGTGAGTTCAAAAGAAGTTTTTTATTCGACACCACTTTTATTTATCCGCCCTATAAAGCTCCGATAAGAATTTTAAAGAAATTACTACCGTTTCTTTTTTGAGACCACTCCGCTTCCGTTCGATAACTTGTTTTTGCTGTCCTGACATTGTGAGGGAATACTTAGAGTACAAACACCCCCTGTGGGGTGGGTAATGGAAAAGCCGCTTATTTTCTGTAACCGCATGTTATGGGTGTTACGTTTTTTAGGTCGAAGTCCGGTTAAAGCATTTAAGGCCTTTACCGGCGGCGCAGCATCAGGAGATTAAATGTATACTCCAGATGATTGAATAGAAACAGAGCTGTTTCCAGAGATTTGGGTGTGGGATCTGCCAGGGCAGTGTATATTAGCTCATACTGGGCAAAAATGGCTGGAGCCGCATAACCTTTTCGGAAATTGAGAGCCATCTCTAACTGTGATACAATATTGCGGCACTGCAAAAGCTCGGATTGTGGTTGATCTTTATCTAAATCAATTTTAGGAATGAGCTGTTTAGCGCGGGATACTAATAACTGCATGGTCTGAACCTTGCCCGCTGTCATAATGCGGCTGTAGCGATACTTGGAGTATCCTGATTTCTTTTGTTTTGTTGTAGGAGCCCCGGCCACTGGCCCTCCCCTACTGCAGCAAGGCCATTACATTATTCCGGGCGATCTCATTAAAATTGCCAAGAGCCTGTATACTGGTCTGGTTGAGAAGAGAAGCACGAGCCTGATCGGCAACACCCTGTGCATAATCTAAGTCTTCGGCCTGGCTTTGGGCAAAAGCGGTTTGGATGGCCGCATTCTGAGAATTGGCGGCAGCGTGCTGGAACCGGTTATAAAGAGCGCCTTCGGCAGTGCGGACATTGTTTACCATCTCCATGGCACGGTCGAGCTGATCTATGGCCGGGCCGATATCCTGAGGGTTGCTGATATTCAGATTAGTAATATTGAGAGTATCTGAAGTAAGATCGGCGGCCTCCATGGCTATTTGATCGGACTCTGTGTTATTGGGGCCGGCCTGTATCTGGCCGCTGCCGTCCGACATGGCACTGGTGCCGTCCAACAGACCCATAGTGTTAAACTGCGAGGACTTGGCAATGCGGTCCACCTCCTGGCTGAGCTGCTGGAACTCTGTATTGATAGCGTCCCTGGCCGCCTGGTTCATGGTGCCATTATTGGCCTGAATAGCGAGCTCTCTTTGACGCTGCATGATGTCTGTAATTTGCCCGGCGGCGCCGTCGGCCACCCGCAGAGCGCTCATGGCATCTGCAAGGTTATTGTCTGCCTGTTGGAAACCCCTGACCTGCTTTTCCAGCTCACGGGCAATACTCATAAGGGCGGCATTATCGCTTGCGCGGTTAATGCTTTTGCCGGTACTGAGCTTTTCCAGGTACTTTTTAAGCCCGGTCTGGTTCTTTTGTATTTGGGATACTAATGCGATACCTGTGGCGTTATCAATTACCATAACGTAATCCCCTGATTAGAGACAAAATCCTCCGTCCTTGAGCACACAGGCTTCCATGCCTTACTATATTATCGGCATATTTACAGAAAACTTAAACAAAATCTTCAGAATTTACTTTAAGTTTGAAAATTTAGCGTTTTTTGAGGTTTTTTAATGTCGGATTTTTCGCCTTTTAAGGCATTTAAAGCTATAGCCCTGGATTTAGACGGCACTCTGCTTAATTCACAGCACGAGCTGCCACCGGAGAATATAACCGCCCTGCGCCGTGCCCACGAATCAGGGCTTAAGGTTATCATAGCCTCTGGCCGTATGTCCCCTACTATTTTCCCTTTTTGCGAGCAAATAGGTATTCCCGTCAGTATAGTGTCCTATAACGGCGCACGTCTTCTGGAAAAGTCCGATGGCTGGCACCCCCTACTCTCCGTTTGCTTGCAGGGTGATTTAATTAAAGACGTAATCGCATTATGTATTAAACACTTCTACTTCCTCAACATTTATGCAAATGATGAGCTTCACGGGTTCCATGTTAAGGGCGACTATACATTTTCCCAACTGTATTCCAATCAGACAGGTGCTCATTACACTCAAAAAATCCAGCACTCTGCCAATATTCCTCAGGATAATATCAACAAGCTGCTTATAATTACGGCCGCTCAGGAGAGGGACGCAATATTCGATAAAGTTGAACCCTTATATAATAGCAGGGCCAATGTCTTCAAATCTCAGCCGGAATATATCGAGTTTACCCGCCAGGGTGTTTCCAAAGCCCACGCCCTGGGTTTATGGTGTGATAACAAGGGCATAGCGCCAGCCGAGATCCTGGCTTTCGGTGATGCGGAAAACGACCTGGAAATGCTCAACTTCTGCGGCAAAGGCATAATTGGCACCAATGCCACCCAGGGTCTCAAAGCCCGCTTCCCCAATGTATCCAAATGGTCCAATGACCAGGCCATGGTTGCAAAAGAGCTCACCGCAGCCATGAACTGGTAAGCCCAGTAATTAGTGTACTGTATCATAAGTTTTACCTTCCGTATTGGCAATTTAAGTTCTTCTGA
>CAZRWX010000321.1:0-2874 GCA_964603925.1 uncultured Bifidobacteriales bacterium | reverse complement strand
ATAGTAAGACCGATGACAATTTCGGGAATACCAAAGCGGGCCGCAACCGATGACGCTCCGTCAACAAGCAGGTCCGCACCCTTTATAAGAAGGTATATGCCAAAAGGGAACAATATATAAACCAGAAAACCTCCGGATTGGAAAGGAAAAACAAGACGAAAGCTAAAGTAGTTAAAATTGCTAATTTACTCACAAGCAACAGATGGCATTAAGCCGGGAAAACAGTCATTTACAGGAGGCGTGATCGGGTGAAGGTGTTGGGCGGTTTACAAAAATCTGCTTTATGGGTTACACCGGTATTCCAGTATGCGGGTATTACATACAGCCCCAATCTGAGGTATTTTATTTTTACCCTCCTTATGATTGTTCTAGGGTCGATCAGGTGTTATTCGGGCATCCATCTGGTAAGGGGCACCATGGCGTCGGACACCGCGTCAATTGCCGCGTCAAATGTCGCCGAAGAGGGTCTTATATTACCCATCTACCTGGCAATCCCTGATTCCATTAATGGTATATATGTTAAACAAAGAATCCTGGAGCCAATGGACAGCGCATATACTGTCCGGTCAGACGGCAGCACCCATAACACTCTTATTAACCAGTTTATTGAGGCACATTCTCATCTAATTGCAGGCCGTATGTTCAAGGCTGTTCAATCTTTTTCTCAACTAAATCCCCCCAGGTACGACCCGGCAGGAAGGCTGTGTATAGAAAATAACAAAGCAGTACTAAATTATATGTTCGGCTTTAAAAAGGAGGCCGAAAGTAGATGGCAGGGAATAATTAAAAAGGATACATTTATAATTGAGGCCGCCTGGCGCAATCTCTTCTCCCATTATATAGTTTCTAATAATATTACCCAGGCTAACAAGCTGGTAGATAACGCTCTTAAACAAAAACCAAATTTCCAGTGGGCTAACGCGGCTAAGGCCCAGCTACTGAGCATTTTCGGCACTCAATTTGAGCTGGAGGACTTTCTGCGGAAAAAGTCTTCTTCTCAGGATTCTCTTTACGGACTGCAGATCATATATGGGGTATTCTTAAAGGATAAGGGCAAGGTGGATGACGCTGTCAAGTATCTTAATTCCGGCCTCAAAGGCGACTCCCTCAACAGCTGGGGGTGGATACATCTAGCCGAGGCCTATTTCCTGAAAGGCTATACCATTTTCGCCGATAACTGCCTGGCCAATGCCTACCGGGCTGGTGTAACTGTTGCTTCCCAGGAGTATTTTATTGTCATGTCCAAGCTGCTGGGCAAAAAACTTTTTGAGCTTCTGGAAAAGTCAATGTCTTTAAAGGAGTCCAGTGTTGTAAGCGAGGTAATAGACGGGAAGTTACTTTGGTACCGCCCCGATACTGACCTTATGCAGCGGGATATAAAAAGGGACCTGGAGGTAATACGTAAACGTCTGGAAAATATCCTGGTATACATGAACCAGACCAGAAGAGTTACCCAATTGCTATACTATACATACGGTGCTTTAGGGCTGGCCGTTGAGGCCGCCAACCTGCAGGAACAGTTGTGGTTTCATTTTACAGCCCCCTTCCCGTATTATGTCCCACTGGCAAACCCTGCCAGCGAGCCATTGCATCAGCGCTTAAAGGTATCTTTCAGTGAGTATACCTTCCCATTGTATATCAAAATAAAGGCTCAGGGTTTTTATTACTTGCCCGACAATTTAAAAGACTAAATGTTACAGGTCACGAACCGGTAACAGTAGCCAGCAGCCGACGGGCGCCGCCATGGTCCCGGTGTTCGCACAGGTAAATGCCCTGCCAGGTACCCAGCCGCAACCGACCCCCGGATATGGGAAGAGTGAGGCCCGCACCGAGTATGGAGGCTTTAAGATGGGCGGGCATATCGTCTGCACCCTCCATGGTGTGAACATAGTAGGGGGCCCCCTCGGGCGCCATGCGGTTAAAGTGGGACTCCATGTCCACCCGTACATCGGGATCAGCGTTTTCGTTAATAGTCAACGAGGCTGATGTATGTAAAATAAACAGATGCATAAGGCCGATATCAACCTTGGCGATATCGGGCACACTGCTGACAACCTCACGGGTAACCAGATGAAAGCCCCTGGGCCGGGGTTTGAGACTGAACTCTTTTTGAAACCACTGTGTCATAGAGATAAAGGTAGTAATTTTAAATGTAAAACCGGTGTGGGGATACGCTCACGGATGGGGTATGGGGTTAGCTGGTTTTTGGTTACCTTTAAAATTTCAACAGGCCTGTTGCAGCTTTTATATAAAATAAGTAAGAGGTGATGGCCAATCCTACCTAACTGGATGGCTTTTCCTTTTTCTAAAAAAACATATGCACTGGCAATTGGTTCCTGTCTAAAATAGCCCTTTTGAGCTTAGAAAGGGTACCAAGATATTAGGTTAATACAGCGACAGCAATAGCAATGTTATAACTTGCAGAACTGCAAGACTGCCCCAGCGATAGCAATGTTATAACTTGCAGGCTATTACTTTTAACTGTTTTTCGAGGCTTCGCTTCCAACGCTTAATACTCCAAGAAACTTCCGGGCATCTGCCATGTTATTGACAATCCTGAAATCATACCCCATTTTTCGTACATTGAATTCCCAGAACTCGGCAATTTGCCGGAAGCCCTTTTCCACGATAATGGCCACCTTCCACTTCTTCATTTCCTGGGGGAAGCCATCTTTATAAGACTCTATTAAATCTATAATGGCCAGAAGGCTAATGGGCTTTATCAGTTCTAGTTCATCTATTATAACCTTGATAGGGGTAGGTGGGGGATCTTTACATGGGCTGTTATAGAATCATGATTTTGCCATTTTTGTCATAAAGGCTCAAATTCCTTCTCAGCGGATAGTAAATCTGTCCCTGGGACTGATTTAAAAC
>CAZRWX010000320.1:0-2889 GCA_964603925.1 uncultured Bifidobacteriales bacterium | reverse complement strand
TCATTAAACAGCTGGGTGATCATGCCGGTAGGGCCTTTCCAGTTTTTATCACCCTTTTCCACAATAGTATGAAGCTCCAGGTGGTTGACCTTTTGCCACTCGTTGTACTGGTAGGTAAATAGAAGCTGGTCGGATGACTTGGTACCGTAAAGTATATGCACATCCTTATACTCGTCCCGGTGTTCGTTTATCCAGTACATGGGCGCCCTTAATGGTGCCAGGCCCAGGCCGCCGGCGATTAAAAGTATGTTTTTACCCGTCATCTCCTCCATGGGAAACGAGGTACCAAAGGGGCCGCGGATACCGATTTTAGCCCCCGCCTGGGCTTGATGTAGTAGATTAGTGGTGCGGCCCACCTTGCGAACGCAAAGCTCAATATAGCCCCGGTTAGAACTGGACGAGGAAATGGAAATGGGAACCTCGCCAAACCCCGGTACCTCCAGCATAACAAACTGCCCGGGCCGAAAATAGAAAAGCTCCCGCTCCTGCTGGTTTATAATTTTGATCTGAAAGAGCTTTTCCTGATCAGTGAGCTCAATAATATTGATGATCTCCGACTTGTAGACTTTGTCTGTGGGCATGACTACGCTTTTGCGGTTGTACTCCGGCGGCCTGCTCATAAAAGGGTCCAGATTTATATCCTGTTTAGACAGCTTGTAGGTCATGGTCAGCTCTCCTGGCTAAGGTCGTTAATAACGTCTTTGGGGTTGATGCCCGCCAGGCAGGCGCGCCCGCAGCGGTTGCAGCCCACACATATAGGGTCCTCCTGGTTTTGAGCAAACCCCCGGTAGTGGTGATAAAAGCGGTACTTGAGCCTGTCCTCATTTTGAGGACGGAAGTTGTGGCCCCCGGCCACTTCGGCGAAATCCACCAGGTTGCAGGAGTACTGCATGCGCTCTTTTTTAGAGCTTTTAAGGCTGACGTCAATATGCTCATCAATACCAAAGCAGTAGCAGGTGGGGCATACCATGGCGCAGGTACCGCAGTTAAGGCATTTGTCACCCCACTTTTTCCAGATAGGGCTTTTAAACTCTATGTCCAGGAAGCTGGGCAGGCCGGTAACTTCTACTTTAGACTTGAATTTACTTTTTAATAATTTGCGCCGGGCGAAAAAAGCCTCATTCTCTTTATGAGTGGGCTCTGTGACTTTAACATTATTAAGAAAGCTGAAGGCTTTGGAGGAGTTAATGGTGAGGTAATACTTGTCGCCGATATCCGAACAGAACAGGTTAAAGCCCCCGCGAATAATGTCCTGCCCCAGGCTTTCACAAAAGCAGTCCTCCAGGGGCAGGTGATCCATGCCGATAAGGAAGGTATTTTTACGCCGGGCGATGTAATTGGGCAGTGGGAAGGTGCCGTGGATAAAGATTTTGTCCAGAATGGCCAGGGCGTTGATGTCACAGGGCCGCGCGCCTATAATTACACGTGGATTAACACGGTACTCAATGCTTTGATCCCAGTCGTCGTCCTTAAATTTATAACAGGAAAGCTCCTCCTTAAAAGGCAGGAAAAAGTTTTTGATAGATGACTGGGTGATGGTATAGTCCAGGTCCAGCTCGTCAAAAGACGCCACCTCTCGAAACTGATAAATGGGTTTGCCATTTTTGTCTTTGTCTACCATTCTGGGGCCGATGGTCTCATTTTCGGCCATAAGGCCTTCAACAAATTTTTGGAACTCTTTTTTGGTAATGGTCTTGTAAATCATGGGACTAGCTCCGGCCTAAGACTGATTTTGAATGTAATAATAAATATAGCAATGGCTCGGTGTTACAATTACATGAATATCAATATAGAAATAAATGCCCACCGGGATATTTTTATGATTGCTACTTGAAATGCCTATACATTTGGTGGGAAATCGAGATGAATAAATCTCAATAATATTTATGGTAAAAATCAGAATTAATTTCTGTGCCGGTTGAGGAGGATTCTTCAATTCCCAAATCCGCACACAATTAGCTACTCACTTTATGTGCGGATTATTGTAATAAAAGTTTCAAATCCGCACATATTTATGTAATTTAATTGTGTGCGGATTTGAAACAGGAGGCTATATGCCGTTTATTGGCCGAAAGCATGAATTAGCTTTACTAAAAGAGACTTATGATTCTGACCGGAGCGAATTGCTTGTTATATATGGCAGGAGAAGGGTTGGTAAAAGCAGGCTTATCAGCGAATTTCTGAGGGATAAAAAATATAAACTCAGTTTCGAAGGTTTAGAGGGCGAGAGCACAGCGGGCCAGGTTAGGCATTTGGCCAGTGAGTTTAATCGTCAAAGAATGGATAGTATCCTTCCTCAAATACAATTAAAGAATTGGGAAGATTTTTTTAATTACCTCACCCAGTTTGTGTTTAAGGAAAAGCGGAAAAGTGGCAGAAAATACATCCTTTTCCTGGATGAAATTCAATGGTTAGCCGCTGGCAGATCAAAGCTTATTAGTTTGATTAAGTTTTATTGGGACAAATACTGGAAGGAACAGGATGTTTTGTTAATACTATGCGGTTCTGTTGCTTCGTTTATGATTCAGAAGGTGCTGCGGTCCAAAGCGCTTTACGGGAGGCTAACCTGTGAGGTGTGTTTACCCACACTTTCGCCAAAGGAGTCATATTCATTTCTCCGGGGTAATTGTTCAAGTGAAGACGCTTTAAAATATCTATTAATATTCGGTGGTGTCCCAAAATATTTGGAAGATATCCAATTAAATAAATCTTTTTCTGCGAATATTAACGACATGTGCTTTACGGCAAATAGCATAATGTTGAAGGAAATTGACCGTATTTTTTACAGCCAATTCAGAGAAACCGATATATACCACAGGATAATTGAATTGCTGAATAAACAGCAGTTGACCTTTATAGATATATCAGTAAAATTAACTGATAGAGATA
>CAZRWX010000319.1:0-2903 GCA_964603925.1 uncultured Bifidobacteriales bacterium | reverse complement strand
TAGATCGATACCCAGCCAGGCACTTACAAGTATACCCATATCAGCGCGGGATAAATGATGGGTAAACCAGGGTAGAAAAATTATGCCCGGCAGGCCGGTAAGGGCCTTGGAAAAACTGTAATACAGGGAATGCCTGTTGAGTTTGTCAAACAGCATGGGCAAAAGTTGTGTACTACCTGGCCACAATGATGTGACCGCGGGCGGTATTATTTGGTGACTTAACTATATATGTATATATGCCTGGTGAAACCTTTTTGCCTGCGTTATTTGTGCCATACCATCTTAGCTGCCAGCCGTTAAAATCCCGGGCAGAAGATTTATATACAGCATACCCCGCCTGGTTTAGGATGTAAACTTGAGACTTATCAGGAATATTATCGATTAATGTATATTCATGACTGGGTTTAAAGGGGTTAGGGTAAACTTTTACCGAGGGTAACTCCGTCGGGGCGGTACGCCCTGGGGTTTCAAATATATTCAAGCCTTTTTCTGTAGCTATCCAGATATGCCCGTTGTCGGGGTTAATACTGAAGTTCTGGATACTGTTGGTTAAAAGGCCGTCTTTATTTTCATAATGCCGAAATTTAAGCAGAGCTTTATCCCTGCCGGTGATAATATTGAATAAACCATTTTGACAGCCCGCCCAGATATTACCCTGTGCATCAAGTTCCAATTGGGTACAACGCTCCATGTCTATTTCGTCCACACGTATGATAGAGTCCCCTGAAGATGAAGCTTGTAAAAAATTATCTGTGTGGTAGATATGAGAATATGTGCTAAACCATAAACGGCCGTAAGTGTCCAATACAGAAGTTCTAATCTCAATATTGAAATTATCCGGAGAGGTGATTTGCTTAAACAGGCTTAAACCCAAGGGTGATGAAGGATCTGAAATTTTATAAATCTCCAGCCTCTGGCTGGTGTTGACAAAAAGCAGGGAATCTTGAAATACCTTCATCTGATAAGCACGTGCTGCGGGAGACGATAAGGTAACAGGAGCACTTTTAAAACAAGTGGTGGTACTGGTACTAAAATCCATATACGCAAGATGATAATTATTGGGTTCAATCAGGTAATTTGTCATAAACAACCCTTTGTTGCCATAAAGGGCTGAAGAGTGAATTACGAGATATGCGCCTAAATCTGGGACAGGATCCAGACAAAGCTGATCGTTATGAATAATAGGTGTGCCTTTGTTGTAATGGAACAGGCCAAAGCCCCAATTTCCCAGATAAATTTCGTCTTCTGACACAACTTTAAAATTGTCCATTTTATGTTCTATGGGTTCAAAATCCTGAAGAGAAGCAGAATTGCTCATAAGCGTCCACTTGTTGTCTAGAAGTTTGTGGAATGTGGCGGTATATGTCTGCATATTAAGCATCCATATATAATCACCATAGCTGGAACTATGGACATTGGCCAGCAGCCCTTTTGGCAAACTTCTGTTATTTACAATATTGAAATAGCTGCCGCTCTCCCATAACCAGAGCCCTGTGGAATCCGCCAGATATACCGTATTTCCGCTAACAGCCGCGTCAAACATATTTACCAGCGCTGAATCGGCATAACCGTTAATCTCCAGCGGATGACCTGGTATGGCGCGTACCGATATAGGACCAGATATAATTTTACCTCCGTGGTAGGCTTTTATGGAGTCCCCCTCCCGGGCTATAAACCCGTAGCTGGCCGCACTGTCAAGATCCGGCTTTGAGAGATAAGATAGCTTTTGCCAGATTAATGGATTGTATATGCTGCCGTGGGCGTCAATAAATGACTGGGGCGGCGATTTGGGGTTATCCCAGTAAATGGTGGCCAGATATACGCCTTTGGATGTGCCTGCATAAAGCATGCTGTCCTGTACAAGAATAGAGTTAACAGAGAGCTCTGCATCCGTGCCGAAACGGTCAATATTGAGCTCAACATAACCTGATTTTGTATTGAAAAAACTCAGGCCTTTATTTGAGCCTAATAAAAGAAAAATATTTGCGCTGGTCATGGCATTGGGATTAAAGCGCCACCCCAGGCTGGCGAACCCCCTGTCCACGCTGCTCCAGCCATAATTGTTATCATATTTGTAAAGAAACCCAAGAAGGGATGATGCCCAGAGCTCTCCAGCTGCCGTTACAATCATTCCCATTATTTCTACATCGTGGATGTCCTTATAAGGGTTGTTATATATAAGCTCACTGAAGGTTTGTGTGGAACGATTATAGCTGTCGAGGTGAATTTGGCGTATACCGCCGGTTGTGCCGACGAAAAGGTCCCCCTTATAGAGCTCCAGGCAGGTAATTTTGTTGAGATAAGTAAAACTATGCCAGTCGCCTACATTGGAATATGTCAGACTGACGGAGAAGATAATAACGAACCAGATAAATTTTCGGTTAACAACTTTAAGCATGGGTAAGAAAATCCGATTTTCCGATGTTTATGACAAGGCTTCCTGTGGATATACTTCAAGATAGGGAATTTTAATTCCTCTGATAAAAGTAGCTTTCGGAGCAGGTAAGTACGATTTCAAACCCTTCCAGAAGCTGGGAGATAGTGCTATTTCTTCTTTTACTACCGAAATATGGGCCTTGAGAGGTAACGTATTGTGTTTGATCCAGTCCTTTTCTGTCATTAATATACGGCAGTTGCTGAAACGGCTTAATATTTTTTTTAAAAAAGCCAGTGGAAACGGGTGGTGATCTGGTTTAGTAAAGACCTTCCGTACATTTACCCCATGGTCTTTGAGTGCCTCCAGGTATTTCTCATTATCCCCTAATGCGCAACAAATCAGCCAGGGATGTCGAAATTCAAAGTCAGGAGGGAAAATCATCCTTTTTTTGAAACCGGGATGTGGATCATCAAAATTATTGGACAATGCCAATGGACCGGTGAGGATCATATCCGCCCTTTTTAGA
>CAZRWX010000318.1:0-2905 GCA_964603925.1 uncultured Bifidobacteriales bacterium | reverse complement strand
TGCCCCAATTTTGTCATTTCGACCAATTCCACAGTTGTTTACAAGGGAGAAATCCAGTTTACGCTTCGCGAGATTTCTCCCGGAACCAAAATTAACACAACGGTCGAAATGACAATACTGAGGCATAAACCTTAGCACCTTAAGAAAATATGACTGAATAAAAAACAGCCTAGTCGTTAAGACCGGAGCTTAAGAAGGAGGCTACCTCCATCTCATCCATAAGAACTTCCCGGGGTTTGCTGCCGCGGTCACGGCCCACTACACCCGCGCGCTCCAGTTGGTCCATAAGCCTGCCGGCACGGGCGTAGCCTATGCTCATACGGCGCTGCAGGAGGCTGGCGGAAGCTTGACGGATAGAGCATACCATCTCAGCGGCGGGACGGAACTTGGCATCACGAGGCATATCCTCCTGCTCCCCGGCATCATCGTCTTCGTCAATATTAAATGACTCCACCTGGGGGTAGTTTACAAATTGCTCGGCACAGGCCTGGGCTATGGCTTCTGCCTCTTCGTCGGAAACCCAGGAGCCATGTATACGCTCTGGCTCGGGGGACTCGATGGACCTGAAGAGCATATCGCCGCGGCCCAGGAGTTTTTCGCAGCCGGCTTTGTCCATAATGGTGCGGGCGTCTATATGGCTGGCTACCTGAAAGGCAACACGCGTAGGAAGGTTAGCTTTGATAGTGCCGGTAATTACATTAGTAGACGGCCTCTGTGTGGCTAATATAAGATGCAGGCCAACTGCACGAGCCTTTTGCGCTATACGCGCTATGCTTATTTCTACCTCTTTACCTGCCACCATCATAAGGTCGGCAAGCTCATCTATAATGATAACTATGTAGGGCATTATCTTGTGATCTTCCATGGCTACTTTGTCTTTGAGCTCACCAGCCCGGAACTTTTGATTAAAGCCCTTAATGTTACGCACTGCGGCACAAGCCAGGACCTCATAACGGCGGTCCATCTCTATTGTGGCCCATTTAAGGGCCTGTACGGCTATCTCAGGTTTGTTGATTACGGGCGCCAGTAAGTGAGGTATACCCTCATAAGGCTTGAGCTCTACTACCTTTGGATCCACCAGTATAAGACGTACTTCATCGGGGGTTTTTGAACAGAGCAGGGAGGCCATAAAGCTGTTGATGCCCACAGACTTACCTGAACCAGTTTGCCCGGCAATTAATAGATGAGGAGCGCGGGTGAGATCCATAACCATAGGGTCACCGCCGATATCCTTGCCAAGAACCAGCTTAAGGGAATCGGGTTCAGGTTTAAAACGCGATGATTTTAGAATGTCCCTGATGTATACAATCTGGGGTTTTTTGGTGGGGACCTCTATGCCTACGGCATTTTTGCCGGGTATAGGCGCCAGTATACGGATGCTTTTAGCACTGAGAGCAAGGGCCAGGTCATCGCTTAAGCTGCTGATCTGACTGACCTTAATGCCAGGAGCTAATTCGATTTCGTAACGGATAATGACAGGCCCTGGGCAAATGCCCACTACCTTGCCCATTACTTTAAAATGAGACAGGTGCTCTATTAAGGACGCTGCCTGCTCTTTAAGCTGATCTTCGGTGTAATAAATTTCCTGTTCGGGGGGGGCTTTGAATACTTCATCTATATTGGGGACGACATAATCGTCGTACTTAACCTCAGGCTTGGGCTTGGGCTTAGGTGCCTCAACCGGCTCCTGAACATTCAGTTTAGAATTATTCGTGTTTGATGTGCTCTCCTCGTCATTAGAATCTTCATCAAAACCCTTTTCCAAAACAATATCTTCCGGATCCATTGAAGGAGGGGTCTCAGATTCTGTGATTTTGGAAGCATTGCGCCCATTTTTTGCCTTGGATAATAAACCGCCAATGGAAGGGTCTCTATTTTGAACCTCCCATTCATTCAATTCTGAAATGTGTTTAATTTGCCGTGCCCGATCGCGTTTCTTGCGAATTTCCAAGGGGTCACCGGATTCATCGATGGACTCCTCCTTTATTAAAGGAGCAAGCACAGGCTCATCTTCCGCTACAGGTACCTGAAGGTCTTCACTGGCCAAAATTTTGGGCCGTGAGCGTTTACCCCTTCCGGCTTTAACCATATCAGCATCTGGTGGACTGATTTGAAGCAAAGAAGCTTGCTCTGCAGACGCTTTTTTACGGGCTAAATAACGAGACTTGGCATTTTCCAAACCATCTAATATAGGGTAATAAAATATCCCCAGAAACTCTACCGACTTCTCAATAATTTGAGCAATACGGATTTTAAAGCCCCATATTATTGTAAAGAACACAAAAATAGCGCAAATTAGATAGGGCCCAAAAGCCGACCTGCCAAATACTGGTACCAGGGCTTTTTGTACAAGATAATTGCCTATGATGCCGCCGGAATCCTCAAAATGTACATGAGTGAGTACACTTAAATCCACATATTTAATACTGAGCAGTACAGCGGCCTCTATAAATAACAGGCAAAACACCAGCGGCAGTTTTAAATTAATGCTGCCGCCCTCTTCTACCCTCTGAGTGAGCCGTGCACCTAAAATGCCTACAGTCAACAGTAAAATGATAGCGGGCACACTGCCTGTCAGCCTGTTAAGTGTAAGGGCGAACAGAGAGCCAACATAGGGGCCCATAAGGTTACCATTTAGGCCCTGGGCAAAATGAGAAACAATGGATATAGCCGCTACTACTGAGAGAGCAATAAGAAAAAGCCCTAAGAACTCATTAAGAAAGCTCTGCTCCTGCTTAGAAGGTAATACAGCTTCTGAATTATCAGATTTTTTTTTTGCCCGGGATCTTCTGGGAGCGGCCTTAGCAGCCGACTTACTGGCAACCTTTTTAACTGTTTTTGCTGCCATAGGCTACCGGCCCTGAAGCCAGAGTGTGCGATCTACAACTTTAGCTGAAATTACTCT
>CAZRWX010000317.1:0-2921 GCA_964603925.1 uncultured Bifidobacteriales bacterium | reverse complement strand
GGGTCGGGCTTATCTTAAGTCGGGCAATACGTCCAAGCTTACAAACTTATTATCCTGGTTGTTTACTAATCTTCCTGAGGCAGTTCAGGAATGGGAAGTTTTAAAAGCAGAAATGTTGCGTAACGATGGCAAAAATCCTGAGGCTCTGGATTGTATAAAGAATTCCGGCCTCTATCCACCAGCGCGTTTAAGCGCAGCTTTTTGTCATTTGGCAATGGGTGCTATGGATATAGCAGAATCTCATGCCCGCGGGCTGTTGAGCGATGCCAGTACCAGGCGCATTTATCTTCATCCTCAGGGCAATGTGATAGCTAATGCCCACGCTGTACTTGCTGAGATCCTACGTGTAAATCAGGATGTTGATGAGGCTCGCCTTAACATTGAAAAAGCTCTGGAGCTTCAGCCGGATAATGAGTTCGCTCGGAGTGTAATGGACAAAATCTCACGGGGCACCTGACTTTTTTAGATCTGCCTTAATGCCGTAATGCTTCTGTCCGCTGACGGGAGCTCAGGCCCCACTCAGGTTATTAATTAGTTTTAAAGTAGTGTATTTTAAACAGGCGCTAGCCAGCTGATTGCTGGATGGAATCCTTAAGACGCTGGGTACGTTGCTTAAGGTTTGAATCTGATTGGAGTAAGGTCTCAACCTTTTTAAGGCTGTGGATAACAGTGGAGTAGTCCCTGCCAAACTGCAAGCCGATTGTGTGAAGAGAATTGTCTGTCATTTGCCTGGCAAGATACATGGCCACCTGCCGGGGTTCGGCCACATTTTTTTTGCGTGATTGAGAAATGAGATGATTAATTGGAACATTGAAATCTGCGGATACGAACTGTAAAATTTTTTTAAGGGTAATGGGCTTGTTCTGGTTGCGCACTGTGTCACCAAGTATTTGCTTGGCAATATCGACAGTAATGGGCATATCGGTAAAATTTGCATAAGCAGTAAGCTTAATAAGTGTGCCCTCTAACTCGCGAACGTTTGTCCTTACCGAATCAGCCACATAGGAGAGGACTTCATCGTTTATAAAGGGGATAGAATCGCTTTCTTGCTTTTTTTTGAGGATTGCGAGGCGTGTTTCAAGCTTGGGAGGTGATAAATTGGCAAGAAGACCTGTATTGAACCTGGATAACAGATGCTCATGCAGGCCTTTAATTTCTGATGGGAGACGATCGGAAGTAATAACGATAAGCTTATTAAGCTGATGAAGGTTATTAAAAATATTGAAGAACTCCTCTTGAGTACTGTTTTTGTCTGCCAGGAATTGTATATCATCGATAATGAGGACATCTGTGTCTTGGTAAACACGGTAAAAAGAGCGAGAATCCTTACTTTTATGGACGAATTCGATGTACTCCCGGGTGAATTCCTCAGAAGTGCGGTAGACGACTTTGCGCGCTGTTTCGGCATCCATAATAAAATGTGCGATGGCCTGTAAAAGATGGGTTTTGCCCATACCAGTGCCGCCATAGATTACCAGAGGATTAAAATTGTTTTGATTTGGGGACTCGGAAACTGCTTTACAGGCTGCATGTGCCATTTGATTACAGTCGCCCACAACAAAATTATCAAAATTATAGGCTGGATTGAGAGCCAGGGTTGAATCTATCTTGGTGCCCACCTGAGAAATTAACGGGTATTCGGGTATGGCCGCTTGGGGCGGGGGCGTATAAGGATCATCATACACGCTGCTGCTTGAGGTGTCCAGATTGATAAAAGAGATGGCTACCTGATGCCCGGCAAGGGATGAGGCAACATTTTGGATAGTACTTTGGTAATGGTGAATAACAAAGTCCATTACGAAATTATTGGGAGTGCCTAAAGTTATGCCGCACTCCTGGATATCCGTAACTTTCAGTTTGGAAAACCATGTGTAATAAGCAGAATCCGGGATTCGTTCTTTTAGCACGCTCAAGCACTGGCTCCAAAAGGAGTCTGGCGCGGATTTTATCAACATGTTATCAACAATAATTATATAGCTTTTAAGGACTTTGGCTGTTGTGGCATACAATGTAGGAATAATAAAATCAAACTGTCAAAGAGTTAATTAAAAAAATTTTCCTGTTTAAAATTCAAAAAAAGGGCATTTTATTTGCTAGTCAATTAATGTTTATTAAATACTGGCAATTTAAATATCTTTTTGTTATAATTAATTCATGAAATCTATTAACATTTTATTAACAGTTTTCAACATGCAAAATAGTTAATTAATGCTTATAATCGGGCACCGGGGCGCATGTGGTTATGCCCCAGAAAACACTCTTCTTTCTTTTAAAACAGCTCTTAAACACAATTTGCCAATGGTTGAGTTTGATGTCCGTGTATGCTTAACGGGTGAATGCGTATTATTCCATGATGATGACGTTAGCCGTTTTATACCTGGTGATTTCAGGTCTATTGAAAGTATGGGGTTTGATGAGGTCAGGCGTATACCAATGGGCGCAAAGCAGAATATTCCTACACTTGAAGATGTTTTACACTTTTTAGGCGGTAAAATTGATATAAACGTCGAGCTAAAGGGTAAGGGTTCAGCTTCTCAGACTGCTAAAATTATTGGTTCTTTTATCTCAAATTCCGGCGGGGTGATGGGTCAATTTCTGTTTTCATCTTTTGATCTTACGGAGCTTAAGACTCTGCGCCGGTTCATGCCTGAGGCCCGTCTGGGTTTAATTATTGAAGACTGGTCTGATAATGTAATGGACTTATGTAAAAAGTATCAGCTTTATTCCATACATCCGGCAGCCTCTGGGGTTAATAAAGCAAGGGTAGCGGCACTTCATAAAATTAACGTAAAGGTTTATGCGTATACTATAAATACCGCCGCCAGGTATAACAAAATGTTGAACGCCGGTGTTGATGGCGTTTTTACGGACTTCGCCGGTGCCTTCAAATAATTCGGTCTATTGCCACCGGTCGCCGGTGC
>CAZRWX010000316.1:0-2923 GCA_964603925.1 uncultured Bifidobacteriales bacterium | reverse complement strand
AGGCCGGCGGCAACCGGCGCAATCTTTTTTACATCATCACTTAATTTATCGGAGAAATCTGCCATAAATACCCTCGTTGTTGCGGAAAAAGGTAGTAAATTCTCAAATTACACGTTACTTACCAACTTGTTAGTATTAAAAATCTGAAGTTTGTCAGATTTTGGCAATTTCTGATTTGCAAATTATGACACACACCTAGTATAAATATTGGAAAAAGCCTGGATTAACTGTTCCTAAATTAACCCGCTGATTATTAAATTTGTACTTTTGCCGCCACATAATCAGGGAGAAACATGTCTGATACTATCCGCGAAGAGTGCGGTATCGCTTTAATAAGACTTTTAAAGCCTCTTTCCTACTATCAGGAGAAGTATGGCACAGCCCTTTGGGGGTTCCATAAGCTGTTTCTATTAATGGAAAAACAGCACAACCGGGGTCAGGATGGCGCTGGTATCGGCGCTTTAAAGCTGGGTGTCAAGCCAGGTGAGCCATATATATTCCGATCCAGGGAAATTCGCAGGAACCCCATAGACAGGATATTCAAAAAACTGCTGGATCAATACTCCAATCTTGTAGATCGAGGCCTTATTCACACGGAGTTCGCTGCTTCAGTAAAAAAGCATTTCTCTTTCGGCGCCGAAATTTACATGGGTCATTTGCGCTATGGCACCTCCGGGGACTACAATTCCAGCAGCTGTCACCCATATTCACGTAAAAATAACTGGCCTACCAAAAACCTCATGCTGGCTGGCAACTTTAACCTTACCAATACTCCTGAACTCAACTGCGAACTAATTCAGCGCGGCCAGCACCCGATATTTGCTACAGACACCCAAACTCTTTTGGAAGAAATTGGTTTTTACCTGGACGAGGAGCACGACTCCCTGTTTAAGAAGTATAAGAACGAAGGGCTGAGCGGACCTGCAATCTCCCACAATATCAGCGATAACCTGCAGCTCCACAGGGTTTTAACTAAAGCCTCCCAGAACTGGGACGGTGGTTACAGTCTAATTGGCATAGTTGGCAACGGCGATACATTTGCTTTCCGCGATCCCCAGGGCATTCGCCCGCTTTCCTATTTTCAGAACGATGAAGTAATCGCATTTGCTTCAGAGCGGGCGCCCTTGCTTACAGCCTTCGACATGAACCAGTCAGAAATCAAAGAGGTTGAACCCGGTACTGCCGTTATAGTCAAAAAAACCGGTTCCCTAAGTATTGAGCAAATTATCCCCTGCACCAAAAAAACCTGTTGCTCTTTTGAACGCATATACTTCTCACGGGGTAACGATCCGGATATTTACAAGGAGCGCAAAGCCCTGGGGGCGGCCCTTGCCGATCAAATCCTTACCAGCATTAATAACGATCTCGACCATTCCGTATTCAGCTTTATACCCAATACGGCCGAAATTGCCTATTACGGTCTCACTCAGGAGCTTAAAATACGGCGCCGCCAGCAGGTTAAAGACGCTATTATCAAAGCCCAGAAGGAGGGCGGGCTCAATGAGGCTCTGCTCGACGAGCTCATTATGAAAAACTGGCCCCGTTTGGAAAAGGTCGCCTGGAAGGACATAAAACTTCGCACCTTCATCAGCCAGGAAAAGGGCCGCAACCAAATGGCATCTCATGTATACGACATAAGCTATGGCTCCTGCAGTTCAAAGGACAACCTGATATGCATTGACGACTCCATAGTAAGGGGCACCACTCTTAAGCAGTCTATTATACAAATGCTGGCCAGGCTAAATCCTAAAAAAATTATTATCGTATCCACCGCTCCTCAAATTCGTTACCCCGACTGTTACGGCATAGACATGTCCCGGCTGGACAGGTTTATCGCCTTTAATGCCGCTGTAGAGCTCCTAAAAGAAAGTGGCGAGGAGGGCCTGCTGGAGGAGGTTTACCAGGAATGCCGCACTCTTATAAGCAAGCCCGTGCCCCAGGAGGTAAATCCGGTTAAAAAAATCTACAAATCATTTTCCCCTGAACAGATATCAAAAAAAATCACCCAACTGATATCACCAAAACTAAGCAGCTGGTCAGGTCAAGTCGAGATTATATATCAATCCATTGAAAGCCTGCATAAGGCACTGCCCGAGCACAATGGGGACTGGTATTTTACCGGCAACTACCCCACCCCCGGCGGCTTTATGGTAGTACAACGGGCATATATTAATTACTACGAAAAGAACACCGTAGACAGAAGCTATTAAATACTTAGAGTTGGAGCACTGGCCTGAGCGAAAAGTGGGAAGTGAAAAGCGGCAAGCAGTCTACTCCGCGATTACGCTTTTTTAACTTATTACTTTTTACTAAAGTCCAATTTCACAACTCAACTTGCCGGTAAGCGTGCATGACCAGAATTTCCACATGGTTTAAGATTGGCTATCCACGGGGGATGTGCCCCCTGTAGTAGGAGAATAGCCAATACGTACAACAAAGATAAGAAAAAACAAAACTGCCAAAACACCTATACCAGGTTAGGAAATACCGGAAAAACACGTCCCAACTCTTTTGTAGAATTTATCCCCTCAACTACCCCTTCTAGTGAATGTATCATCGAAATGGAAGATGATGACGGCGGTTTTGGCTCTGTCCCAAGCGTATGAGCAAGGGCAAATTTAGTGGGAGGTAACGATTCTAGCAATAATAGTAATCAAGAGACAATTCAGATTCAGTATTTTGATTCACTTTCATCAACATCGCCCAATTCAATACAGGATGTTTATGATCCTGGAAAAATTAATCAAATTATTAGTTTACTAGCTCTACTTCCTGATTCGGGAGAAATTTTTATCAAATTTGGATCTGACACAAAATTAACAAAAATATTACTTAATAACTTTGAATCAAAATTTGATACAGTTTAAATTGGCTCTATAGCAGAATCTGTGGGTAAAAAACAACTATGAATATAGTGCCCTCT
>CAZRWX010000315.1:0-2952 GCA_964603925.1 uncultured Bifidobacteriales bacterium | reverse complement strand
TTGAACATCCTTTTAGGAAACTCTGATTCACGCTTGCTCTGATGTTCCACGTGAATAAGAATATGCCTGGTTTAGCTTTTAATGCAAACCTCCGCTACAATATCCGGACGGCGTTTTCCTTGTTTCTTCTGGGCCCTGCCGATGGCAAACTCCTGGTTGAGGAACTTGACTGTGCGGAAGTCTATCTGCTTTGACTCCCGGGGCCAGAAAAGCTCCATGAACTCCTTGAAAAAGGAAGTGGTCAGTAGGGCTAGTTCATGAACTGGCCCTACTGATGGGGATTGGTGTATTTGTCTGGTTTGGGGTTATTAACAGGCATGGGTCAAAGGTAATAATTGGTAAAATTTAAGGATGAAACTCACTCAAACAAGTAAAACCCAAATGATGCCATACGTAAAAAACGCGATACATCAATATGGATTTATCCCGGATAGCCCCAACCCCGGTTATGGAAATCAGCATTTCCGGGGTGGCCGTAAATACCTCGGACACCATCGCCTGCCTGGCAATAGCATCTATTAGTACGGATCCCGCAATGCGGTACCGTACTAACAATGCGCTGGAACGCAAATCAAGATTGGGGTCAGCGCCCATTATACTGACAGCAGGCTCTCGGTCTCTATATCCTCGTCAAGTTCAGGCCAATGGATGCCAATACCATCCCCAATAAGCTCCCATTTATTCCTTTGCTCAGCCTTCGCGTCCCGCAGCCGGGGGAACCATTCCATGGGCACTGATACTTCTCTGCCATCGGCTAAAGTTACCTGCATGGCATTGGAGGTAAACCTTACACTGGTGGCCAGCGGTTCAACTTTAATGGTTAAAGTGCTCATTCCATTTCCTCCTGATATTATCGCCGTTTTCCATTATCAACTTCCTGATTTCGGAAAGCTCAGCGCTATTGAAGTTCCGGGACTTGGCCAGTAAGATATCTTTCAGCCAAAATTTAGCGTACCCGTTTTGCTTTGCTACGTGAATGTGTACAGGCTCCCCTCTGTCTAAACTGAAAAAGAAAAAACGATACCCGGAATTTTGAAACACAGTAGGCATAACAGGCCTTTATCTAATATTTTACTTTAATAATATCCAATTTGCCATGAACTTATCCATATTTAACGTGTGACTTCCATAGTTGAAGTTATCCGCCTTGACGCCGCGCGGAGAGCGGTCAGGGCTTCACTCTTTGAGCTGCATCACGCAAGCGGGAGGTACAGCCCCAAACCGAGTATATGTTTTATAAATGAAAAACCGGTAAACGGGAGATTATCGCGGCTGATTTCCGGGACCGGGTTGTGGTGGAACCATGTGGAGGCGCGGGGGCAAAGCGGGCTGCTGCGGCACGGGGCGAAGGTGGTGTGACGAGCGGGGACCCGGTGTTAGCGGGAGTGTTTGCGTTTTTGTATGCAATAATTTTGTCAGATAAGCGCTTATTTTTACTTCAGTTTCAGCCCTCGACAATGCAACCTTTATGTTGTATAATGAATTTGATGAAAGGCAAAGACCTGATAAAGGTTTTAAGGCAAACTGATATAAAGGGTTAAATTTATGAATTACTCAGCATTATTACAGAAAACAGAAGGCCTATATCTTGTCTCTTTCCCCGATTTTGTGAATATTAACACGTATGGGGAGACCAAAGAAGAAGCGCTTGTTAATGCGGCAGAAGCCTTGAATGGCGCAATCGAATCTGATTTTGAACGCGGATTTATTCTACCCAAACCAAGAAAGATAAATAGTAAAAATTCATTTGAAATTCCTGTTCAACCTCACATCGAGTTAGCATATCAATTGAAGAATTTAAGAAAGGGCAAAACCCAGGTTGAAATTGCCCGTGAACTGGGGATTTCATATCAAGCTTATCAAAAGCTGGAAAATCCCAGAAAGTGTAATCCAACCATTAAAACTTTGGAAAAAATAAGCGCCGTATTTGGGAAAAAGCTTAATGTAGCTTTTTCATAATCATTTAAGCTTTTGGCAAAATTACAGTATACAACAGCCACAATATCCAGACGCTTTTAATGAGTTAGGCCTGGGTGGGCTTGGGGGCTTGGTTTACGCGTGGCCTTTTGCCGGGTTTTGACGGTAATTCAGCGGTTTTGATTGTAAATTAGTTTATATTTAATAAATGACGCGTTTTCTTTACCCCTTTGTTTTGGTATTTGGCCTTGCTGCTCACCTGCATCCCCAGGAGTCCAGGCCCAACATCGCCGTTATGGATCTGGAGGGCAACGGCATTACCCAAAACGAGACCGCCGGGCTTTCCAACCGGTTGCGTTCGGAGCTTTTTAATACCGGCCGGTTCAATGTCATAGAGCGGGGGCAGATGACCGAAATACTGGAGGAGCAGAAGTTCCAGCTCTCCGGCTGTACCTCCAGCGAGTGCATGGTGGAGATGGGCCAGCTTCTGGGGGTCAAGTACATGGTGGCCGGCAGCGTAGACCGCCTGGGCAGGCTCTACACCGCCAATATCAGGCTGGTCAATGTGGAAAATGGAAGGATAGAAAAAACCGCGGTTGAGGACTGCCGCAATTGCGAGCTGGAGGATGTGGCCATCACCACCATGAGGGCGGCCGCAGGGGGCCTTGCGGGGGTGGTGCGGGCGAAGTTGCCGGCAGCGCCACCGGCGCCCGTTAAACAGCCTCCTCCCGCGCTCCCGCTTAAGCCCGCGCCCAGGAGGGACACAGCCATAGTGTCCCAAAACCCTCCCCCGGGCGCCCTCATGCAGCGGGTGGACCCGGTCTCCCTGTCCGAGTTCGTAAAGTTCAAGGCCCTGGGGCTGCCAGAGAGCGCCTGGGGGGCTTACGAGAGCTCGGGCCTGAGCATGGAGGAGTACCGGGATTTTTACAGGCACGGGTTTACCAAAACCACCTGGGCCCAATACAAGGAGACCGGCCTTGGTTTGCCCGTTTACCGCAGGCATTTCGGCAGCCCCAAAAAGTGGGCCGAATACAA
>CAZRWX010000314.1:0-2952 GCA_964603925.1 uncultured Bifidobacteriales bacterium | reverse complement strand
GATATTTGGGTAAATCTGAATGTGGTTAAGGGTAATGATAAAACACAGTATTTTACCATGTACTGGGGCAATGATACGGTAATTGACCGTTCTACCTCTTCCGCGGTCTTTTCTACTTCCAATGGTTTTAAAGGGGTGTGGCATCTGCATGATGACTTTTTAGATGCTACCGCCAACGGGTATAACGGCACGGCCAAGTCCGGTACCGCTGACGCTGCCGGTGTCATAGCCGATGGTCAGAGTTTTGACGGTACCGCCACGGCTTATATAGCAATTACTGGTATGTTTTATAATAATACCAACTACAATGCCTTTACCGCTTCCGCCTGGATAAAGGCCTCGGAAAATAACCGCATTATTATGAGCTTTGACCGCAACGAATACTGGCGTCTGGGTGTAGGTGTTAATGCCGCCGCTAATAAATTCAGCCTGTCCATGTGGGATGCCCAGAATACAACGCAAATTGATACATCCTCGTCCACTACTGTTAATGATAATAGCTGGCGCCTGTTAACGGCTGTTTATAAAGCCGGCTCCATAATCCTTTATGTAAATGGCAGTAAAGGTGGCTCTTTTACAGTTGGCAATGTCATGGGCTCTGGTAACACCCGTTATGGTTTTATCGGCGCTGGTTCTGAAGCCGGTGTAGAGGATGGCGCCACTAATGCCAATTACTGGGAGGGCAATATTGATGAGCCCCGTATAGCTGATGCCGCCCGCGATTCCAACTGGGTTAAGTTGGATTATGAGTGTCAAAAGCCCACTGCCGCCTGCCTGGATTTCGCCTCCTCTCCCATAATTACCGGCCTCAGCGCGGGAGCAAAAGTCGGGCTTACCCAAAGAGACAAAGATACAGTTAAAATAGACTATGAAGTATATGACCCTGATGACGCTACTGTTACTGTTAGCGCGCAGTACAGAGTTTCTGGTGGTAGCTGGACAGCTATGACAAACGCCAATGGGCATGTGGGAGCGGGAGTACCTACATCCAGTACCGGAGACAGAGAAATACGCTGGGGTATCCGCGCTCAGCTGGGCCTGGTGGAAAATTACTATTTCGTGAGGGTAATTGCCACCGATGGCGCCAGCGTCGATACCCTGGCCAGTGACTCTGTATACATGGACACACGCCCTCCGCTTAATCTGGGCAGTTTTATCAGTACAGATACTTCCGGGAGTTATGTAACATTTACCTGGACAGCGGCCGCGGATCCAAATTTCGATCACTATGAAATATGGTATGGGCAGACCCAGGCCCATGTGCGGGACAGCACGGGCACGGCGGTTAAATGGGACGGCACTGATGACGCTAATCTCAATAACAAGACCACCAGTACAACTTCAATCACGGGTTTAAGCGAAAATACGCTGTATTATTTTAAAATTTGGGCCCATGATGATATTCCCAACGGGGATTCCGCCGCTTTGATAAGTGTACAAACCAAGAACGAGCTTTCACCATTCTGGGCTAAAACGGGTATAGGAGCTGTTACCGGGGGAGCTATTACGGAAGACAGAATTTATGTGGGCACAGGCACAAACGCTCTTATCGCTGTTAATCTTTCAAATAAAGCCACTATATGGAGTTACTCCACAGCACCCAGCACCGCCAATATGCCCACTTATATGTATTCGGATAAGGACAACGCCTATAAGGTTCTGCTCACAGCGGGCACCAAGGTACATGGTCGGCTGGACAATGGTTCAGGTTCCGATCCGCTTTTCTCCCCCCGGGATCTCACTTTCACAGCTGGCAACCCATATATCAGTTCTGATGACTCCCTGTTCTTTGTTCCATACACCGGTAATATTGACTGCCGCAAATTGAGTGACGGACTTTCTGTGGGGGGCAGCTGGCCTGTACCTGTTGCTGGTATTAGCCTGGTTGCTGATATCGCTGTATTTAATAATGAAATATACCTGGCAACAGCCAACGGAGCGGGGAGCAAGGTCCATAAATATGGCTATGACGGCACAGAAATTGGCGTGGGAATAACCGTTTATAAGGATGTTAAACAGCCGTTGCTGGTGGATAAAAATGTGGTATACGTTACACCGGACAGTAATGTTATATATGCTATTAATACTTCGGGCTGGGCTTTTCAATGGTCTCCCGTGGGTGTGAGTCTTTCCGAAAAAAATACCGGCCCCGCCTTTATTGTTGGTAAGGGGTCAGATGACTCTCATGATACGGGTTTTGTATATGTTGCTGCCGCCACTAAAGTGGAGAAAATATGGGATAAGGGCGCAGGTAATACGTCAGTAATTGCCTGGACTTTTAATGCCGGGGACACAGTCAGGTCCGGGCCTATACCTTATAACGGTAAGGTATATTTTGGCCGTGATGGGGGCCGATATTATGCTATTACTGATCAAGCCGTGCCGGCGCCTGTTACAAGCTGGCCCTATACCGGTTTAAGCGGGGCCGCCACCACCGGACCATGGATAGATGTAACAAATTCCAGGGTGGTTTTTGGCAGCACTGGGGGAAATCTGGATGCGTTTACCCTGGAGTGACATTATGCCTATAGGATAAACATTATGCAATATTATGTTGTTTATTTTAGACAATATTTATGTTATAATATAAGTGAGAGAAATAATGGTTGTTGCCGTTAGAACGGAATCGAAGCTCCGTTCTAACAAACTGATGGAGCATGTCTTAAATTTGTTAGAATGCTCATCAGACATTATTCAGTAGAGTTCCCAGGAGCATTATTATGAAGAATAAAATCCCCAGCGTTAAAAATTCAGAAAATAAACCCAAATACCAGCCCCCGGTGGTTGAGTCTGAGGCTATTTTTGAGCAAAACGCCTTGGCCTGCGGCAAATGCCGGGCTGCCAGCCACCGGCAGCATGCCTGCATGCGGCTGCCCTCAATTTCTTAGGCTCTTATACCTTATGTCTGTTTAAACCAGGCTTCATAGCCTTTTATATGCTTTTATTAGAACG
>CAZRWX010000313.1:0-3010 GCA_964603925.1 uncultured Bifidobacteriales bacterium | reverse complement strand
GCATTACGCTGGAAGGGGGCAAAATAAGCAAAATTCAGCTTTATACCCTGGCCAGACAATCCGCCCAGCCCTATTGCAAACCAGTAAGCGGGGGCTTTTTAAAAGCAATTGCCGATAACATTCAAATAAATACAGGAATCGAGGTTGAAGCTTTTTAAATGGTCTGATAAATTATACAGGTATTTAGTTTTTTTAAAAAAAACCGATGTTTTAATATGCCTTACACACTGGTTTACCTGCAGACAATCAATTTTATTTTTGCATTGTCTACCGCCGTTATATATCAATATCAAATAAATCTGTGGCATGACCAGGCTGTTATAATATTCAGCGCTGCCGGATTTTTCTTTTCTATTCTCACCTTGATTACCCTTTTATATGGTGCCATGCTTAAAACCGAAATACGGTTAGCTACAAGGGCTTTAAACCTTTTGATCTGTGCATTCATTTCTTTTGGGCAATTATCCGTCCTTGCCTTCGTCTTGTACCAAAAGGTATTTGGCGTCATGCCGCCCTTACCACGATTACTTTAATTATTTTTTAGATTCGTTTTTTTTAAAAGGAGTCTTAAATGCCCAGCGTCAAAGATACAGAAACAGAGAAAAACTTACTAAAAGCATTTGCCGGCGAGTCTCAGGCTCGTAACCGTTATACTTATTTTGCCAGTGTTGCCCGTAAAGAGGGGTATGTTCAAGTGGCTGATATTTTCGAGGAAACTGCAGACCAGGAGAAGGAACACGCTAAAAGATTTTTCAAATTTCTGGAGGGCGGCACTCCAGAAATTACAGTTAACTATCCTGCTGGTGTAATCGGTACCACTGTAGAAAATTTAAAAGCATCTGCCGGCGGTGAGCACGAAGAATGGTCTGACTTATACCCCGCATTTGCAGCCAAAGCAAGACAAGAAGGGTTGGCGGCAGTTGCCGCAGTTTGGGAGAATATCGCCATTGCTGAAAAACAGCATGAAAACCGCTATAAGGGTCTCTTAAAAAATATAGAGGCTGGTACTGTATTTAAAAAAACTGAGAAGGTTGTATGGCGCTGCCGTAACTGTGGGTTTATTCACGAAGGTAAAGAGGCTCTTAAGGCATGCCCGGCCTGCGCTCATCCCCAGGCCTATTTTGAAGTACTGGCGGAGAATTGGTGATTGTTTAGTACAGGTTTATAATTTAAAAAGCGTCAATGCATGAGCATTGGCGCTTTTTTATTATTAAAACTTTTATTGTTATATGATATAATTTTAACAATGATAACGTCAGATCAAAAAGCTCAACAGTTTTTAGATATTTCAGATCAGTTCAGGCTGGGCGGGTTAACTACAGAAGCCATTCACCCGTTAACACGCAATTTATCCTATCAAGCAGACAGTGAACTGAATTCTGCCATTCGTACTCTTCATCAAGTAGATTTGCTTGCGCTTGTGGAGCTAAGGAAGCATATCTGCCAAATTTACCCCCTGGCCAGGGACATACAGCGCACTCTAAAAAACGGCCGAAAAGTTTACATTTGCGGGTGCGGGGCCACCGGCAGGCTGGCGCTGACTCTGGAGACATTGTGGCGTCAGAACACTAAAAACAAAAATATGCGCGACAGCGTCCGCTCCTTCATGGCTGGCGGAGATACTGCCCTAATCCGCTCAATAGAAAATTTTGAAGATTTCGCTGATTATGGGCGCAGGCAGCTCATGGAGATGGAATTTTCGGCCCATGATCTGCTTATCGCCTGTACCGAAGGAGGAGAAACACCATTTGTTATTGGCGCTGCACTACAAGCCTCGGAATTTTCTTCATCTAAACCCTGGTTCTTGTACTGTAATCCTGATAAAGAGCTGATGAATACGGCAATCCGGTCTCGGAATGTAATAGCAAATCCCGCTATTAATAAAATAAGCCTGCCCGTAGGCCCCATGGCTATTGCCGGCAGTACGCGTATGCAGGCATCAACGGCATTATTAATGGCCATTGGCATTTGCCTTTTAAACTACGATAAGAATAAGCAGGCAATAGATACGGATTTTGATATATTTTTCAACTACTGGGAAGACTTGAATACAGACTTCCTTGAACCATTTATCAATTTTGAAACTCAAAGCTACCGCAACCAGGAACATCTATTTTATGAAACAGATCCGGCATACGGTATTACACTGTTAACAGACACCACCGAACGCGCTCCTACATTCAGTCTTTTTCCCTTTGAAAACTTTCATAAGCCATCAGAGCCGTCATCCTGGTGCTACCTCTGCTTACCCGGTACAAATACCAGCAGAACTGCCTGGCAGCAGTTATTATGCAGAAAGCCCAGAACCCTGGAATGGCCTGAGCTTAAAGGGCTTGCATCCAAGAAACAATTAATGGGTTTTGATATAAGTAAAAATATCGTTAAAAAAAGGCAGACCATTATCCCGGGACCACACCACTGCTTCAGGATCATCCCATGTAAGGCAGGTTTAATCTTTTATTTGAAAGGCAATAAATATGTTCTTAGGACACCATTTCAGCATGATTTATACAGTCATCTATTACTAAAAATGATATTAAACACCCATTCAACACTGGTAATGGGCCGCATGGGCCGTTATCAAGGCAATATTATGACATGGGTAAAGGCCAGTAATAATAAGCTGATAGACAGGGCTATCCGCTATATCAGGTACATATTAAAAGATCATGGAATAACTAGCTCCTACAACCAAGCCGCCTGTTATTGTTTTCGAGCAATGGAATATACACCATCGGACCAATCCCTTGTGCTCACTGTTGTAAATGAAATCCTTATCCAAAAAAAAATGGGCCGCCTGACTAGGCAGCCCACCTTTAAGAGGAGAGGAAAAATTAATTAACATTAAAGTTTTTAGCTGTACCGGGGGACACCTTGTTACAGTCTCCTGATTTACATACGCCGCGCTTGAAGCTGGCCTTGGCTACCATGGCACCATCATTCTCCCAGGTTCGTATGGTACCATTGAGCTGGTCGGCCTTGTACTCTGCAAAGCATTTTTTATTTCCAT
>CAZRWX010000312.1:0-3020 GCA_964603925.1 uncultured Bifidobacteriales bacterium | reverse complement strand
TCGAAGGGCTCAGGACAGGCTTAGCTGAAGGAGAGACGAAGGATGACAGGTGAAACACGCTCCTTCGATACTTCGATACTTCGGCAGGCCCAGTACTCAGGATGAGCGGACTTGTAGTCAAAGCAAGGATGTGAGAAGGCTCATCAGCCATTGGCAGCAGTGCTGACAAACCAGGGATGAGTAAGATTTTTTGGGTCATGTAAGATAAATAAAAACCTATAGGAAATATCACTTATAAAAAAAGTTAGATTTCCCCCATTTTTTTAAGAAACAAAAATAAAAAAAATTGGGAAATCTAAATAGACCCTGTCCTTCGGCCTATGGGCTTATGGGGAGGCAAATGCAGAGAATTAAGTCGTTTGTGGAACATAGATTTAAAATAAGCATTTACCTCTACGGCTGAAGGCATTTGCAATGCCTTTTGACTGGCTTGATGGGCCTCCTTATAAGAAACAGATCTTAGAATTTTTTTCATCTCCAGTGTACTACTGGGACGCATGGAGAACTCTTTTACGCCCAAACCTAACAGTAATATGGCCGAAATCGGGTCCCCGGCCATCTCACCACACACGCATACTGGTTTATTATGCACATGGCCAGCATGAACAACCATGGAAATCATTTTTAAAACAGCTGGATGATGAGGTTCATACAAATTGGCGATACGGGCATTGGAGCGATCTACAGCCAGGGTAAATTGAACAAGATCATTTGTGCCAATGCTTAAGAAATCCGACTCCCTGGCAAGTTGATCGGCAATAAATACCGCTGAAGGCACCTCTATCATACACCCCATTTTAATATGTTTATTACAGGGAATGCCTTTTTTATTAAGGTCTTTAATAACTTCACCTACTATTTGTTTGCATTGCAGTAATTCAGAAATATCCGAGATCATGGGAAATAAAAGTCGAATATTTTTATGGATACTGGCCCGAAGAATAGCCCTTAGATGTGTTTTAAACATCACTGGCTGATCCAGGCACACCCGTATGGACCTCCACCCCAAAAAAGGATTATTTTCTTTTTTCAGATTGATATCCGCTACAATTTTATCACCACCGGAATCTACAGTACGTATTACAGCGGTTTTAGGTGAAAGCCTCTCACCAATATAACGGAAAGCCTCGTATTGTTCTTCTTCGGTGGGAATAGCATCATGGGCCATAAAAAGAAACTCTGAACGAAAAAGCCCTACCCCATCAGCCCCATATTGTTTGACCTTTTCTATCTCCAGAGGGAGCTCAATATTAGCAAGAATCTTTATGGGCTTTTTGTCCAGGGTGCAGGACTCCAGATCCCGGACACTGAACAATTGTTGTTCCAGGTTAAAAGAATCATATTTACGCTTTTCATATTTAGCGATCTCCCTGGCGGAGGGATTTACTATCAGGATACCTTCATTGCCGTCCACAATAACCATATCACCATCATTTACCCCGGTCTCCTCAGGCGAGATACCTGATATAGCCGGAATTTCCAGAGACCTGGCCAGAATTGATATATGAGAGGTTACCCCGCCCTGCTCCAAAATAAAACCCAGTGTGTTTTTTTTACTGAGTTGACCAAGTACATAGGAGCCGGCATCTTTAGCAAAAATAATCATAGGAGAGTCAAGGTCTTCACCAGAGGCGGATGCTGAACCTGAAACCATATGGCTCAACACCCTTTGAGATACCTCTTTGATATCTATAATTCTCTCTTTTAAATAGGGGTCTGGAATAGCTGAAAATCTTTTGAGAATCAGGTTTATCCTCTGGCTGTAAGCATATTCAGCATTAATGCAGGCTGTAGAAATCAGTTTGCAAACCTGTTTAGTTATAGCCTCATCATTAACAATCATGATATGCGCGTCAAAAATTCGAGAACGGTATTGGCTCACGTACTTTTCCAGGCGTTTTTTAGCAGCTTCAATCTCCAGGCTGGCCTTATCCAGAGCCCTCATAAAGCGGGCAATTTCCCTGGTGGAATCTTCAGGCAATATGGAACGGCGCTGTACAACCAACACCTCCGGTGCTCGTATGAGAACAGGACCTATCGCGTAACCGGGTGAGGATGGAACACCCGTAAAAAGGCGGCGCTTAGATTGGTGTTTAATCGTCATCTAAGAACTTTTTCTCAAACAGATCCTCTATAGCCTCCATAGCGGCTATTTCGTCGGGACCTTCTGTCTCTACAGTTATTTTGGCCCCAGGCTCCGCTGCTAATAACATAACATTCATTATGCTTTTGGCGTTAGCGCGTATATCATCCCTGTTTAGAAAAATATCTGATGCGAATTTGCTGGCCACTTCAACCAGGGTAGCGGCCGGCCTGGCGTGTATACCTGTCTCGTTTGTTACTTCAAGTTCTTTTTTTTGCATATAGGTCTTTTTAAAAAAAATCTACGTTGACGTCTAGACCCTGCTTCTTAATAATGGAGAGCAGAGAATCAGCATTGCTTATTGTAGAGCGCAACTCACCATAAAACTTTGTATCATTGATCATAGCACCCAGAGTACCCTCATTGGAGTTTATTTTACCGACAATTTGATGTAGAGAGTTTGTTATGACATTTACATGATTAACAAGAGAATCAACTTTAGTGGATATAGTTTTACCATTTTCCAGTAAGGTATAAATTGGGCCGTCCCCGCTGTTTAGAAGGATCTGCATTTGTGTGCTTGCGGACTCTAAATTGTGAATACTGGCTCTTATTTTTGGATCGATATTCTCAAATAGAGCGTTGAGCTTAACAATAATATTGCGGGTATCTGATACCATATTCTTGAATGTGGGAACAAAATCTCTTTGACCAACAGTGCTGTCAACTACACCCTTAATAGTGCTGATAAGAACTTCAGCCTCCTGCAAAACCTGACCAGCTACACCCATGGCCTCGGCGATACCGGCATCAAATTTACCACCCGGGATTATATCATCCGGATTGAAATATTCTTTTGAATCCCCAAGATGTATTTCTATCTGCCGTTCTCCCATTAAGCCAATATTTTGTACACGAATATCGGAATTTTTTGGAA
>CAZRWX010000311.1:0-3044 GCA_964603925.1 uncultured Bifidobacteriales bacterium | reverse complement strand
GAAATATTGGGATTTGTTTGGGATTTAGGATTTTTATATTGGGATTTAACATGATGGCCTTAGATAAAATTGAGCGTAATATCAGGACTGCACCCGAAATTATGAATTATGAGTTTTATTATAGAGCCCTGTGTTCTGAATTTAATGCTGCTCCGGTAAAACCGGAGCCTTTATTTAATTCATAATTCATAATTCATAATTCAGAATTTTAGGTCTTCTTCCTGTTCTCCAGTACCATTTTATTGATTTTAAGCCCGCCCTCTTTAAAAAGGCTGAACCTGAGCCACTCATAGCCAAAGTTTAATAGCTCAATATCATCTTTTTCGATTTTATTAACTGTTTGAGGAGCTACCTCGAATGTCTTCAGAAATGAGCTCTTAAAGATAAATTTGCGGAAACGATCGATATCATAAAGAACCATTTTCAGCATTTCCGCCTGGCCGGGCATGGATTTTAAAACAGTAGACAACATGGGATGGATTGTAATCTGCATAAAGAGTGCACCCTCTTTCTGGTAGGGGGCAGCCCCCTGGCCAAGCACCCATTCTTTAACAGTAAGCGCACTGTGCGCTTTAAAGCCCTCACAACCCTCTTCCTGTAATAAGAAATAAAACTCCTGAGAAACACCGGATGATGCCAGCCCCAGAGGGTACATACGGCAGGCCCATGGCCTGTGTTCATAGACACCACAGCCATTTTCTGTAACAAAAACACAGGGCCTTATGCCATCATCACTCATTTTAAGTGTGACTGTGGGGAGATGACCAGGTTTGGGATCATCAAAAACCGCATATTTTTCTAAAAACTCGCCTGAAGATATTTTTAACTCATTCTTAAGCCGGACAATATCATAGGGGGTGAGTATAATGCGAATATCAGCGCAGCAGGCATTAAAACATGCCACCTTGCTGTGACAGGAGAATATAAAGGTATCCTCCGGTTTGAGCCTGGGTTTACCCCCCAGGATATTATTAACATCATTTGTCATATTAATGTGTGCGCCCTACCGGGTGCACAAAAAAAAGGGAGCCGCATATTACAGCGGCCCCCAAATTATAACCTGATTGGCTCAGCTTGCCTGGCTCTGATAGTAACCCATCAAAATTTTAGCAACCTCTGGCCTGGCGAACTCTAGGGGGAGATCTTCGCCGGCAGCCAGCATCTCGCGAACTTTGGTACCTGAGAGGAATACATAGTCCTCTTTGGTGTGCCCCTCAGCCTCGCGCATCATGACAACCTTATTGAGCTTTTTAGAATAAGCTGTGTGGTCGGCCTCGAAAATTTTGATTTCCAAAGCACCCTCAGGTACTTCTTTATGGAAAATTTCCTGAGCGTCAAAAGCACCGTAATAGTCGCCCACACCAGCGTGATCGCGGCCAACAATTAAGTGAGTGGCGCCCATATTCTGACGGAAAACAGCATGTAGTACGGCCTCCCTGGGCCCTGCATAAAGCATGTCGTAACCGTAACCTGTAACCTCTACTGTGTTGGGCTCAAAATAAAGCTCAGCCATTTTGCGGATAGCGGCATCACGTACATCGGCCGGGATATCACCCTTTTTGAGTTTGCCTAAAAGCATGTGAATGATAGCGCCATCGGCATTGGTACGCTCCATGGCCATGTGAACCAGCTCCTCGTGGGCGCGGTGCATGGGGTTACGAGTTTGGAAAGCAACTACTGTCTTCCAGCCGTTTTTCTTGATTAGATCGCGCAGCTGAGTGGCTGTGCGGAAAGTGTCTGGGAAATCGGCTTTGAAATAGGAATAGCTGAGAACCTGGATTGGGCCAGAAATAATGGTGTTGCCAACAGATGTAAAAGCCGCAACACCGGGATGGGCTGCATCGAGAGTGCGATAAACCTTCTCGGTCAATAATGTCATTTGGTCAGCGGAAATTTCTTCTATAGCCTCAACGTCCTGAATAGCAATTACAGGGTTGCCTGCCATGTTAGGGTCTTTAAGAGCGATGCGACTGGCGCCTTTAACAGCAGAGGCGTCTTTAACAACATTAACAACAGGAACAGGAAAAAACTGGCCGCTGGTTGTTTTCATGCTCTCAGCTACACTGATAGAGTCTGCCAGATTCATAAAACCAGTAAGGGGATTAAAATAACCGCTGCCCAGCATGACGGCATTGCCCGCAGCAGCTGAACTGATAACGATTGAAGGAAGGCCTGCGGCCTCTTTGAGCAGCTCTGCTCTTTTGGCATCGTCTGCAACATATAATGGGTTAAGGGTATCTGACCCGAGGGGTTTTATCATGGTGACCTCCAAAATTAAACTGTCGAAAATGAACTAATCAGAGAACTGGTTAGGGTAACAATATTTTAAAATAACTTAGAAAATAATTGCAGACTGCAAACCATTATGTGCGGAAATTTTTGCAACATTTTATTAACATTTAGGCATAATGTCGGGTGGGTTTGCCCATTATCAATTATTTGTAAATTGTTAAGGCTATATATTTTTAAAAAAGGATCGTTATCTCATGACAAGCAAAAAAGAACTACCCCGGCTGGAGATAGAACACTCTTTTAAATTTAACTGCGCTCCCGGGGTGCCCTGTTTCACGGATTGCTGTCAGAATGTTACCATCGTTCTTACACCCTACGATATAATCCGCATGAAAAAGGCTGCCGGCCTGTCCTCTGGGGACTTTATCGATAAATACACCATAATACGTCAGCAAAAAGACTGCCTTATCCCCCTGGTGATTCTAAAAATGGACGAAGAGACCAAAAAATGTCAATTTGTGTCTGAAAAAGGCTGTGCTATATATGCAGAACGCCCCTGGCCCTGCCGGATGTTCCCCCTAAGTTTAAATGATGACGGCACATATAGTGTTATTGCTGCCGAAGCAAAATGCAAAGGTCTGTGTGAAGACGTTAATCTTAAAGTAGAGGACTGGCTGGTGGGCCAGGGCGTGCCCATTTACGACGAAATCAACCGCTTATTTTCAGAGGTCACCATCCCTTTAAGTGCTCAAAAGCTGGATATTGATAACCCCAAGGTATTTCAAATGGTTTTTATGAGTTTGTATAATATT
>CAZRWX010000310.1:0-3058 GCA_964603925.1 uncultured Bifidobacteriales bacterium | reverse complement strand
TTCTGGAGATACAAGTCGGTATTCTGGGCTGAAATGTTTTGGAACGACTGGACTGCAAAAGTTATGCGTTCTAGAATAGAGCCAATGAAAAAAGTCGCAAGGATGTTGCGTAATCATCAACCACTCATAATGAACTGGTTTAAAGTCAAAGGATTTCGATTTTCATCCGGACCAGTAGAGGGCTTAAATAACAAAGCAAAAGTCGCTATCAGAAAATCATATGGTTTTAGGGAGTACGATGTGTTGAAAATGGCGCTATTTCATCAATTAGGAGAGCTTCCAGAGCCTGAACTCACCCACAGATTCTGCTAAGGAGCCTAAAGAATTATTAGATTGGAAAGCACCGCTTTACATTCTAATAAACTGATGGAGCATATCCCAACATTGTGAGAATGCTCATCAGACATTATCCTGTTTTAAGTATAATGCCCGATGAGCATTTTCACATCCTTCGTCTCTCCTTCGACTAAGCCTGTCCTGAGCGCAGTCGAAGGGCTCAGGACAGGCTATCAGGATGACAGGTGAAACACGCTCCATCGGTTTAGTCATCCAGGAAGTAATTAAATTTGTCATGCTCTATGCGATGTACTACTTCATAGAGCTGAGCGGCAGTTTTTGCTGTAAGAAGCCTGCGCCGAGTGGGGCTGTCCTGTACCAACTTAATAATCTCCGCTAAAACTTTAAGATGCCTGGTATTTAAGGATTTGGGTGTAATAAGCATAATTATGAGATACACCTTTTTACCGTCTGGGGACCCATATTCAATACCCTTACGAGAGCGGCCAATAACGCCTATTATCTCCTCACCGGTCTCTATTACACCATGGGGAATTGCCACACCCGCTCCAATGCCCGTAGACTGTTGGCCCTCCCGCTCCAGTACAGCACCTAAAAATTCTTCTAACCTGTCCTGAGGTAAATTATGGGACTTTAAAAGGAATTTAGACATTTCTTCTAAAGCCAGAGTTTTGTTTGTGCTTTTAATATTGGCATTAATAAACTCTTCCCCGATAAAGTCAATAAGTTTAAGCCTGTCCTGACCAGCCTCCCCTGATTTAATGAGTGCCCATTTACCAATAATAGGACCGACAAACTCATTGATATTAACCGAAATCATTACAATAGTAGCCAATAGATCACTGATACCCTTAAGCTGAGGTACTTCAAAAGCTAAAATCACCAGACCGATAGCGACCCCCGCCTGAGAGGTAAGGGTAAAGCCCAGATACCTGGTAAGACGGACTGGTGAACAGGTAAGCCAGCTGCCCAGCATGCCGGCCATCACCTTACCGAAAAACCTTGCAGCAAAAAAGCCAAATATAAGCCAGGCAGCCAGGGAAAAATTGGAAAAGCTTAAGTGTGTGCCCGCCATACCAAAAAACAACACCAGAATCATATGCTGAGTGTCTTCAAAAGTCTGGACAATGGTCTTGCGGTTAGTACCAAAGTTGGATATGTATATACCCATAAAAAGGCAAGTGAGCATGCCCATAATATTTAAGGCCATGGACAGACCCGTGACAGCCATGATAAAGAAAAAGATAATGGTGAGGCTCTCACCTTTGTGCAGAGTTTTAGACTCCACATAACGCCGCAAAGCATACCCGCATAATACAGCTATAATGCCTGATTTTAAAATCTCCTTTACAACAACGCCTGCGGCCGCAACCAGGTTTTGAAAAGAAGCTATATGGCCGCCGGAAAACAGGTCCATATAAGTAATGATAAGGGTAAATAAAAATATACAGGTTACGTTATTTAAGGCCACCACTGGCATAAGGGTATTAACCAGAGTACCTTTGGACCTGGTTTCATCAACTAGCGCTATAGTAGTAGCAGGCGCTGTGGAGATGGAAATAGCCGCGAGAAGCAATGATAACAGGGTGGATTGCCCAAAAAGATGCCTGCTGACAACATATACAAGTATAAAAGGAAACAAATTATCAAACAAAGAAATAACTAACACCCTCTTGCCCGAGTTGCGCAGACGGTGAAAATTGATGTGAGTGCCTATGGAAAGCGCCATAAGGCCAAGGGCAATGTGATTGATAAATAGAAGAGTATCTGAAGTTTTATCTGAGATAAGATCCAGAACACCATGGCCCATGGCCAGGCCGCCAACCATATACCCCAGAATAGTGGGTAGCTTAAGCTTACGGGCCCCCCAGCCAAAAACCAGACAGAAAAACACCAACAGGGGGATAGAAAAGAAATCGCCACCGCTTTTACAAAATTCCCTGAATTCAGTAACAAACTGTGTAAAATCTTGAAACACTATCTGCAAATCAACCTCAGAAACACCCTTAAGCTGGCACCCCTCAAACTGGTCTTTTTAACTAAATGCATATATAGGATAAGAATACCCGTTACACGGGTAAAAATCCACCTTTTTTTGTTTTAACATCATAAGTAAAAAAGTATTACAACTCTGTAATTTCTGACAGATCTGGTCACCTTATTGCTTGATTACCCGAGTAGTTACAAAAGGTGCGTTATCGGGAAATTGATTTATATCACTGCCAATGTAAAGCCGCTGAATAAAACCCTTATGGGGGATTTACACTTTTTCTATTACCTTCTTTAACTTGACTGATACCTCTTCTGCTATGGGGCCAAGGGCCTCATTTTGTACCGCAGACATGGCGCGTACAGGATCTATGGCAGATACTTCCGATTCGTTCTCGCTGAGCTGTTGAACAACTATGTTACAGGGCAGCATGAGGCCGATTTTATCTTCAGCGATTAAAGCCTTATGGGCAAATGGCGGGTTACAGGCCCCAAGAATTTTATAAGGACGAAAATCCACATCCAACTTTTTTTTAAGCGTAGCTTGCACATCTATTTCTGTAAGTACGCCAAAGCCCTCTGATTTAAGTTCCTGAGTAACCTTTAACAGCACCTCATTAAAAGAACCTTTAACCTTTTTTGAGAAATAATATTCCATTTTTGCCTCCTTTTTACCATTGAATCAACCAATTTACTTCTTTGTAAATAATTTAAAGATAATGTCTGATGAGCATTCTCACATCCTTGCTTCGACTACAAGTCCGCTCATCCT
>CAZRWX010000309.1:0-3077 GCA_964603925.1 uncultured Bifidobacteriales bacterium | reverse complement strand
TAATGCGGGCCGCATTAATTTTTATAATCATTTATGGAAGCTCAAGCAAAAATACTGATTGTAGACGACGATGATTCATTTCTCGACCTTATGGTTACAATCATAAGTGGTATGGGTTATAAAACCCTAACCGCCAATGACGGTAAAGAGGCTCTTACAATTCTCAAGGAAACAGCAGATATTGCCCTTATTCTTACAGACTTTGAAATGCCGGGTATGAATGGCCCCACTCTGGTTAAAAAGGTTCATAAAAACAAAGCTCTCAATCATATTCCCATGATTATGGTTTCGGGCCGTGTCGGTTTTAAGGAGGCCGGCTACCTGCTTGGTAAAGGCGTACGCGCATTCCGCGAAAAGCCCATTTTCCCTGCTGAAATTATAGGTCTGGTTAAGCTTTTTATTGAAGGCGAAGGTCCCGCTGGCATACCCGAACCCCCTGAAGAACCAGAGGTAATGGAAGAAGATTAATCCGTCCATCAATCAATGATATTCGCTATTTAAGCTGCTATCATTTATTTTGAATTTTGAATTTTATTCTTATTCGGCGTCGCTGCACTCCTTGAAGCTCGCAGGGCTATTAAGTATTGCCTTTCTCGGTTGTTTAGGATTTGGGATTTTGAATTTTAAAAATTTTCGTACGGTTATTGTCTGATGAGCATTCTCACAAAGTTGGGATATGCTCCATCAGTTTATTAGAATGCATCCGCCTAAGGCGGATCCATTCTAATGCTTAAGATATCCCTGCTACTTACCCAGTTCTTTGCTCCTGTCCCTGGCAGCACTTACGGCCTCTGCCAGCAGGGCCTTAAACCCCTTTGCCTCCAGTACACCAAGCGCAGCCAAAGTTGTACCCCCAGGCGAGCATACTTTTTTTGTCCACTCAGATGGTGTATGGCTGCCATTCTGCAATAAACCCAGAGCACCCTCGGCGGTTTGCATTGCCAGCTGGTAGGATACATCCGGAGAGAGACCACATTTAACACCCGCCGTTAACAGGCCTTCGATAAACTCAAAAATATACATGGGCCCGCTACCCGAAAGGGCTGTAACAGCGTCCATCTGGTCGCCCTGTACCCGAACGGTACCACCCACGGCTGAAAATATTTCTTCTACACCCTTTAGTACTTCTTCAGGGACATTATCCGATTCAATAGCTGTAGCCCCCAAACCGATAGAGAGGGGAAGATTGGGCATAGTGCGAACAACCGTAAAAGCCGGACCTAAAAGGCCCCTGATACCATGGCTGGACAGCCCCGCCATAATACTGATAAAAACACAGCTGTTTTTTACGTTAGAGCCTATATCAGCGGCCAAACCCGGAAACACCTGAGGCTTAACGGCTGAAACAAGTACACTGGCATTGGCCGTTAACTGGCTGATGGAACCTGCCGCCCTAACCCCGGAAACCTTAACCAGAGAATTAAGTGAATCCTCTTGGGTATCGTAAACGAGTATGTCACCAGGCTGCCAGCCTTTGGAGGCTGCAAGGCCGCGAACCAGGGCACCACCCATATTGCCGGCACCCAATACTGATATTTTAGGGAATTTAACCATTCATGGAATTGAGAAAATCTTTATTGGTCTTGGACTGGGAGAACTTTTCTGTGAGGAACTCCATTGTCTCTACAGGAGAAAGGTCTTGAAGATAGCGCCTGAGTATCCACACTCGGTGCAAGGTGTCTGAATCCAGTAAAAGCTCCTCTTTACGGGTACCGGATTTAAAAACATCTATAGCCGGCCATATACGTTTTTCTGCAATACGGCGATCTTGAACAAGCTCCATATTACCAGTGCCCTTAAACTCCTCAAAAATAACCTCGTCCATACGGCTGCCGGTTTCGATAAGAGCAGTGGCAATAATTGTAAGACTGCCCCCGTCTTCAATGTTACGGGCAGAGCCAAAAAAGCGTTTAGGCTTTTGTAAAGCCATGGCGTCTACACCACCTGATAAAATTTTGCCAGAATGGGGTATGATTACATTGTGGGCGCGTGCTAAACGAGTGATACTGTCCAGGAGTATTACTACGTCTTCGCCCTTTTCTACCAACCTGCGGGCCCGCTCAATAACCATATTGGCTACCTGCACATGACGCTCTGGCGGTTCGTCAAAAGTGGAACTTAATACCTCACCCTTGACATTACGCTGCATATCAGTGACCTCCTCAGGACGTTCGTCTATGAGAAGCACCATGAGAAGTACCTCAGGGTGATTTTTAGAAATAGCATTAGCGATATTCTGCAATAGAACTGTTTTACCCGCCCGGGGTGGGGCTACTATTAAACCACGCTGGCCTTTGCCGATAGGCGTAAACAGGTTCATAATACGAGTAGAAACCTCAGCCTGGTCATACTCCAGATTAAATGCCTTATCCGGGTGAAGAGGAACCAGACTGTCAAAGCCAACCCTTACCTCCCATTGACCCTGCCCCTGACCATTGATAAGCTCTATGCGAAGCAAAGCAAAGTAACGCTCGTTATCCCTGGGTGGGCGAACTTGACCTGCGATTGTATCACCGGTTTTAAGCTGAAAACGCTTAATTTGGGATTCTGAAATATAAACATCGTCCGGCCCCGCCACATAGCTGTGATCGGCCGACCGCAGGAAACCATAGCCCTCATTGAGGACTTCTAGAACGCCTTCGGCATATATGGTGGAATTTTCCCCGCCTTCACGTTGGAGAATAGCAAAGATAAGGGCCTGTTTACGTAGAGAACGCGGATCTTCAACCTTAAGATCTGAAGCCAGCTGTACTAGCTCTCTCATCCCCACTTTTTTAAGTTCGGCCCAGCGCTTTTGGGCATCTGCCAGGCTACGCACACCCTCTGGTTCTGAATTGGAAACTGGAGTCGCTGGTACTACCGCTGGCTCAGGAACCGCCGCAAGAGGTATAGATGGCTCCTCAACAGCCTTTGGAGGTACTGTATTTATAGCCTCAGGCTGCTGCTCAATGTGGGGTACGGTACTTTCAGCAGGAACTGATTTAACCGCTCGTTTTATTACTCTTTTTTTAATAACAGCTGTTTTAGCTTTTAAAGGCAAGGTTCCCCCTTGAAAGTTTTCCTGACAAATAGAGCCA
>CAZRWX010000308.1:0-3133 GCA_964603925.1 uncultured Bifidobacteriales bacterium | reverse complement strand
ATAATCCGATGGAGCGTGTTTCACTTTAGTAAAATGCTCATCGGGCATTATTATTACCTCAGACAAATTGGTGATTATCATGAAAAGAATTCTGATATTAATTTCACTATTTTTATTCTCATGCTGGCAGGATGTTAAAAAGTCCGATTTTATAATTGCCATTGATATTGGCCACACTCTCAACAATCCCGGTGCCATAAGCGGTCGGGGGCGCGGGGAGTTTTTGTATAATCAGAATATTGCCCGCATGTTAAGGGCGGAACTTCATAACCTGGGGTTTTCAGGGGCTTTTATCATTAATGAAGAGGGCGAAGATATCGGTTTAGGTGACAGGACCGCGGTAGCTGCCAAAAAGGGTGCGCGGTTATTTATTTCCCTCCATCACGATTCTGTTCAACCGCAATATCTTAATGAATGGGTTTTTAATGGTGATACCTTCAATTATTGCGATAATTTTCAGGGGTATTCTCTATTTGTTTCTCAGAGCAGCCCCATGGCAAAGCAAAACGCTGCGCTGGCAGGTAGCATAGGGGAGCATTTCCTCAATTACGGTTTCAAGCCTTCCCATCATCATGCAGAGGATATAATCGGGGAAAATCGCAAGTTATTAGACGCTAATAAAGGCATTTATCGTTATGATGAACTTGCAGTACTTAAAACTGCCCTTATGCCCGCAGTTTTAGTTGAATGCGGTGTTCTGGTACATCGCGAGGAGGATCTCCTGCTTGGTAACCCGGTATATCAGCGGGCGCTGGTAACAAATCTTGCCCAGGCCATTAAGGCCTGGGGGCGATATTCGCTTATGCAAGATTAAAAATTTTTATTGATTAATATAGCAGGGTGGTTCCCCAACCTATACCCGTCATCAGGAATACGGCCATGGGGATTTTCCAGTAAATGGAATTGTCTTTTTTGGTAAGGCTTTTACGGATATCATCGTTCCACTCAAGGCTGAGCTGAATTACATTGAAATTGTTCTGAAACACCCTGATGGGGATATCATAGTCTGAAAATAGTTTGATGCGTACTACATCGCGATAATCGGGCTTAAGTCCGGAGATGCCTTTGTTGAGATCTACCTTATACTGCTCTACTTTACAGGATTGGATAGGGAACTCCTGGATGCTGTCCAGAATACTCTCCCCAATAAAAGAGTCGTAAAAATCCAGTACGATTGCTTTGATGGTAGAATCGTAAAAACTAAAATAGGTAATGCCGTAAGAGGGTTCCTCAGAAAACAGGAAGGAAATACTTAACTCTTTTGAACCCCAGTTAAGGTTAGTCTCCAGAAAAAGACCCTCAAACCTGCCTGATTTGGTTGCCAGACTGCTCTTTTTTGTGTGAGCGTCTTCAATTTCGTAATCTTCCTCTGCCAGCGAAGGAGCTGCAAATAACCCTGATATGGTTAATAAGAGTAGCAGGAAGGTAGTTTTCATATGATTAATTCAAACTGTGATTAGTAAGCATAAGGCTTACAATATTAATTAAGATAAAAA
Organism: uncultured Bifidobacteriales bacterium; assembly: GCA_964603925.1. Lineage (GTDB taxonomy): Bacteria > Fibrobacterota > Fibrobacteria > UBA11236 > JADFYW01 > CAZRWX01. The sequence continues at coordinate 1,637 of CAZRWX010000308.1, read as the reverse complement.
TGTAATAATTGATTTGAATGGGACATTAGGACATTATGCCTAAATGAATCCGCCTCTATTACCCCAATTCTACCCTTATTTTCAATATAAGGAAAATTTTATCATCTGACAATTTGCCAATTTGACGGCTGTAATATTAGAAAATGACCAAAAAGCCGGGCTTATTAGTCTATTCCTCCTCAATAAGAGTGTCATAAAATTTAACGATTTTACCTCTGTCAGCGGTAGCATTAAACTTAATGGCCGCTCTGGGGTGCTGATTCATAAGCCCGGTAAGCATATAGGGAATGTCGGGGCCCCAGAGAAGTGTTGAACGTAATGGCTCCACATGCTGCTCTATGCACTGGAGAAGAGGGCGTATATTGTATTTGGGGTTGTGCAGGAAGCCCATGAGTTGCTCCGTGGCGCAGTTACCTGCACCGCGGCCAAGACCTGCCAGGCTGCCGTCCAGATAATCGGCACCCATAATGAGAGCCTCAATAGTATTGGCGTAAGCCAGCTGCTGGTTATTGTGAGCGTGCATGCCTATTGATTTGCCGGAACCAGCAGTGTATTTCTTGTATTTATCCATATAGCCACGAGTTTGTTCGCTGTAAAGGGCGCCAAAGCTATCCACTAAATAAATGATATCTACCTCTGAGCCAGCCAGCAGTTCAAGCGCTTCGTCTATTTCTGCCTCCGGGCAGGTGGAAACAGACATAAGATTGATGGTGGTTTCGTAACCCTTGTCGTGAGCGTCTTTAATCATATCTATAGCAGCTGGTATCTGGTGAATGTAAGCTGCCACCCTTATCATGTCGATGATGGAATCCTTACAGGGGAGGATGTCATTGTGATAGTCTGTACGGCCCACATCGGCCATAACTGATAGTTTGAGATTGGTATCGTTATCACCAAGTATTTGGCGGATGTCCTCTTCTGAACAGGACTTCCAAAGCCCGAACTCGCTGGCAGTAAAGACATTGCGATCACCTTTATAACCAATTTCCATATAGTCTATGCCGCCGTCTACACAGGCTTGATAAACGGCCTTTACCACCTCAGGCTCAAATTTGTGATTATTCATGAGACCGCCATCCCTGATGGTGCAGTCCACTATTTTGATGCCTGGACGGTAACCAACCCAACGTCCGCTTGCTGATGCTTCTTCTTTTTTCATGATAAAATCCTCATATCTGCTTATAGTAATTGAATTAATAAATGGAAAAAAAGCAAAATATGCCAAAATTGGCTATTTAAATTCATAAAAAGGTCTACTCTTTTGCTTTGATTTTTCGGTATAATGTTAATACAATAACCCTGAAAATGGGTGTTTTTACTGTCCATTTGAGCTATTTTTTTTTAAGTACCATTAACCTGTAAAGGGGCCTTGTACTAAGCATGACTAAATCTATATCCAGCCTTCTTGGGTCTTCTGATCCCGAGGAGCAGCTAGAGGGCCTTAATGAGGCTTTTAAAAATTCATCATACTTCCACATTCTTCAGATAGCCGACTTAATAAAAAGGGCTGAGGGCATAGTTAAAGTTAAAGCTCAGGAGGTAGCCATGACAATGTCCAAGGCCTGCCTTAATTTGAATGGCTCCAATTTACCCAGCGCTGCTTATGTTGCAGCTGTAGACATTATCTCCTCACTGGA
>CAZRWX010000307.1:0-3136 GCA_964603925.1 uncultured Bifidobacteriales bacterium | reverse complement strand
GAACAGGAAAAACCATCTTCTATACCGCTATTTTAGGCTGTTTCAGCCATTTTACCCTTTGAGAAATCCGGATATAGTCATTATTTTTTATCATTGGAATTTAAAATTCTCTATTTTTTTTGAAAAATTCTGCATCTATTTGCATATTTTTCATCAACGGGTTGTGCTTGGGCAGCTTCATTGCCCGCATTTTCCATAAAATTGGTTTTAATTCAAAATTAAGGCGTATTATGAAGAACTTCATGCCTCTGGTTGTTTTTTCACTTTTTTCCCTGTTGTCACTGTGGGGCTGCGGCCTTCAAACTACCCAGCCTTCTACGCCCAGCACAGGCAGTCTCCATCTTTTTATCAGGATTAAGGCCCCCGCCCTGGCCAAAGCCTCTAATGTTGCCGCCACCAGCTGGAGCAATATAATTATCCAGGTCACAGGCTCCGATATGGCCGCCATCAACGACACCGTCAGCGTTTCTGTCACTCATTCTGTTAAAACCTGTACCTTAAGCGCCATCCCCTCGGGCAGCAACCGCACTGTCACTGTGTGGTCAGTAAACGCCGCCACTGGCGACACTATCCACACCCCTGCGTCTAATTCTGTAACCATAGGTGCGGGGTCTACCAGCCTTTCTGTTACCCTTACCCCCGCTAAAGGTTCCATGTATCTCAGTCTATTCGACCTGGCCAGCGACATAGACTCTGTACACGCCGCTTTTACAGCATCTGCTACCACATGGCAGGCGGGGGCCAAAGATGTTGCCGGGCGCGTTAATATCAATTTGGACTATATCCCCCACAATACTTCAGGCACATTAACCATCAAAGCCTACAACGCTGCCGGTGTTGAGCTCCCTGGTTACACATACACCCGCGCCCTTACTTTCCTTGCTTCGGCCGATACCACCATTACGCCGTCCTGGCAAACACTCTTTGGTTCCCTGCAGTTGGATGTTGCCCCCGCTATGCCCGGCGTTTTTTTTATCACCGGCACCATGAACTCCGCCCGTATGGCAGTGGACTCCATAGAAGCCGGCGTTTGTTACATCTCGGAGATTATGGCCAGCAGCAACGAGGAGGAGTTTATAGAGCTTTACAACCCCACCTCATCTACGGTTACTTACGACACCCTCTACCTGGGCTTAAGCGGCAGGGCCACCTGGTATCTCCTGGAGGGCGTCTCTATTCCCGCAGACAGCTTTTATGTTATCACAGCAGACAGCGCTTCCTATACCAACACCCGCATATCTACCCTGGCCACATCCTTAAGCGGTGCGGGCGGCAGCCTCTGGCTGCGTGCCAAAGACTCCACCCTTATAGATGTAGTCACCTTCCCGGGCGAAACAGAGGATGTTAACCTTGGCTGGCCCAACATCAGCAGCAGTGCTGCCACCTCCATGGTTTTAGACTCTTTGCCCCAGGCGGGCGTTCGCTATAACAACTATGGCAAAAATTGGTCCGCCGCTGTTACCACTTACACCGGTTCAGATGCCGGGTCTAAAAAAGGCACCCCCGGTACCAGGGGTATTTAAGGCCTCATTTTTCAGCTGCGATTTAATCTTTAAAGATATAGCCGCCCATCATAATATTCGTGATATAAAAAGTCTCAAAGACTTTTTCCTGCTTTTAATGGAGCGCTCCGGTAAGGCCGCCGGCATTAACAAAATGGCCAACATTTTAGGTATATGCCCAGATACATCCAGCAGGTACTTCCAGATGTTTGCCGATACATTCTTAATTCACCCTGTTTCTATAAAAGGTAAAACTAATGAACGTATTCTAAATCCCAAGAAAATATACGGCGGATTTAGGTATCCGCACCTGTTTCACCGGTTTCAGGGACAAGGGTGCTTTATTCGAGAATTATATCTGCTTGCTTATTAGAATGGATACCGCAACGCGGGGCCATTCTAATAATCTCATGGAGCGTATCTCACCTGTCATCCTGAGCGGAGACGAAGGATATGACAAGGCTCATCAGGCATTAAACACAGGAACCCATGTTATATAAAACAGGGGGGGATTGAAATCGACTTCCTCACGGATGATGATACTCTTATTGAAGTTGAGTATAACTCGGATATCACAGGCAAACAAAAAGCTTTGTTTGACAGCTACACCGCAACCCGCAAGCAGGTTATTAGGGGGTTTGGGGATATTGGGAGCGTATATTAATAACCCAGATGCCTAAGGGCAATCCTGGGTTAGTTAAAATAAGGGTATAAAAGGGGTATAAAAGGGTCGGACCAGAAAATTGTTGATTACCGGTGTCCAAAGGAGTTTCTACCAAAAGCCGGGAAAATCCGGCATATACATCAAACCGTTTACCTGTTTTAAACCCGGTGAGCGCCCCCCAGGCGCGTTCCAGCTCCCGCTCATGATAGAAGGCTTGTATAGCAGAGTAACCAGCCTCATCATATTGCCACATTAAGCCGTTCCATGAGAGCGTGGAGCCATACAGCCAGTTATCACGCACGGGGTTACCGCTCACACGGCCCCCTGCCCCGGGGAAATGCCCGTATACTATACCCCCGTTTGGACTGAGATTATAATTACCCACGTACAGGGCACCCAGATGAATGGGCCTGAACATAAGCGACCTGCGGCCCCAGGCCAGAGTGGTATCTGATATATTTGTAACACCGCTGATACGCAACCGCGGATGAGGAAAAAACCGCAGATGCCAGTAAGCACTGGCCCCATCTTTTAAAGCAGGTTTATATACAGCAAAACGCGCACTGCCCCAGTGTGTATTGTAAACCTAATGTCTTACGATTTGATTGCGGCCTGTTCCCATCTCTTATATACATACTTATTTATGATCTTGCCTCACAATCCAGCTACGGTATAACCAAGTAGTATAACTCTTCCTTTGAATGGCGGCATTGTGGGTACAGTTAAATTTCTAGACCGCTGGAAATTCATCAATGCATCAGGTGAAAGCAGGATGTATAATGTCTCAATAAGTGTTTGGTGCAGGAGCATAACGTTTCGCATAACCGGGCAGCGACGGGTGATGCAGGATTCAGATTCGGCGATTTCGCTGCTCCGGTTCATGCGGTGGTTATGAAGCGATCACTCGACAAATCGTTGGTATGCTACTTCCAGACGCTCCTGAAAATCTGAGCGAATTGCTTCGTCTCCA
>CAZRWX010000306.1:0-3153 GCA_964603925.1 uncultured Bifidobacteriales bacterium | reverse complement strand
GCTGGCAGGCAATAGACGCCTCAGACATGCTGGTAATCCCCGACCCTACAACTGCTAAAATCGATCCATTTTTTAAAGTTCCCACACTCGTTATGATCTGCGATATTGCCGATCCTATCACCCGGGAGCCATATTCCCGTGACCCCCGCTATATAGGCAAAAAGGCCATTGAATATCTCAAATCCACCGGTCTTGCAGATACTGCCTATTTTGGCCCGGAAGCTGAGTTCTTCATTTTTAATAATATACAGTATCAAAACGAGCCTAACAGTTGCTTTTATGAGCTGGACTCCACAGAAGCCAGCTGGAATACAGGCGCTAATGAGGGTCCCAACCTGGGCTACAAAATAAGGCATAAAGAGGGTTATTTCCCAGTCCCCCCCAATGACAGCCAGCAGGACATTCGTACCGAAATGGTTCAAATGATGCAAAAAGTTGGTATCTATATCGAGTGCCAGCATCATGAAGTAGCCACCGCCGGTCAGGCAGAAATCGACATGCGTTATGATGAGATGATTAAAACTGCCGACAACCTTCTCTGGTATAAGTATTGTGTCAAGAATGTAGCCCGCAAGCACAACATGACAGCCACCTTCATGCCCAAACCCATGTTTGGCGATAACGGCAGCGGTATGCATACACATATTTCTCTCTGGAAAGAGGGTAAACCTTTATTTGCCGGTGATGGCTATGCCGGGTTCTCTCAGGATGGTCTATATTTTATCGGCGGTGTCCTTAAACATGCAGCCTCAATTCTGGCATTTTCTAACCCCACAGTTAACAGTTATAAAAGGCTGGTACCAGGTTACGAAGCCCCAGTTAATCTGGCCTATTCTTCAAGAAATCGCTCAGCCGCTGTACGTATTCCCATGTACTCATCATCTCCAAAAGCCAAACGCATGGAATTTCGTTCTCCCGACCCGGCATGCAACCCCTATCTGGCTTTTTCCGCAATGCTTATGGCCGGCCTGGACGGTATGCAAAATAAGATCGATCCAGGTGCTCCTTTAGACAAGAACATCTATAATCTTTCACCAGAAGAGCTTAAGAATGTACCAAGCGTTCCAGGTTCCCTGCAGGAGGCTCTCGCAGCTTTAAAAGCCGATCACGAGTACTTGTTAAAGGGTGACGTTTTTACTCAGGATGCCATAGATATGTGGATAGAGTACAAAATGGAACATGAGGTTAAACCTATGTCTCTCAGGCCTCATCCCTTTGAATTTGAAATGTATTACGATATTTAATTCCGGCTTTTAGTTTACGGCCCCTGTTCCATCTCTGGAACAGGGGCTTTTTTTGTGGAATCATGGCTGGAACTGGAGACAGCAGACATTAAGCAGATTATATTACTTAACTCCCTCCACGCAGAAGTATAAAGCCGATTATGTCCCAAGCCGATATCCCCGCACACCTGCAGACACTGGCCAAAACATTTACCCAATATCCCCTGCAGGCAGTAATATCACATTTTTCCAGTCTTAATGATGAGTATTTTACCGAGTTCACCCCCGCTGAAATCGGTTCTCATATTCAAGCTGTTGAAGCCCTGGACCAGGCTGTTTTATGTCAGGTAATTTATACTCAGTCAGGCAATAATATCACTCTCGATATACTTGGCTATGACCAGATGGGGGTTTTTGCTGTCATTACCGGCACACTTACCAGCCTGGGTTATGATATACATTCGGGCCGCTCCTTTTTATATACACCAGGACCCGGGACCAGTACCCCCGCGCCGGTCTTTATCGACAGGCTCACAGGCTCCTTTATTTTTGACCATCAACCCTCCACCGATCAAGGTCAAATAATTCAGCGGCAAATCAACGAACTTCTTCTTCTATTTAAACAAGGCCGACAGAAGGAGGCCAGGTACCAGCTGCACCGGCAGGTGGGCAGCTTCCTTTCTTCTAACCGTCAGCATTTCAGCACCGGCAGACTATTCCCGGTCGATATACAAAATAGCACTTACAGCGACTTCACAGTTCTTCATATTACCGGCCAGTCCACCCCTGCTTTTTTATTCTCACTTTCAAACGCTCTGGCTCTCAGGGATATGATAATTCAGAAAGTGGTCATACAAACCCGCGGCCGTATGGCCGATGACCTTATTTATATTACAGACAAGGCAGGACGGCCTGTTACTCAGCCCCAGGCACTGGATAATCTTAAAACCGCCATCGCCCTTATTAAGCAGTTTACATTTTTACTGCCATTTGCCTCCAACTACGATCTCGCAGTCCGGCAGTTCGACCAATTTCTGGATCACCTTTTTAACAGCCCTGCTTCAGCAAAGGGTTTTCTATCTCCTGATCAGGATGATATCCTGGCTAATCTGGCTAAAATACTGGGCAGCAGCACTTATATCTGGGAGGATTTTCTCCGAATGCAGTCGGGCGCGCTTCTTCCCCTTTTAAGGAAACTGGATGACCTAAAAAAACCTAAAAGCCGGGATATCATGTTTTCTGAACTTGATAATGAGATACTAAGTGCCAATACAATTGAAGAGAAGATCCAGGCGGTAAATGACTATAAAAACAAAGAGCTCCTGCGTATAGACTTAACCTACCTTGTATACCCAAATAGAACATTCTTTCAGTTCAGTGAAGAGCTGACGGCACTGGCAGAGGTCCTAGTCAACTCATCAATACACCTTCTTCGAAACGATCTTTCCCAAAAGTACGGCCCGGCAATATATAATGATGCCCCATGCCGGTTTTGCGTGATGGCATTAGGTAAGCTGGGGGGCCGTGAACTTGGGTACGCATCCGATCTGGAGCTGGTTTTAATATATGAAGGGGAGAATTCAACACATTTATCACCTGGCGCTATTAGTAATTCTGAGTTTTTCACTAAAATGATTCAAAATCTCAAAAAAGCACTCCCGGCTAAAAATGAAGGCATATTTGACATTGACTTGCGGCTGCGCCCCCACGGGCATGACGGCCCGCTTGCCTCCAGCCTTACCTACTGGGAGCATTATTATGGTCTGCAGGGTAATGCTGACGGCTTTGAGAAACAGGCGCTCATAAAAATGAGACCCATATACGGGGAGCGTAAATTTACCAGCATAGTAATGGAAGCCAGAGACAGCATTGTATACAGTAATCGTCCATTTGATATTTCCAGCATACTACAACTACGGGAGCGTCAAAT
>CAZRWX010000305.1:0-3261 GCA_964603925.1 uncultured Bifidobacteriales bacterium | reverse complement strand
ATTTAATCGTCAGCCCCTACGGCACAAAATTACTGGACTGGGACCCAAGGCTGCCATGCCAGAGGGACTCTTTTTTTCCCCTTCCACTTATGCAAAAATTTAGCTGTTATCGAGCACCGGAAACTACAGCTTCCAATACTGCCATTCAACCGGCAAGCGATTTATATGCTCTGGGTATCTTAATTTACAGGCTAATTTTTAACACCATCCCAGATAAAAGCCAGATATCCTCAGGCTCTTTAGCCCAGCATCCTCAAGAAGCTGTTAATAAATTTCTTTCCAGGGCTTTGGCTCCTGACCCATCTTTCCGGTTTACTGATACAGCCGCTTTCGCTGATGAAATATGGGCGCTCACAGGCTATTTAAAACAAGCTCCTGAGTCGGCTTTGAATTCAGCGGCCTTCGCTCCTGACGGCGGTGTTCCTTCTTTACCGACCAGCCTTATTGCCGAGCAGGTCGATCATACCAGTCTGAAAAAAAATGTTCCGCCTCCAATACCAACGGCGCTTAATCACGGTACGTTATTCGAAAATATCGCAGATTCTTCCCACAGTCATATAGAAGCTCCAGCTTATAAACCTAATATTTCGGTTACTGTCAATCCCAGGCCTTTTTCTCTGGAGCAAAAACAGAACCCGGCGCTCCAGAACCATACCACTTTAAATGACTCCTACACCCAGTTCGGGTTTAAGGGTTTAGGCAGTGAAGGGTCAGGGGGTCATTCTCAGTCTGTCTTAAATCAAAGAGCTCCCAGGAATAAACTCCTGATGATAAGCAGCCTTATTGCCTTTTGCCTGATATTTCTTATATCAGTGCTGGCATGGCAAATATTAAGGGCGGTACCCAAAGTTATGCCGCCCATTCTGTCAAAATCCCAAATTATCGAACAACCCGCTCAAACCAATCCAGACCAAGTACCAGCTCAAGAGCATATTCAGCAGCAATCCGAACTACCACTATCCCAGCCAGAGCCACAGGAAGCCAATACCCAGAGTACCAGGCAAGAGCTTGCCGAAGATCAATATACTGGCAATGAAAAAGTATCTGCCCTCAGAGAAACTCAAATAATGAATCTCATAAAATCCGGGGAATGGCCCTCATCACCAGATGAATGTTTACAAATGGCTGATGACTTAAATGATTTAGGCCGGGTTTCAGAGTCCAATTTGACTTATGTAAAAGTGGTCACACTTGAGGGTGCAACCAAAAAGCAAAAGATACTGGCCCTGGGCGGCCTGGCTGTTACTTATCATAATCTGAATCAGGTGCCAAAAGCCCTGGAAGCCCTGGATGCGCTATTGGAGCTTGATCCTGAAAACAGGTTTGCTAAAAGCTATAGGCAAAATATTAAGTAGCTGGTTTGTGTCTAAAGCTCTATGATGCCGTTCTTTATTTCATAGTAAAGCTTCATCAGCACAAAGCCCACTGTACCCCTGGCGAATTCACCATCGAGAGCCCTTTTTAATATTTCGTCCAGACCAAGGGCTGCTACTTCAATAATAGAGTTTTCCCCATCGGGATTTGGCAGTTTGTTGTCTCTTAAGCCCCGGGCAATTACAAAGTGCTGTTCCAGGTTAAGAGTACCGGTATGACGTACATGGAAATATGGCTGGATAGAATCGGCAATTTTACCAATTTCCTCCTGCAGCTCGCGGTTGGCATTTTCTTCTACTGTGCCGTATTCCTCCAGAAAGCCTGTAACTGGCTTCCAGCGGATAGAGGGGGTTTCATGCAGACGCCGTTCTTTAATAAAAAGTACACGGCCTTTATTATCAATGGGTAGAACAGTAAGAGCGTGGCGAAGATAAACCCGTTCATAAACAGAACCTTCAATTTCCTCCTCAGTAACACGAACAAATTTCCCTTGATATGCAGGATTTTCCATTAAATAACCTTTACTTAGTACTGGTAACGCATTTATCAAAAAGACCGGGGAAGCCCATGCCGTATCTTTTTTTAAGCCGGCCGTAAGCCTCTTTGTTATGGAGATGCCAGAATGATTCCGGTGTATAATAAGATTCTGAATGAAGCAACTTTCTGCCTTTAAGAGACTCAGCCTCTTTTTCTATAATCATATTAAAGTAGCCGCTCTCCTGCTTACCAGATACAACAGCTCGCAAGCCAAAATTAAGATAAAGCCCCGATTCCATGGGGCAAATACTGTAATAGGCGTCCTGATTGGGAGGACTGACAGGGCAAACCCAGATGGGAAGTATTGGCGTATCATTGATAAAAATATTCAGAAACTCCTCCGCGTTTTCCAGGGGTATGCTCACATCCTGAAAAATGGATTCTTTTGGGCTGAAGGTGACAGTGCTCCATAACCAGGAAATACCAGACTTTTTACAAAAGCGCCTTACCTTCCCGTAAAAACTTGAGCAAAGACGGCGCTTGCCCAACAGGAGCCTTACTAGTGGGTTTTGCGCCCCATAATGCCGGGAGTGCCAGAACCAGTCTGTGTCCCACCGCCAGATGTAATCCAGAGTTTTAAGGAAATCTGTTTCTTTATCCAGTATGGATTTATAATAAATATGCCTGCTTTTATAATTGCTGACATAAGGGGCTTCATCGGTAAACTTTCCTGTGATTATATACATCTCTCTGGGAGAGAATACAACTCCATCGATATAATCATACTCATCCTTCTGACTGCTCATTTGACCCACATTGGCCAGAAATGTGGATACATCCCGATATTTATGATTTTGCACCTCTACAAAATTTTTACCCGCGCGCAGCTTGACTTTTACCCTGAGGACATACCCCAGGGAACCATAAGAATTAGGGAAGCCCCAGAATAAGTCTCGATACTCATTATGCTCTGTACAGGTAATAACGTCCCCATTACCTGTCAGGATATCCATTTCTAGCACTGTCTCATGAACAAACCCATATTTAAAGGAGGATGAATCCAGGCCAATGCCGGCAACAGCCCCCCCAATAGTTATAGTTTTAAAAACGGGAACTACCTCAGGAAGGTAACCTAATGGCCCTAAAGCCGAAACTATAGACTCATAAGTTGCCAGCCCCTCAATATCGGCAGTAAGATTCTGGATATCCAGAGACACTATTTGATTGAAATGAGCTAAACTAACCGGTGGCACTGGTGATGTTTTACGAGCCCGGAACAAATTGGAGGTAGTCTTATTAAGACCAGCCAAACTGCCATTACCTTTAAGTACAGCCTTAAGCACCTCAACCTTTTCCTGATATTTTTCAGAATTATCGGGAATTTGAGATTGATTAGACATTAAAATTGCT
>CAZRWX010000304.1:0-3269 GCA_964603925.1 uncultured Bifidobacteriales bacterium | reverse complement strand
ATGAGCGGACTTGTAGTCGAAGCAAGGATGTGAAAATGCTCATCGGGCATTTACAATGAAGAAATCTTGCATCAGGATATAATTTGAGGTATAATCAACATTAAAACAGCTAAGCAATATGTCTACTTCCCCTAATGATGCCTTTTTTCTTTCTTCTGATATTCTGTGCCATATTGGTATAGATGGCACAATTATAGGTGTAAATCAGGCTTTTGAATTGCGCATGGGCCGGGGCAATGGTTTTATGCGGGGTCAGAGTTTTTCGGCATTTATTCCTGAAGCAGACATTAACCTGGTCGGCAATTTACTGGAAAGGCTTAAGCGTGATAAGGTGCCAGTATCGGGCAACATCAGGTTCAAGTTTCCTAACGATAAAGTCAGATGCTTTCTCTGGTTATTTTCCCTCGATATGAGTGGTAAAAGCATATGGGCGCTGGCCTTAGATGTTAATTGCAGTCAAAATCAGGATAAAAAATTTCTGCTGGCCGTTGAGGCATCACCCAACCCCATGATTATTGTAGATGAATCAGAAAAAATCTCCTATATGAACAGGGAGGCCGAAAGGGTTTTTGATTACCACCGGGATGATATTATAGGCTCCCATATAGAAATTCTCATTCCCAACAGGTTTAGGCATAATCATTCTGAGCTCCATCATAATTTCCTTACAGAAAATAAGCACCGTCCCATGGGGTTGGGGAAGGCCATTTCAGGTCTCAGACGTGACGGCAGGGAGATGCCCATGGAGGTGGGCTTGCAGCCCATTCACACTAATGAAGGGCTGCTTACAATATGTGGTATTAATGATCTTACGGAAATTAAAAAAGCTGAAGAAAAAATATTAATTCAAAAAAGCAGACTGGAAGAGGTTAATAAGCGGTTAGAGGAAATGGCCACAACAGATTCACTCACCAAGCTTAAAAACCGCCGGATATTTTTTGAGCAGATGTCTTTACTTTTAAATATGTCTCATCGTCAAAAAAAGAATGTATCCATGATAATGGCCGATGTAGATAACTTTAAACAGTATAATGATACTTATGGCCACCAGGCGGGTGATTTAGCCTTGAGCCAGGTGGGTACAATCATGCTTGAGGTATGCAGGTCCAGTGATGTAGTTGCCCGTTATGGCGGTGAGGAGTTTGCCATTCTTTTACCTGATACCGACCGGGAAGGATCAATAAATCAGTGTCATAACCTGGCTGGCGCCCTGGCTGTCAACAATTGGGAGCACAGGGAGATAACGGTAAGTTTTGGAGCTGCCACCATGGATTTCCACAGCAGGGATATCCCCATTGGTGAGGAAACCATTAAGTCATTTATTACTTTTGCCGATGAGGCTCTTTATCGGGCCAAGGAGCTGGGCAAGAATGGCGTTGTCCATGCCTGGGATATGTAAAAGCCTGCTCAGGGAGCCGATGCAATAGCCCCCCATGCCCCCCATGTTTCTGCCCGCTCCCAGGGTATAAAAGCGCTGAACATTCCGGCTGGCTATATGTGGCGCTGACACATGGAAATAGCACCCGTGGGGCACTCGGATCTGCATAGTCCGCAGCCGTAGCATTTGGCGGTATCAACCTGGTAAGATTCAGAATTATTACCCTCTGAAATAGCATTGAAAGAGCAGCTGCCGGCACAGGCCCCGCAGCTGTTGCACTCAAAGCTATTAATATGGGCCGAGTATTCACCGGGGAACATGGTTTCCATGCCCAAACCCACAGTGGCCCGCATGGAAAGACAATATTTTTTTTCGCAGTTACACAAGGTGCCTATAAAGGGTGTCTCCATTGTCCATATGCTGTGGACCAGCCCCTCTTTATCTGATTGACGTATACACTCCCGGGCCTTCTGAAGTGTAATTGACTCGAGTGCCGGCAAATGAGGCGTTTCGGAGGAGCTATCGGTCTCAAAATAATTAATGTTTAAATTTTTATACCAGGCTTGAGCGCTGTAACTGAAGGCCAGACATGTTCTTCTCTCCTTTTTTTCCGCCTCCCAGCAACAGGCGCATGGTAAGCGAACAATGGAGTTCGCTTTATTTAAAATATCCAGGGAATCTTCCAGGGTAACTACCTGGCCAAAATGCCTGGGTTTAAGGCTCTCTGTAAATGATTTTTTAATTTTACCGGGGATACAGCCGAGTTTTTGCTTTATGGCCTCCAAATGTGTAAGGCTCTTGTGGCCCTTTTGGATAGTGTTTTCAAAGAAATGCTGAATAAAGGCCTGTCTGCGTGGGTCGTGAAGCAGCTCACCGGCGTAATTTTTAACATTACGGTACCATATTTCGCCTTCCCCATGTTTGGTGCAAAATTCACACATAATGGGGTTTAACGCGTAATGCGCCTGCGGAGCCTTTGTATGTGCTTGTTATAATATCTCCGGCAGTTTAAGGCTATTAAAACTCTTACTTTATATTATATAATAATTATATCAAACAAGCATCGGGTTTGCTGACATTACTAACATTCCTAACATTCCTAACATTAGCCCCTGGGTGCTTTTAAAAGGCCTAATCGGGGCAGGCGCGGCTGATATGAACAGCAGTGTCCACAGCGCCTTTTTGCTCAATGGCCCCTTCCCAGGCCCGGGAACCCGGTGGGGGCACCCTGCCGAAAGACCAGCCATATCCCCAGCTATACCAGGTTGGCACTATGGTTTCCCCCCCTGCTCTTACGCCTAAATACATTATTTGGGCCAGAGTCGAATCCCCTGTTTTAGTTAATATGCATTGCGACAGGGCGCTATCTGCTGTTTTACGCAGGTCGGGTGCCCCCCCTTTCCAATAGGCAATATCGTGGAGTACACAGCAGTCGCACCAGGAAATATTTTTGCTCTGAGTGCTATAATCCTTATCGGGAAATAAACTGCAACCATCGCTGCTGAAGTCTTTCAAAGTTGTTTGGGAAGCGCAATTAAAGCTCATCAGGATAAAGGACCCTAGTATTAATGCTCGAAGATATGTAAGAGGGGTTTTCATGGCTGTTTTTGGGCCTGCAGGCGATATTTTATACATGAAACCCCGTAACTGGCTCTGCCTGTTCATATGGGACAAAATAGAAATCAGGTAATATGTTCAAACCCCCTAATGGGGTCAATAATCAGGCCCATTTTCCAGGCATATATGACAGATACCAGTAAATAATCCAGGTATGTATATCTATTAGAATGGAAAGCTCTGCTTTGCATTCTAATAAACTGATGGAGCATATCCCAACTGTCATCCTGAGCCCTTGCTTCGACTGTCAGCTGATAAACCAGCAGACGCTCAG
>CAZRWX010000303.1:0-3279 GCA_964603925.1 uncultured Bifidobacteriales bacterium | reverse complement strand
CTGCGAAGGGGGCAACATCTGGCGTATGGATGCCATGGAGGTTTTTCTTGACCCCTCCGAGTGGGACGACTATAGCTACACCAGCTATTTTGGCCATGACGTAGACCTCGGTAATTACCTGGGCACCGGCGAGCACTCCATACAGCTTACCAAACCCATCCATCCCGAGGAGACAAGGTTTACATACTACAACCGCTCCAGCGGTGCATTCACCGTTTCCTCCCCCCCTACCGGCTTGGCCATAGCTTCCGGTTTTAAAGTCGGCGACATAAAAACGGTTGCCGTCGAAATGAAAATCCCCTGGTGGGGGCCTGCCGAAGGCGGCAGCTTGCCCGGTAAGATGTATGCTACTTTCGGTTACAACGAGTGGCTGCTCGAATTCCTGGGCACCGACTGCGGTGATAATTTCCCCGTACAGCATCGTTTTGTCCGCACCGCCGACAACGGTTTAATGGACCCCTCCAGCGGCGAGGATTCCTGGGCCAAAATGACTTTAAGCGCCACCGTAGTCAGCGAGTCCGACATTCCCGGGGCCTCCATACCCGGTGAATTTGAGTCAGGCGGCCAGGGCTGCGACGCCAGCACCGACCTTTGCGATGGTGGCGCAACCGCTGTGCGCCCGGGCGCGGCCGTCAAGGGCCTTATGGTACAGCGCAGCGGCAGTGTCATCATGGTTGAGGGCGCCTTCAGCATCCACACACTTGAGGGCACACCCATAGCCCAGGCCGTAAACGTTTACGACATGGCCAATATTCAGCGCGGCGTATACATTGTAAAAAGCAGCGCCGGCAAAAAGCTCATCGTCCGCTAAGTTAAACTTTTGCGTCTCTCTCCAGGCCCCCTTTTACCAGGGGGGCCTTTTTTATTGGTCCAGATATATTTATTTAATTTTTGGATCAAAAAGACTGTAATAGCTGTCCAATTATTGACCGGGGCGCGCAATTCTTGAACCCGATCTGCGATAATACAACCGCGGCCTTTACTCACAAAAACTTCATTTTCTATTGTTTAAACTTAAATGCTTTGCATTTAAGGCTCTCGGCTTACCAGCCTCGGAGGCAAAGCAAAAAAGGACAACTTTGATATCAAAAGCACAATTGATTGTTTTGGATTTTTCCCGCCTTTCGGGATGGATTTTGAATTAAGGCGTCGCGTTGCTCCTTCAAACTTGCCTCCGGCTGCGGTGGTTTGGGATTTAGGATTTTTATATTGGAATTTAACATGATTGCCCCAGATAAAATTGAGCGTAATATCAGGGCTGCACCCATATTAACGAAGTTAATAGCAGGATACAGCTGATAATTTGGTAAATTTTAAGCAGACGCTTCCACTTAAAATAATCAGAGAGGTCCTATGAAAATCAACATGTTGGCCAGAACCGTTGCCGTAATTTCTTTAATTATGTTAATCTCCGCTTGTACAGAGGATAACCCCGTACAGTCCAGTGTAAGCGACGCCCAGCAGTTACAGGCACTTAAAGATATTTCCTACAGCCACGACTCTGTAACTTACAGCTTAAGCCTGCCCCAGGGGGCCTCCTCAGGTCAAAGCTATACAGACCTTAAAGCCCAGGATTCCAGTACATACACTACTCTATCTAATTATAAGATTTCTTTCAACCTGTATATTGGGGCCGATAACTCCGCCAGCGGGGCTTCCGATGCCAAATTCGACGGCCTTGTTGATACTACGGTTTTTAACAACATCAGCACCAGCCCGGTTATTTTCAAAGCACCCGCTATCAGCATCCCCAAAGGCAAAGTAAAGCAGATAACGGCCACAGCCAATATTAATCTGGAAACTAACAAAGCAGCGGGGAAATACATATTTCAGCAGATAGCGGGTGGTGATAATATTGAAGGGGTCTCTGAGACTTGGTTTTTATATAAAATTGGGCTACTGGAGGATGAGTTTCCTTTACCAGCCAAGCCCATTATCATACCCACACGGGCATCACCAGCAACAAAGGCCTTCCTGCAGGATCTGCTTAATTCCGGTGCCTTGGATTAACCAGTAGGGGCGCACTGCAGTGCGCCCCTACTGGTTGGTGCGTTAACCTTTAATAATTTCTATGCGCTGGGGTTCGTTCATGGTGCGCAAAATGTTAAGGCCGTTGTAGGCTTCAACATCGAAATGGGGCAGGATAAAATCCAGGGCCCTTTGAGCGTCAAACTCTTTGCAGGAATATGCGTCAAAAGAAAAGAAGCGCTCCTCTGTCCAGGTATGAATGGCTGTATGGCTCTCCAGCCAGACACAAATACCGCTGACACCGGCGTCTGCGGTATTACGCTGCCTGAGCAAACTGCGCATTTGATCGACGCTGGCGCCGGTATGACCTTCGCTCTCTAACTCATTTACGAACTTCTCCAACTCATTGGCTACCCAGGGGAAACGTGCCACAATCGGCGGGTAAACAAGGGTCATATCCATAACCTTGGAGAAATCTTCTAATAAGTTGTAAACATAGGCAACCTCTGAGATGCCCTTATTAGTAGTGACCTGTACATCTAACAACAGGTGGCGGCCGACAAAGTTTGATTTTTTAATCAAATTCCCAGTATTAGCTTCCAATATATTCCCCTGTTAAAACGCTTAAAATATGGATATTTCCGGTTAATTATTCAAGATTTGTTCTAATTTTGCATTAAAAGTATCATTGCCAGAAAGGCATGCTTTTCATCACCTTCAAAATGTGAATATTCATAATTTTTACAATAATTTCACTATATGATCTGAATATTAACCTCAAGAACATTTGTATCAAAGGCATAAAAATTGTCACAACTGTTAAATAAATTTGAAAAGGCTTACCAATCTGGCAAAATGGACAGTATTAAAGATTGTCTCTGCCCTTTCTTAGAAGCCAATAAAAGTAATCTCAAACAGTTTATTGTCAATTTTCAAGAGAAAAACGGCAAACTTCCCCTGGAATCACTCATTAAATTGTTCATATTATCCAACAATCAGCCCTTTGATATGCACAGCTACCTGGCAAAGCAGTCAGATGAGATAAAAAGGGATTTGGGCCAGAGCCTCTCCAGGCCAGAGTCCCGGCAAAAACTTATTACCAAATGGATCAAAGAAAAAGCAGATTCATTCCGTAATCACTCCATTATGGAGCAAATATATTGCTTTGACAAGCTTAAAGCTGAGGTTCTACCTCAGTTCAGAAAAGAGCTGCAGCTCTAATTTTCGGCCCAAAAATACTGTCTATCTAAAGAAAACCAAAATCAAATTTTTGTAAATATTGGAGGACCTAATTGGTTTCTGTCTAAAATG
>CAZRWX010000302.1:0-3289 GCA_964603925.1 uncultured Bifidobacteriales bacterium | reverse complement strand
ATTTTTTATTTCCATTGTCATACCACTCTTTGTAGTCCCCGCTCTTTAAGCCATTGAGGAAATAAATTTCCGCTTCCATTTTACCACTTTCGTGATAAGAACGGTAGACACCATGTTTCTTATCATCAACGTAATTAACAATACACTTCATCTTGCCATTTTCATAATACTCTTCATACACACCATTCTTAAGCTCCCCCTCCTTAGAAGAGGTAACCTCATACTTGGCTTTGAGTTTACCGCTTGGGTACTTTTCTTTACGGGACTCAACCCTCTGGCAGGCAGCCAGAAAAAAAAGAGCAACAGCTAGTAGTGATAATATTCGCATTATTCCTTCCTCTTTTAAGTATTTCACATTTTGTCCAATTTTATCACGACTATTAGGAGCTTTGCAAGGGAATAAATAAAAAAGAGAGATTTTAAAGGTGCCCAGCATTGAGGAAAATCTTGTTATTTCCCTAAATTCATCATAATTAGCAAATTATTCTCATTAATCTTTAAGACAAACTGTACCCTTGAATAACGTATTTTATTGACAAATATGGATACTCCACCGCTTATATCTACAGCATCCGCTCTCAAAGAGCAGATTGAGAAGGTTTTAATGGCTTTTAACGGTAAAAGCCCGGTCCAGCTTGAGGATATAGATGAAGCTTTTGAATTCCTCAGCACAGAAATGCCAGAGCTGGTTTTTATTGATTTTTCAGATAAAAACCTTGATACATTCAGGCTGCTCAACAGAATAAAAGCAGACCCCTGGCTGCTGCACAGCGGAATTATAGCTGTTTGTGACGGCTTGGAGGCAGTTAAACATATTGAAGAATTGCAAGGCGTAAATATCATAGTAATCCTGCAGCTTGGTTATGTAGACAAACACCTGCCCAAAGTACTTTCCATTATTCAGAATAATCGAAGAATTATATTTCAGCGCGGTATCGGCGCAGATATTGTTCATAATATTTCAGGCTCCTTCAAGCTGGAAAATAATCTTATTGAGGTCCAGTGTTATGTTAACCTTATCTGCAACTTTCTTTTTAACACAGGCAAATTAAGCCTGGAAAAAAAGAAAAATCTAAAGCTTGCTCTGATTGAGATGTTTTTAAATGCCGTAGAGCACGGTAATTGCGGCATAAGTTATGATGAAAAAACCAAATGGCTGGAAAGCGGAAAAGGTATCGGCAGCCTCATTGAAGCCAAAGTTAAGGTGCCGGATATTCAGAAAAGAACCATAGCTTTTGAATACAGCATTTCTAAAAACACATCCCATTTTACCATAGCCGACCAGGGGCAGGGTTTTGACTGGGAATCTTATCTAAAGAAACTGGCCCCCGAAAATATTACCGAACTCCATGGCCGGGGCATATTTATGACCCGATATGTATCTGACAAATTGAATTATAACAAAAAGGGCAATGAAGTCAGCTTTGATATTAACCATCAGGATGAGCATACTCTGATGCCAGGCCTTTTTATAGACATGGAGCTAAAGGAAATCACAAAAGGCCAGACCATTTTTCAGCAGGGCGAGGCCAGCAATTACCTGTATTATATTGCACGGGGCACCTATGATGTAATTGTCAACGGCCAAAGCGTATCAACACTGACACCTGACGATATCTTTATGGGTGAAATGTCCTTTCTGTTAAATAACCGCCGAAGCGCCACGGTAAAAGCAAGAACAGAGGGTAAACTGATTTTTGTTTCCAAAAAGCAATTCATTGAATCTATTAAACAAAAGCCCCATTATGCGCTGTTCTTAGCTCGCCTTCTGGCTCAGCGCATTCAACGGCTCAACTTAAAAGCTACCGGAGAGCATGGCGCACCTTCTACAATCAAATAAGAAGGCCTCACAAATAAAGACATGTCTGCTATTACCTCACTACCCGCATTTTTAAAAAGCAGACCCCGAATTCTTGTATTCACTTTATCCATGTTGATCTGCATGACCGTATACATGGCTGCGCCCCATAGACTCAGGGCCCCCATTCACATTGATTATAAGTCTCAACTGGCCGCTTTGCAACAGGGGCGTTTCTTCAGTGACATGGCAGATGCTTCTGTAACCAGGTACCCGCCCATCTATGTATTTGTCATACATACGTTATACAAAGTTTCTGACATAACAGGCTACAGCCGTCAGTTTACAGTATCCGTAGGCTTTATGGTAATGTTGTCATTATGCTCTGTACTCATTTTAAAAATAGCAGGTCTGGCCGCCGGCAGCCCTCATCCCATAATATCGGCATTGCTGTTTACAACCCACCTGCATGTGTTATTTACCATTATTTATCCTCTAAGCCTTTTACCTTTTACACTCTTACTTTATACTGCTCTTTACAACCTGTTTAAGAGTCTGACTCCCGGCGCTTCCAGGATCAGTTTTGCCATTTGCGGCCTTTTCACTGCGCTGGCCATGCTTACACGCCCCATCGCGCTCTTCCTGCCAGGCCTTTTTGGGGCAGTTTATTTATTATTTAAGAGGGGAGACAACGTAAAGGACCGCGCAATTACCTTAATTTTATTCGTGGTAACAGTAATAACTATTCTAATGCCCTGGGAGTTGTTTATATACAACCGGGAGGGTGCTGTGCTCCCGTTATCATCCGGGGGCGTTAGGTCCATGCGCGATGGCCTATCCTTTAATAATAAAATATGGCGCCATAAGCTCCCCCTGCCCCGGGATGTGGAGACCTTAACTCAAGCTTTTTACAAAGATTATCATTCATATAATAGCGCCGGTGATATAGCCGCTTTCTGTTTTAATTACTTTAAAAAACACCCGCTGACCACAGCTAAATTGGCTGCCATTAAAGCCTCCCGGTGCTGGTATGGAACCGACTCACAAAATCCCGCCCTGGAAAGGCAGAATCTGCTGTTGTTGTTTCTCTATATATTACCCATAACAGCAGGTGTTTGTTTTTATTTAAAGCGCAGGGGCTGGAGAGACGTTTTCTTTATATTAATTATGGCAATGACGCTATATTTTTGGGCTATGACATTTATGGTGTTATCCATAACCAGGTATATGGTGCCCATTATTGGCCTGCTGGTTATTTTTATTCCCGAGGTAAAATATAAAAGCTTTATCCGCCTGATTCGCAAACCGCTTTGAGCATTTTATGCACACTCGGAATCACCTGAGATGTGTATTCGTTCATTTTATTAGCCCATACAGCCTTAGCTATTTCAAAGGAGCCTTTGGGAAGAGGGTGCAGAGTGCCTTTACCCTCATGTGTATAAGGCAGCTCCAGGGTAATCATAACGGGCCTTTTACCGTTGATATATTTAA
>CAZRWX010000301.1:0-3295 GCA_964603925.1 uncultured Bifidobacteriales bacterium | reverse complement strand
ATTAGAACGGATCCCGCAATGCGGGACCGTTCTAACAAGGCGCTGGAGCGAGAATTGGGATTTCGTTCAGCGCACATTGTACCTTTAAGCAATGGGGACGACCAGCCCGTAGCTGCTTCTATATGCTTTAATCCCAGGAACAAAACATGTTTTAGACACAGCTGTTGAGCCTTAAATGCCAGGCTGTGCCACTTAATGCCAGGTTTATGTAACAGGGTGTATAAATCTTCATACCATGATAAACGCTCCCAGGAGTGTTTTAAGCCATGATGCGCACATAATAATAAGACGTTATTTTCAGATGAATTAAAGTTATCCTCCGCAACTCGAAGCGTGTCTAAATTAAGATATATACCAAACCTGCCGGGCAGGCCATTCCAATGGAGCTCTACAGATATACCAGACTCTTTATGTTTAAAATTATATTCACATTCTTCCTTGATATAAGCTCTAAGACACTTACCAGAAAGCGGCAATTGTTCGCTATAACCCAGGCCATTCATACATTCCCGTGCGGTAATCAGGTCTTTTGAAGATACAAAAAAGTCAAGATCATCAAATTGACGGCCGCCTACATCCCCGTAAAGGCTTTGGCTTAAAACAGGACCTTTATAAGCCCAGAGTTTTACACCCGATACTTTCATAGCCTCCTGTATCCTCATCATCTCACCTGTTAATCTGAGACTTTGTGCATTTGATAACCTTAAAAGGTCAAGTATTTCTTCTTTGGTCTGGGCTGGCAGGCCAACTACTGCACTGCTTTCTAAATGCCTGCCAAGGGCCGGCAATAAACCATGGCCCACGGCATTTTGGGTAAATGAGATCCAGTCAATAGAACCGCTATTGATAAGATTGTTTACTGTATCTACATCCTGAGTATCCCAGACAGGAAAGCACAAACGGAGCAATAACTCCCCTTGTCTGTTTGATTGTTCCTTAAGGCGCTGCAGCCAGATGCTTGAATAAGCCATTATTAAAACTTGAAGGCAATTATACCGCCATTATTGCTTAAGAGCTTTTATAAACTGCTCCGCCCGATGCTGGTACGTATGGTGGTTTAAAACAGATATACGATTACTTACAGCGTGTTCTTTTTCATTATCATAATCAGCCAGGCATTGCTCAACAATACCACAAAGGCTTTGAACGTCCTGAAAGAAGTGCAGACGTAAACAGCCGGTCAATTCCCGGATTAAGGGGGAATCTTCACATACTACCACCATTTCACAGGCCGCCATGTCATAAACTCGCGGACTTAACTGGGTATTATCTCTGTCTGAAGATGGGTCATTAAAAGACAGATTCAAGCCTATTTTGGCGCTGTTATAAATACTCCGGCATTCACTGGAGGTTACCCACCCATTTTTAAAAATGGTTACATTCAGAATACCTGTGTACTGTTCCCAGCCGCTGCCGGCAATAACCAGTTTTATACCTTTAGCGGCCAGGCACTCCAATATACTCAAACGATAGGGACTGGGTATTCCTATAAAGGCCCCATCATACTGCCGGGCAGTACTTTTATCAGGTTGATTAAATTCCGTAACATTGTTACCCTCCAGTACACCCCAGCTGGCAGCACCTGGAAGCAATTGGAAATAGATCCCCCGTACGCGGCAAAGAGCCTCCAGCTCACCCCTTTGAAGGGCAAAAAAATAATCGTACCCGGTAATTACAGAGCTCCAGTAACGGGCGATACGGAAATCCTCATAAAACCAGTGAATATTTGTAACCCCCTGCTTACGCAGAAGGTTTAAGCTGAAAAGAGTTACCGGGCTTAAGGCTGTAACGATTAGATACTCAACTCCAAAATCCATACATTGCACGATCAAAGACTGATTAAGCAAATCGGCAACCATATCAACATCCGGCTGTTTGAGTAACAGTTCAAAGGCATTTTGATATTTACCACAGTCAAATGTTTTAAACTTATGTTCTCCCAGGATAGTTTTAAAACTACGGGACAGGTCTTCCGCTACGGCCCGGGCCGCACCATCGGGCGGTACTGTCAGCATCCACCTGGACATGCCCTACCCATTATTCTGATGCTGCCTGGAGAATAGCTTCAGCCTCTTCAACAGCTTGATTCATATCAAAAAGTTCATAACAAAGAGCGAAAATATCCATGGCACCCGCCGAGGTAGGAGCATAAGTAAAAATACTGGATCCACCTGCGGCAGCTTCCCCTAGTTGAATATTTTGCCGAACCTTTTGCCTGGCTACAATACCCGGGTACAGGTGTTCAATGGTGCGGCTTATACTGCTATGAAGCTGTGTGTGCGAACGATACATATTAATAATGATTTTATGAATACGCGCAATTGCCTGCATACGCTGCAGACTGCCAGCCAAATCACCCAACCCCTGCAGGGCATAGGGCTCTGCCTGAACAGGCACAAGGAGCTCCCCGGCGGCATATAAGGCCAGCCGCGTTATCCAGTTGAAAGATGCCGGGCAGTCTATAAATATATAGTCAAAGCCCTGCATACCAGCGATTTTAGTACGCAAAACATTGGGCTGCCTCATTATTTTAGGGTAAAGTAAGGGCAGATTGTCCAACTCCTGATTACCGGGAACCAGACTCAGACCATCAATAGCAGTGGAAGTGATAACGTCCTCTACTTCACACCTCTCACGCAAAACATCCTGAATGCTGAGAGTGGGAGCGGCCTTGCAGCCTAGATGACGGCTCAAATTTGATTGACTGTCCAGGTCTATTAAACACACCCTGGAGCCGGCAAGTACCAGAGCATGAGCCATGCTGATTGTAAGCGTAGTTTTACCTACCCCACCCTTATTGGAATATATACAGTATTTTTTAGTCATTTTCTTTAACCTCAATATTTACTCCCAGGTTCTGAAACTTCTCCAAAATACGGTCATAGCCACGCTCAATGTAGCGTACATTGGATAGCTCTGTGCGGCCCTCTGCTATAACGGCGGCCACCATATAAGAAAACCCAGCTCTAAGGTCGGGAATATTAATGGCTGCGCCTTTTAAAGGCGTGGGACCAGAAATTATACAGGAATGGGCATGACCCGAATGCCTGAAACGGCAGGGAGCGCCACCCAGACATTCGTGAAACAGTTGAATTTTAGCGCCCATGGTATTAAGAGCATCTGTATAACCAAAACGGTTTTCGTACACGGTCTCATGAATTACAGAAACCCCGGCTGCCTGGGTTAAAAGTATAACCATGGGCTGCTGCCAGTCTGTCATAAAGCCGGGGTGTACATCAGTCTCCATGGCTATTGGCTTTAACTTAACCCCACGGCCATTAAAGCAAATAGCCCC
>CAZRWX010000300.1:0-3312 GCA_964603925.1 uncultured Bifidobacteriales bacterium | reverse complement strand
AAATATGCCTTATTCTGCCTGACAGCAAGAATAGAAGTAAAAACGAATAAAATAAAAACGGCCATATAAAACAGCCGTATTATAAAGGTGGTAGTGTGTAGGGGAGTTGAACCCCTGTTACCGGCGTGAGAGGCCAGCGTCCTAACCACTAGACGAACACACCTTACGGGCTAAAGGATAAGAAGATCTCTGCATATTTTAAAATAAAAAATCCAGATTTTATCGAATAATTAACAGGTTGCCTTTTAAAAGCACCTAATATCATTATTATAATTGATTCCTTTATTTAGTTAGCTATTTTATCAGGAACGGCCTATTAATTTGAGGAATTTCAATGCGAGTTGCTTATGTTTTTATAATTGCGGTCTTTTTTGTGCTAAATTCCGCATATTCTCAGTGTGATTCCACTTTTACCGTAGCCTCCACTCTTGGAACTACTGGATCGCCCTATAATCCGGCTGTGCTTAACCAGTATCTTTCAAATCTGGATTCCAGCCTTTGCCCTGACGTGGTTGTCTGCACAATGCGTTTTAATTGCTGTGAACGAGGAGATTTACCTGTGTATCTTTCTGACAGCATCAATATACCAGCCATTCCGGGTATTTCTGCTATAAATCTTTCAGTCCTCCCTAAAACAGACGGGTTAAATCCAGAAAAAAAGCTCATGCTAACCAGGCTTGCCGGGGGAGGCGCCATAGTTATGTCTGTTTCAACCCCAAATTTTATTATCAGTGATCTGGCTTTTAAGCAGACCTTTGATTCCCCCTGGCCGCTTGTGGTAATTAATGCTTCGGCCAAAGGGGTTAAAATTACTAACAGCCTCTTTGAGCTTAGTTCTACGGGTGGCAATGCTGTATTAATTAATGCGGATTCTGCCCGCATTGAGAGGAATTATTTTCGTCATTTAGGGCAAATTACCGGACCCACTAGTACCTCTCTCAGCCTACTTTTTGGTGCTAATACTAAGTACTCGCGCGTCGAGCACAATGTTTTTCTTAATACCACTTTATTTGTAAATGGCGGTGACCTGGTTATTTTTGCCAACTCCTTTCTAGGCGGTATAGGCTCAAAGCGCAGCCTGGTAGAGTTTGGCTCTTCTGTTCTTACAAATTTTACTATTTCTCGTAATCTATTCGCCGTAAAAAGCCCTCTTCAGCCACCAATTGGGCCCTTGCCAGGTGCCAATTTTGCTTCTCCTAATGACAGTATTTTTAATAATGCTTATAACAGTACCCTCTCTTCTCCAGTCATTTGGTCGGCTGCTGCTAATGGCGATTACCGGGTTAATAATGTTGTCTTACCTGTAGGTCTGGCAAATTATGAGGAGGGTGACTACCCCCTTTATCAATTCCGAAGAGACTCTCTGCTTGATCTTTATCGATCGGATTTTGGTATTATTCCAAAGAATTATCTCAATTTTACATCTGATATCCAGGGTGATTTAAGTTCTAAAAAGGATTATTTTGGCTCAACTTATAGCTTAGGCGTACAAGTGGGGGCTTTCGGTAGTAAGGTTGAACTTTGGGACTTTATTCTTCCCAGTCCCCTGGCAAGTTTATCTTTTGCTGTTGACAGTATCAGAGTTCGCCGTACCGGCAGGGTTTTTGACACAACCTATTATGCTGTTTATAATCCCCCCAGTCATATATTTTACTTTTTCAGCAACAATAAGGGAGCGTTGGCAGGCAAGGACACAACATCTCTCAAAAATGCCGGTGCTTATTGGGACGGTTTGGCTTATAGTTCTGAAGGCAACAGTATAGGGGGGGGAGTGAAAACGGACAGTTTGCTGGATATCCCCCGGGCGCTCAGGAACGGCATCCCATTCCATATTAAAATGGTACATAGCCATGACAGCGGTTTTGCGCATACCAATGATTCTGCTATTGTAACTATAAGCAATGCACCCAAGTACCCTATTACAGATTTTTCTTTAACTGTCCGGCCAAACAACCAAACTAAACATGATGTGGGTTCTGTTGATCTGAATTTCTCTCCCGGTGCGGAGTTATTGGACAGCGTGCGTATATTTGCCTATGATGAGGCTAATAACTCTGTAATAGATACCTTAACCGTACCAGTATCAAACAGGGATACCGCTATCCAGTGGACAGGCTTTCCCAGGGGAGGAACATATTTCAGGGCCGCACCCATCGGTATTGTGGGCAATGGCTCTGCAGTTGGCTCAGTTTTATCCAACAGCACAACAATCGTACAGTTTAAACCTATAAGCTCAGATACGCTCTGGGTAAGCTATCGTGATGCTTGTACATTAATCGATATTAAAAACTCCACGGGGTCATCAGAATCACCATTTTGCAATGTACGCTTAACTCTTCAGGAATTTACTGTACGTCCCTTGACTCTTATTTTAAAATCAGGCTCCGGTACAATACCTAACCTTCAACTAGCTAATGATTCCAGTCAGGGGGGGCTTACAATTACCAGTGAAGCATATGTAGCAGGTCAGGATACAGCCCGGCCGGTTATTCAAAATCTTACGGTTTCAGGTTCAGGAATTAAGCTTTCCGGTTTAATTCTGGAGCACTCGCTGGCTCAACCCGCTTTATTGGTTAATGGGGCGGCAATAATTATTGACGGCTGCATCTTTCGTTCAGCTCAAACAGCTGGTTTAAATGGCGATTTAATCGTATTCGAAAATACTCTTGTTGACTATTCTGCGAATTTTACCAGTTGTCTTTTTTGGGGAAGAGACCACATATTTAAAATTAAGTCTCCACTGGATTTATCCGTTATCAACTGTACTTTCGTCGATGCAAGTGGTCAAACTGTAGGCTTTTCGGTAGAAAAGGTTACTTCATCTCTAGGGCTAAAAGCACGGATAGCTAATAATTATTTTACTGGTTTTAAAAAAGAATTCGATCTGCCATTTCTTTTTAGTGTTAGCGGAGAAGATGTAAAGTTAGAACGTAATGTATTCGCAGAAATCAGACCAAATATATATGCGATTCAGCAAACTCTGCCTCTGCTTAATGTTGGTACCTCTATTGATTCCCTCAGTGCCCATGATGCAAATTTCCTTGCCAGCGTCAATCGTAAATTCGGTGACTTAATTGGGTGTATTAACAATAATTGTTCGCCTTTATATGCCGGCAGTTCTCCAGCTTACAGTGTTGCTAAGGACATTTGGGGCCAGCCCCGCAAGAATAAACCTGAAGTAGGGGCTTTTGAAAAACATGCGCAAACTCAGGATGTTCTCTCCTCGGGTACTATGGCAATTCAAACTATACCTGCCAGGGCAGACACGATAAATTACAATATCACGTCCTTGAATTATGAACCAGCTGTCAC
>CAZRWX010000299.1:0-3320 GCA_964603925.1 uncultured Bifidobacteriales bacterium | reverse complement strand
ACAGGCTTAGTCGAAGGGCTCAGGACAGGCTATCAGGATGACAGGTGAAACATGCCCCATCGGATTATTAAAACGAAATCCACATCCGTCTTCGTCCAGCTTTGCAGTACTACGCCGGACAGGTTGGTGAATTTCCGTTCTAATTTTTTCTGGAGATCGCTTTAAGCATTTTTTTTGTTCTAACCAAAATGGTTTTGTATAGTGCGCTCACCATAGATTGATCGTGTTTGCGGCATTGCTCAGTGACTTCGTTCAGTTTATTCAAAACACTATGGCAGCTTTCTTCCATCCTCTCCCGTACCAATGGCCAACCAAGACCGCTCTTTAGTGCCATCTTTTTCCAGTCAGCAATTGTAAATACGTTAATGGATTCACAACTGCCAATTTTCATGGCGAGTTTTTTGGTGAGATTAGGCCAGGCAATAGTAGAAACCAAATCGTAATAGGGAGCCAGCCGACGTTCACCACCGGAATACAATAACGAGAAATTCTTGGCATGAGCATCGGAGTTGCCAATCAACACATTGAAGATAAGACATTTGACAAAGCTGGGAATATCAAGAACGGGTGCTGTTGACCATTCTCTAAGAAGCGAGATACAGTCACTAATCACTGGACCTCCTTCTGCCTGATATTTTCTCTCTGGTGGAAATGCCAATGCCTGACAGAAGTCTTCCTGGTGAAGTCGTATTGTAACGTCCTCAATTTTTAACCGGTCATATCTTTGAACAAGAATACAAGATTTCTTTTTGATGGTGTAATACTTTGTTTCGGGTACGATAAGACCAACCATCTTAGCCAGAGTCATACAGAAAACCTCGTTAATCGCCAGTCCTGGAAAACGTTTCGGCTCTGGTTTTAGAATATGAGTGCTTGGAGTATCATTAAGAGGGAGACATATTTTGCCGTTATGAACGATAACTGGCAGCTTATCCTGGGCTCCCGCTAATGAAAGCCGCAATCCCTCCATACCAACTAATAAGGGACGACTGGGTAACTCGCTTATGAGTTTTTGTAATTCTGACTCTGTCAATTCGCGATGCTTCTTATTGTTGATTCCTGCTGGAATTTCACCTTCTGGAAGTAAACTGACAGCTCCCGCGCATTCGCCCCCTATTCTTTCAAGTAGTGCATAGTCATTGTTGCTACTAATCCCAAAAATCTCAGCTATTTTTTCCCGGGGTCCCTCTTCGGGTAATATGCCGGCAAAAAAAGGCCTGGTTTTTTTTCCCGTGAACACCTCGCTTTGAAGAGGCAATGAGCGGGAGAGCTGTATAGATCCGGGCTTTTCTATCCAAGCCTGATCATAGGAGAATTGCAGCAAACCGCTTTCGTCCTGTTTAAGACTTCCGACCTTCGACCCATTCAAATAAACTATCAGGTTCTTCATATCCTACCAGCCTACTTGATATCAACACTTGAATCGACCTGGAATTTGAGCCCCAGGGCTTGTAAGATGAGAATAGTCTTACCGATTTGACAACTGGATTTACCCTTCTCAAGATCAATAATAAATCGCAAACCGGTACCGCAAGTCATAGCTAGATCTTTCTGGGTGACCTTCAACTGTTTTCGTCTTAAACGAATAGCAGCACCGAGCTGATCTGTATTTATGATATTCATATTACCGATCGGTAATATATTTAATTACTTATGACTTCACAAGCTAATTATTACCGATCGGGAATATATTGTCGAATAAATGTAAAATAAAATTATATATTACCGATCGGGAACATAAAGTATTAAAACTAAAACTAAAACAACAACAATAATTTTTTCCATTCACAAAGATGACTTTAAGTTAAAGAAATCCACAACACCCGCATCTTTGTACCAGTCATAAGACTTCTTGTGCTATTTATGTAAACTCATGGGGCAATGAGAGTAAAACTTCCGCTGACAGAGCAGTGATTTATAGGTTGAAACAAGTGATAAAATTTCCCATGCGGACATTGTAATTGTGAAAGTCAATGTCCGATGAGCATTTTCACAAGGAGATACACGCTCCATCGGTTTGTTAGAATGTAAATCCCGCTTTGCGGGACTTACATTCTAATTTGTAACTTACTATTAATATATGGAAGTACAAAACACAATTAACCATAAAGGAGCCTCAATGTCGCATTCAATCATTTCTTTTGGCGAGTTATTATGGGACATTATGCCCGAGCAAACAGTCCTGGGCGGGGCTTCGGCTAATTTGGCCTTCCGTATCAATAATCTAGGTGACACCGGCCTGCTCGTCAGTCGTGTGGGTGACGATGCTCTTGGCCGTCAGGCACGGGGCCAGCTTCAGGCTCTGGGGGTCGATATCCGTTTTATCCAAACCGACCATACCCATCCCACAGGCACGGTCAATGTAACCTTTGATAAAGATCAAAACCCCGATTATGTCATCATCCCCAATACCGCCTACGATTTTATCGAAACTGACAGCAGTATCCAGGAGGCCGTCCGCGCCGCCCAATGTATCTGTTATGGCACCCTGTCCCAACGTTCCCCCAAGTCCAGCGAGTCCTTGCAGCAGCTTCTCAAGCTCCCCGGCCCCATCAAGGCCGCCGACATCAACCTGCGTAAAGATTGTTATACAACCACCACTATAATCTCCTCAATGGAGGCCGCCCACATTTTAAAGCTTAACCGCGAAGAGGTATTTATACTTAAAAAGCTTCTTGGCTTAAGCGCCACGGGCCTTCCCGCCCTGGTCCAGGAACTCATCAGCAAATTTTCTCTGGATCTCTGCCTGGTAACCCTGGAGGACAAAGGCGCCCTCGCGGCAGGCAAAAAGCAGGATCCCGTCTATTCACCCGGCTATCAGGTAAATTTTAAAGACCAGGTTGGGGCAGGCGATTCCTTCTTCGCCGGCTTTATCCATTGCCACCTCCGCGGCCTTCCTCTGGCCCGGTCATGCGATTTTGCCAACAAGGTAGGCGCTTATGTAGCAGGCCAGGCTGGCGGCTCACAGCTTATGGATATAGCAGATCTGGAAACAAGGTTTAACAGCCAATCCCCCAGAATCGTGGATACCGAGCTGCAAACTTCCGTTTTATTGGGCTGACACCTGCCTGTCCCACCTTGCTCCAACACCATTACGTTAATTTATTGTATGGATAACCGGTATAGTTCTTACCTCCCGCCTAAACCTGGAACTTTAATCAATTCTGATTTAAATTCTATTATACAATTAATAGTTAAGAAAACAAGCGAAATGACATTCAGGGGAAATATTGAACTACTTTAAGGTGTAGACAGTGCGCATTATGTACCTGAGGTGGTTAATCCATGTTTTTTAAAGCCAGCATCAAATGAATAAATAT
>CAZRWX010000298.1:0-3320 GCA_964603925.1 uncultured Bifidobacteriales bacterium | reverse complement strand
ACCAGTCATTTATCAGTGGGATGTAGTTGGATTGTTACTAATAAGCTGGTTGGCTCAAAAGTAAGGCCAGTTCATGAACTGGCCTTACAAAAAGAGATGGGTTATACCGCTGGTTTATTTTTAAAAATTAATGATATGGGTAAAAATAAACGTTTTCATGATGGGTCGATTCGTTTGCAGAACTGGGATTACAGCACACCGGGGTTTTATGCTGTGAGTATCTCCATCAAGAATAAAGAGTCGCTGCTTGGTGAAATCCATGATGGGCAGTTTCGTGGAAATCAATTCGCGGATATTGTGGAGAAATTTTGGCTGGATTTGCCAAATCATTATTCCAATATTAAGCTGGATGAATTCCAGATGATGCCCGACCATGTGCATTTTATCCTGGAGATAAAAGGTGTGGACTGGGCACGGCTTCCCCTTATGATATTTCAGACGGAACAGCGGCCAAAACCAGAGAAATGTCCCGAACGTAAATACAGGCGACAAAAAATGTTGCTATTTAAAATAATGGGACGGTTTAAAATGCAGTCTGCCAAGGAGATAAATCTGCTTCGTGGAACCCAGGGGCAGAGAATGTGGCAGGGGGATTACTACGAAACCCTGATGCGTAATCCCCATCATCTGGAGACGATGAGGGTGTATATCCGAAACAACCCAAAAAACTGGCGGACCTAATCCGGTTCCCAATAACGCCGTGGCAAATTTAATTTCCGATTAACTTGTAGGTCCATTTCATGAAATGGACCTACAAGTTAATCGAAATTAATCCGGGAAAAATTCCGGGAAAAAATCAGACCCCCAGTTTATTCCTGCGTACCATTTCCATCGCAGTCTGGTTGGTGGTAACCTGGTGGCCGGTCAGGGGCAGTACGCGCTCGTGGATAGTGTCCAGGAACCACTCCTTCTGGGGGAAGAATGTCTCCTCCAACTCGGCGGCGGGCGTAATCCAGTTGCGGGCGCCTACCACTGTTATGGGGGCATCCAGGTAATCGAACGTTATCTGAGTCAGGTTACTGGCAATGTTGTGGGCAAAGGAGCCGCGTTCGCAGGCGTCAGAGGCTACTACACATCGGCCTGTTTTTTTGACTGAATCTACCAGTATATCGTAATCCAGAGGGTTGATAAAGCGGCAGTCTATAACCTCGGCTGAGAGGCCGTACTTTGCCTGTAGTTCATCAGCGGCCTCCAGAGCGCGGTACATGGTGGCGCCTATGGTTATGATAGTGATATCCTTACCAGCGCGGCGGATAGCGGGTTTGCCCTCTTCCACCTCGTAGTAGCCCTCTGGTACACCACCTTCTTCAAAAATTTCCGCCTGGTCATAAAGACGCTGGCTCTCGAAGAACACAACAGGGTCTGTACCGGCAAGGGCCAGATTCAGCATGCCTTTAGCGTCGTAGGGCGTGGCCGGGAACATGGCCTTGAGGCCCGGGATATGGGCCACCATACTTGTCCAGTCCTGGGAGTGTTGGGCGCCATATTTGGAACCGACACTTACACGTAAAACCAGGGGCATCTTGAGTAAGCCGCCGCTCATGGACTGCCATTTACTCATCTGGTTGAAAATTTCGTCCCCGGCGCGGCCCATAAAGTCGCAATACATGAGCTCTGCTACAACCCGGCCGCCGCAAAGGGCATAACCCACAGCACTACCTACGATAGCGGCTTCAGATATGGGTGAGTTAAACAAGCGGTGGTAGGGAAGGGCCTCGGTGAGGCCGCGGTATACGGCAAAGGCGCCGCCCCAGTCCCTGTTCTCTTCGCCATAGGCCACCATGGTGGGGTCTATGTAGAAGCGGTGCAGCATGGCCTCGAAAAGAGAATCCCTGTAGGCGATAACTCTAGCCTTGGGCAGCTTCTCGCCATCTTTGCCGTTAATAAAAGCACTGCGGCTTTTTTTAGAGTTGGCTATGACCCTGGGGTTGTCCTCTTTTGCCATAAGGACCTCAGGCTCCCTGTCATCGAACTTTTCGACTTTAGTGTTGCTGAACATGAGTTTGGCTATATCACCGTTAGCCACCTGCATGCGGGGAGATACCTCCAGGGATACGGCCAGTTTCATGGCACGGACAAGACGCTCAGTGATACCCGCTTTCCAGTCTTCGTGGTCGGTCTTAGAAGAATGCTTGTTGGTGGAAAGGTATTTGGCGTAGGAGAGAATGGCGTCGTTCTTTTCCCACAAGGCTACCTCATCCTTATCCCGGTAGGAGGATGCGTCTGAGGGGGAGTGGCCCGAGAAGCGGTAAGTGATAGTATCTAACAGTACGGGTCCAAGGCCTTTCTTAATAATGGCTTTTTTGCGCTCAATGGCGTCCATAACCGCCAGGGGGTTAAAACCATCTACGCGCTCTGAATGCATGCCTTCGCTGTTAATGCCCGCTCCCAGGCGTGCCAGGATACCAAGGCCCATGGTCTCACCCTCGGGCTGACCGCCCATGCCGTAGAAGTTGTTCATAAAGTTGAATATGATAGGCAGGCCCCCGCCCAGGTCTTTGTCCCACAGGGTGCGGTACTGCTCCATGGCGCTCATCATCAGACCCTCCCACACAGGGCCGCAGCCCAGGGAGGCATCACCTATGTTTGCTACTACAATACCGGGTTTACGGTTAATGCGTTTGAAAAGGGCCGCGCCCACGGATACATCACCTGAACCGCCAACGATGGCGTTGTTGGGCATTATGCCGAATGGGGGGAAGAAGGCGTGCATGGAGCCGCCCAGTCCTTTATTAAAGCCGGCTTCCCGGGCAAAAATCTCCGCCAGGGTACCGTATAAAAGATAGTCGGTGGCCAGCTCTTTAACTGAACCCTTATGGCCCTTTTCTACAACCTTAAGAGCGACGCCGCCCATGTAGTTCTCCATGATGTCCATAAGAGCGGCATCGTCCATTTGATGGATAGTTGAAAGACCCTTGGCCAGAATTTCACCATGACTGCGGTGAGAACCAAAAATAAAATCGTCTTTTGTAAGCCCATAGGCCATGCCGACAGCGGCGGACTCCTGCCCAATACTTAAGTGAGCGGGGCCTTTATGGTCGTACTCTATGCCCTGATAAGAGAATTTCTGTTTGATTTCGTTAAGGCTGGTTTCAAACTCCCGAATGATGAGCATATCCTGATATATTTCATTAAGTTTACCCGGTCCGAATTTTTTAGTCTCAGCTTTAGGGTCGCTTTTATAAGCATTTACAGGAATGTCCCTGGTTTTAAGAACCGAGGGCATCCTGACTTTGGAGGGGACTACTGTAATTGATTTTGGCATAGTGTTTCCTTTGTGTGGTTTGTTTGATTAAAGCTTATTGCTACTAGGTAAAAAA
>CAZRWX010000297.1:0-3370 GCA_964603925.1 uncultured Bifidobacteriales bacterium | reverse complement strand
TCCATGATGGGTTCGGGGGGTATTGTGGTTATGGACAGTACTGACTGTATGGTGGACATTGCCCGTTATTTCCTGTCTTTTACCCGGGATGAGTCCTGTGGGAAATGTACTTTCTGCCGTCTGGGTACCAGCCGTATGCTTAAATTACTCAACGACCTGTGTGAGGGCAGGGCAAGCGCTCAAACCCTGGATGAGCTTAAACATCTGGCCACTCAAACTGCCAGTGCCAGCCTTTGCGGTCTGGGCAGGACAAGCCCAAATCCCGTTATCAGCACTCTACGCTGGTTTCCGGAGGAATACCAAGCCCATATACAGGGCCGCTGCCCCTCAGGCAAATGTGCCGCACTCATACAACTTGAGGTTAACGACAATTGTATAGGCTGTACCCGCTGTGCCCAGCAGTGCCCTGTTGATGCCATTGCCTTTACGCCCCTGGAAAATCATTATATAGATCCTGAAAAATGTATCCGCTGCGGGGCCTGCGAGAGCACTTGCCCCTCTCATGCCATTGACAGAGTTACCCGGGGCAACCTCCAACCCGCGGAGGATGTATGAGTAATATCACCCTCAGTATAGACGGCAAGGCAATTAGTATCGGTGATGGTGCTACCGTACTGGAGGCGGCTGGTCAAGCGGGCATTAACATACCAACTTTATGTCATATTCAAGGCTTAGGTTCTACCAGCTGCTGCATGGTGTGCGCTGTAAAAAATACAGTCAGCGGCCGCTTAATACCCGCATGCAGTACCCGGGCAACCCAGGGTATGGATATATTGACCAATATCCATGACATACAAACTACCAGGACCGCCGCCCTGGAGCTAATTTTAAGCGAACACTATGGGGACTGCTCAGCCCCCTGCCAGCGCGGCTGCCCCGCTCATATGAATATACCAGGAATGATCCGCCAGATACAAAACGGGGATTTTACAGGTGCCATGATCACAGTTAAACAAGACATTCCCTTTCCTTCAATTACGGGGCGTATCTGCCCCGCCCCCTGCGAAAAAACCTGTAAACGCACTCATGGTGATGGGGCCCTGTCTATCTGTCTTCTCAAACGTTTTGTGGGTGATTTAGATCTTGAAAGCATAAAACCATGGCTGCCCCAGTGCCAACTACCCAGTGGAAAAAACATTGCCATTGTGGGCGCGGGGGTTACGGGCCTTACAGCAGCCTGGTATCTGCAGCTTAAAGGTCATAAATGTTCTATATATGATAAGGCCCCCATAGCTGGAGGCGCTCTTACTTCCTGTGTAGATCCAGACCTTCTGCCTCCAGAAGTTCTGCGCTGCGAATGTTCACTGGTAGAAAAACTGGGTGTTAAATTTAATTTAGGGACAAATATTGAAGGTTCCAAGGGTATTGAAAGACTGCGTTATGACCATAATGCGGTTATTCTGGCCACCGGCCGGCGTTCACACAAAGATTTCTTTAATAGAGCCAATGAAGATCAAACCCATACCACTGGCGCTGATGGCCAGACACAGCCGGACAATAATTTATTTATTGGAGGCTCGGCGCTGAAGCGCTGTTCAATGGCCGTTCAGGGTATTGCTGAAGGCAAACGACTGGCCCATTCAGTGGACGGCTTTCTAACCAGGGGCGCCATACCGCAAAAGACTAAGCCCTTTTATTCCCGCTGCGCCAAGCCCTCACTTTTGGAACTTTTTCGGAGAAAAAAACTCAGCAGCTTTAGCACGCGAGTAGAGACCATCCACACCAGTAGCGGCTCTAAATCCCTCACACCCCAACAGGCCCAGTCGGAAGCACAAAGGTGTTTTAATTGTGACTGCATCAGTCAACATAATTGCCGGCTGCGTAATGTATGCAGCTCAGACAATATTAACCAGAAATTATCCCCCGATCTACTTCCGGAATTTGAGCAAATTAAAGTGGGCGTTAACATAACCTTCGAGCCAGGCAAATGCATAAAATGCGGTGCCTGTGTAGCCATATCTGAAAGGCATAATGAACCCGTGGGCTTCGCTTTTATTAACCGTGGTATTGAACTGCACATTGGTGCCTCTATTGATGGCAAAGACGCTGAAGCCCTCACGGTTTCCGCAGCCGCCTGCGCCAGCGCCTGCCCCACCGGTGCTCTGGCAATAACAAAACAAGGAATTCATAATTCATAATTTAAAATTCATAATTACCCTTATATTTGTAGCCCTGGCAAACTGCAGAGACTGGCCCGTGTTTCGCGGGGATGCCGCTCTCACAGGTTATACACCCGTGCCCCTGGCAGACAGTCTGAGTATTAAATGGGTATTTACTGCCGGCGATGAAATTAAAAGCACCCCTGTGATTGCGGGTAACAGCGTATACATTGCTTCTACTGAGGGTATTATATATTCTCTTAACGCCCAGACCGGCAAGAGCCTATGGCAATATAAAACAGGGGCCGGTATAGAGGCTTCACCATTATATTTTAAGAGCACAATTTATTGCGGTACCTTTGACGGAACCTTTTATGCGCTACAGGCTAAAACTGGTATTCTTAATTGGAAATACTCCATGGAAAAACGTATCATGGGGTCTGCTAATATTGTTAAGATTTCCTCTAAACAAACAGGTATACTGGTGGGTGCCTATGACTTTACTCTGTATTGCCTTTCACCAGATAAAGGCAAACTCCTCTGGGAATATGAAACAGATAATTTTATAAACGGCACACCCGCAGTCAGCGGCCACAGCATTGTTTTCGGCGGCTGTGACACTTACCTTCATATTATTAACAGCAGCGGCGCCTCCATAGCCAGGTTACCCACCGGCTCTTATATTGCGGGCTCCAGCGCTTTTGGAGGTAACGTTGCCTTTACCGGCCTGCATAACGGCAAAATAGCCGCCGCAAATACCAGCGCGGGCAAAATAAAGTGGATGTATTCCGATACCAATTCCACTGACCCCATTTTATCATCCCCCGCAATTGGCAATACATCCATAATTATAGGCTCTGATGATGGCAACATCCGCTGCCTCAGCCGTAAAACTGGAAAGTTAATATGGACATTTAAAACCGGTGATGAGGTCCCCTCCTCTCCTATTATTTGCGGATCTGATGTAATATGTACATCTACCGACGGGTACATTTACCGCCTCAGCCTGGTCTCAGGAAAGCTTAAATGGAAGTACAACTGTAAAAGCCAGCTGACAGCGTCTCCAACCGCAGCAGGCGGTGTGTTATATATTGCATCAGAAGATGGAGCAGTATATGCTTTTGGAAGAAAGGAATGATTTTGTAAGGCCAGTTCATGAACTAGCCTCACAGACATAATATAAATGAATATAACCTACATAATGCCCGGTACTGGCGGTACTTTTTACTGCCAGAACTGTGAAAGAGACATATTCCTGATTAAGGCCCTGG
>CAZRWX010000296.1:0-3371 GCA_964603925.1 uncultured Bifidobacteriales bacterium | reverse complement strand
CTAAAAAACCATCCTATACCGCCCGATTATGCACGGATCTCCGGGTTACCCCTATAACGGATTGTTCAAATTATTCATGAATAACCCTCCATTTAGCCCTGTCTTCATCCCGCCATCGGCAGGACTACACCCCGGCAAGCGTGAGCTACTGGCCCCCAGGCCAGGGGACTGATACCGGGTGAAATTAAATTGACAAAAAATTAAAGTGACTATTTTCTTCTACCGATAACAGAAGTAGCGGATGCTGCACCCAAAAACGGGTGTTGGTTTCGTGTAACAGGGGAAAAGGAATTCCCCCGATGGTAAACAAGGAGGTTGATTGGCCATTAATTCAGGTTAATATTTAATTCTGATACATTGATAAGCTCTCAAAGCCGTTGTGCTTTGTGGGTTTTTCAGCTTTCTGGCTGGTTCTAAAGCTATGCGCATACACTTTAATGCAGCAGCAGTTACCGGGCGTAATTCCCTTGAGCGCAATGAGCGTTCTCTTTCCAGGACTATGCGTAATTTGTCCACCGGCCTGCGCATTAACCGGGCAAGTGATGATGCTGCCGGGCTTTCTATTTCTGAGGGCATGAGGGCGCAAATAAGGGGAAGCCAGCAGGCGGCTCGCAATATTGAAGACGGGACCTCATATTTGAAAATAGCCGATGGCGCCCTTAACGAGGTCCAGGCAACTTTGCAGCGGATGAGGGAACTGGCGGTACAGGCCGCCAGTGATACCCTGACGTACAGAGATAGAACTTATCTACAGGCGGAGTTTCATCATCTGGCAAAGGAGGCTGGCCGCATTTTAAATGCCACTGAATTTAACGGTATTGATATTTTCTCTGACTTTGCCAATACGCCAGTACTTGAACACCCCCTGGGAGATGGGAACAAAGCGGTAAACTCAGTTGCAGTTGCGGACCCTGTAAGTGCCTCAATGGTCGATGCGGATGATACTTTTACTATTGAGAGGGTGGCTACCAGGCACACGATAGAAAACCCCTCCATCAATAAAAGCGCCACGGCTTCAACCTATGCAACAGCGGTCCTGACAGATCCACTTTATATCATCCCCTCCGACCTTAACGGCAGGGCAATAGAAAGTATGAGGGTATTTGTCGATCTGGGAGGCGGGGGTGAACGGGAACTTACAAAAACCGTGGACTACAGTATAAATGACGGCATGATGGCCTTTACGCCAGCCTCCGGTGTTACCGGCGCGGATACAGTCAGCATCCAGTATTTCAGCAATCTGGTTTATTCTGATTCCTCCGTACACCAGGCGGACCCTACAGGGTATTTTGAGGCAAAACTGAATGGCGCGGTACTGGGGGCGGGGGACTACAGTTTCGGCGCGGATGGTATAGATCTTGCAACTCTGCCGCCGTTGAATGACGGCGATGTCCTGGAAATGGCCTGGATAAACTCCTACTCCATACAAAATCCCAGTTATGATATAGACGCGGCAACCATAACAATAGCGGACCAGACCGGTGCGGATCAGCGGGCGCTTGCTGCCGGAGCGGATTATGCGCGCAACGGCAGCGATGTTTACTGGAAATGGGCCATGGGCCAGGACGCGGGGGGACCGGCGGCATGGGGAGAAAATATGACTCTTGAATATGACGGTAAGCCCAACCGGTTCACAATTACCAGCGGGGGGGCTAACAGCGGATATGATTATAGCGGGGATATATGGGCATCATCCTACATTCTGCCGGGAATGGATGTTACTCTAAACGCGGCGGCGGCCATTGGGGATTCTACGGTAATCTCTTTTGAGGCCCAGGAGCTCAAACTGCATGTTGGGCCTAACGCGGATACAACCAGTCAGTTCAGCCTGTTTCAAGACAGTCTCAGTTCTGTCATGAATGGAATCGAATTCCTGGATCTGACCTCGGGTGTAAACGTTGATGATTTTACCTGGCAGAAGTTAACTCCGGACTTCGCGGGGAGTAATGGAACTGCCGTAAGCCTTCTGTCACAGAAAAGTTATAAGAACTACACACTGGACACATCGGGAATCAAATCCATTATGGTGGCAAGCAATGGGGCAAACGGCGCCGAAATTGCCATAAAGCCGGGAGGCGGCGGCGGCTATCTCAACATTGTCGTAAACCCGGGAAGTGAGGAATATAAAAGGACATCCAATAATGGAGGCTCATTTAAATATTTAGGTTCCAACGGGTTTGTTCAGGAAGCTCAAACCGTAGGGTTGTATGCTGTGGGGGGCGAGGCTCTTCAAAATATAATTGACCCCGGCGGCTTCACGGTCTTTGAACTTTATGAAAACCAGGACGTGAACGCCGAAGACTTTACCGTGTATATCAGTGGCTCATCATCTTCAGACGCTGGGGTAGCCAGTGGTGTTATAGGACGGCTGGACTCCATGATTGAGGGCATCACGGGAATTAGATCATCCATCGGGGCGGATATCAACCGCCTGGACCACACCCTTAACAACATCCACAATTCTATCACCAATACCCAGGATGCCGAATCCCGTATCCGGGACGCCGACATCGCCAGCGAGGCCACCCAGTTTGCCAAACAGCAGCTCTTAATGCAAAGTGCTACCGCCGTACTGGCCCAGGCCAACGCGTCGTCCATAAATGTGTTGAAATTGCTCAGTTTTTAGAACTGCGGCCTTACGGGTCTAACCCAACATTTAGGAGTAATCTGCCATAGGAATTAGCGACTTTTCAAATTAGCCCAAAATTGGCACTTATTTGATTGACGGCGGGCAGGAAGCCCTTAAAAAAGGTCCATAGGACTGATTTTTCGTCTTAATTTCTCCTAAAAAGTATTTTTCTGGTCATCATTTTGATGAAGGATTTTCATGTCTATAATTATCAAGATTTTGGGTATAACCCAACATTTGAGAGTAAAGGATCATAGAGTTTTATTTGGGGTAGGTGGGGGATCCTTACAATATCGCCCGTTATAGAATCTGGCTATATCTGTAACACCTTTTAAATCAAAATGTTATGAAGTATCTATACGATGGATATTTTAAGGGCAAAAGTCAGACAAAAATTACATTCATCAATACTGTCAAAATATGGCGGTTTTCTTCATAATTATGTAAAAAGGAGCAGATTTTCTACTTGCTGTACTTTTGAAATTATTTTATAACGGGCGATATTGTTCAAATCCCCGGGTTACCCCGATAGTCCTGGCCTAATTGATTAAAATACGCGTAATGACAATCTCAAATAAACTCAATCTCTTATGAAAGGCAATCCTGATATGCATTGTATTTTCTGGTTGCGCCCAGAACAAACCGGAATTGACTCCTGAAAATAAAAATATTTTCAAGGGATATGATTGGGTCTAACCCAACATTTAGGAGTAAAAGGTCATAGGATTTTGCGACCAGCCAT
>CAZRWX010000295.1:0-3380 GCA_964603925.1 uncultured Bifidobacteriales bacterium | reverse complement strand
GAGCGGGTTGCCGGGCAGGTTAAAGACATACAATCCATGCAGAATATTCTGCATTATTGGGACATAAAACGCTGGATCTGGAAAAACCGCTAAGAGCTAAGGTTGCCTCCATCTTCTCTAGTCATCTGGGTCACCAGTTGAATTTCCAAAAAATTTGATATGGTTAAGCCTTCATTCCTACAATTGGAATGACGGCAGGCATTTGTGTTTATGGCCAATTTCACCACCCTGAGCCTGCAATTCATAATAAAATATCAGTGTGGAAAAATTTTCCAAGGCCCGTTGGAATTGGTTTAATTTAACATTCCTGTTGGAAATACC
Organism: uncultured Bifidobacteriales bacterium; assembly: GCA_964603925.1. Lineage (GTDB taxonomy): Bacteria > Fibrobacterota > Fibrobacteria > UBA11236 > JADFYW01 > CAZRWX01. The sequence goes on along the minus strand of CAZRWX010000295.1, from coordinate 3,059 downwards.
CTATTTTCAAGCCTTCCCGGCAATTTACAATTGCATGATAATTTTAACTGTGAATAATTTTATTAAGTTTTAACACAAAAAGATTGAAAACAGTATATTAAATTTTACATTTAATTCAGTTTAAAACTTATGCAATTTGGTGTAATTTTAAACCGCTATTAGGGTGTTTTTTTTCAAACTACAGGAGAGCTACATGGCCACACTTAAAAACATTAAAGCCTTATCTAAAAAAATCAAGGTTTTCTCAGACGAAACCCGGCTCAGCGTTGTTTCCATGCTTATGACCCGGGGCATGTATGTCAGCGAGTTAAACAATGTCCTTAAAATCGACCCCACCCTTCTTTCTCATCACCTCAGGCTTCTGCGGGAGCAGGGCCTTGTCAAAACCAAAAGAGAGGGCAAATCTATTTTTTATCAAATAGACAACAAAAAAATTGAGATTAAAGCAGGCAGCGGTACTATTAAAATGGCCGGGGCTACTCTTCTTCTGGACAGCATCAAAGTAGCCAAAACTCCAAAAAAGTAAGCATTCACCAGCAGTTTATTTAACAGCCGTCCACCGGGCGGCTGTTTTTTTATATTTAGCGGTGACATCAAGACCTGGTTAACAAATCAATTAGTGCTTGCAGGGCATTATTCTTTTGGTCGCGGGCCTGGGGTTTTATACCGTCAGCGTGGTTGCTTTTTTAATAAAAACCTAAGCACTTTTTTTACAAAACAGGAGTTCTTATGAGCAAAACTTACAATTGGGGTATCCTTGGCTGCGGTACTATAGCAGGAGCATTTGCCAAAGGGCTGCAGGTTCTTCCTAATGCCGCGCTGGCTGCTGTTGGCTCCAGAGATAAGGCCAAAGCCAAAGGCTTCGGTAAAGAGCACGGCAGCGCTAAGTGTTACGGCAGCTACGAGGATCTGGTAAACGATTCCTCCATTGACGTCGTCTATATTGCCACCCCCCACCCTTTTCATAAGGAGCATACCATTCTTTGCCTGGAGCATGGCAAAGATGTACTATGCGAAAAGCCCATGGCCGTTAACCATGCCCAGGGCCAGGCAATGATTAAGTCCGCAAAGGAGAATGGCCTCTTTTTCATGGAAGCACATTGGACTCGCTTTCTGCCAGTAATTATTAGGGTTAGAGAATGGCTTATGGAGGGCCTGATAGGGGAGCCCCGTATGGTTTCAGCGGATTTCGGCTCTCGTTTTTCGGGGGATTCATCCCACCGTCTGGTTAATGCTGATTTAGCCGGGGGCGCTCTCCTGGATGTAGGCTGCTACACAATTTCTTTTTCCAATATGGTATTTGGTAAACTACCGGTTTCTGTCCAGGGCCATGCCTGTATTGGGCTGACAGGTGTAGATGAGCAAAATGCTTTTACCATGCGCTATGACAAAGGCGAGCTGGCCAGTTGCTCCTCCGCCGTTAGCACCAACACTCCCCATTCAGCTCATATATACGGCACAGAGGGCAGCATATTTATACCAGATTTCTGGCACGCGACCAAAGCATACCTGCGCAACGATAACAAAACTGATAAGGTTTGCTATGAACAGCCTTTTGAGGGCACTGGCTACAACTATGAAGCCGCCGCCGTCATGGAGTGCCTGGAAAAGGGCAAGAAGGAGTGTACCGTCATACCACATAATGAGTCCCTAAGTATGCTTAAAACCATGGACACTCTCCGCGCCCAGTGGGGGCTTAAATACCCCTTCGAATAATTTTAAAATCGTTAAAAGAGAAATTATGAAATACATAAATATTAAGGGCTTGGAAAAAAAGTCGCCCGCATCGTGCTTGGCACCCCGATGCGTAAATACTTTACTCTGTTGTTTTTATTTCTAATAAAATATTTTGAGCTAATATTTTCAATTCACTCCATTGAGTAGAAATTAATATTTCATTTAATGGTGCATCAAAATCAATGTGATTGCTTAATTCTCTCAACTTTTCAAACATAAGATCGTTTTTTTTTGCATACACCAAACCATTTTCTAACAAACTACTCAACCCAGTATCATCAAATAATTGGCAGAATAGTTCCGTAAGCGCAATACTATATTCGCCATCGGTTTCTATAACAAAACCAACATTATTTATTTCCTGATAAGCTATGAGATCATTTAGACAGTCTTCAATTTCAATTTTCCAATTCTCTTTATCCATTTAAAACCAACACTTAATATTTAGGATTAAAGTCCTTTAAAGGGATATGTGAATCAGGCGATTTTCTTGGTACTATGTTGCCGTTTACATCTAAAAAACCACCGGGTGTGTGCTGTCTTACATTTAGTATTAATATTGTCTTTGGCTGCCTGAAATGAAAGCCCTGATTGTTGATTGAAATTATCTAATGAAAGATTACCCTGACTGTTAGCCAGAGACCATTGACTGGATTGGCTAAAAGGATTTTGAAATCCAAGAGAGCCTCTGGAATAATAACCATAAGTACCGACTGCTGGAGAAGCAGCACCTGCGTAATTCAAAGCCGTCAAAGAATTATTCCATATACCTTTGGCACTCCAATCATTTTGAAAACTAGCCATATTAAATCCACTACCCTCACCACTCCCAAAAGTATAACTTGCCGGACCTGCGGCTAATGACCAAGAGTTATTTCCTATACTACCACCAGAGGCATAATTATCCACATTATTGTTAAGTGAGCTTATAGCGGACCCGGCGAGCGAACCGGCAGCATAACCGCAAACAAAACAACCTCCTGTAGCAGCAGTAGTAACAAAACTAACATTGTACCCTGCAACCGAAGATGATGCACCATTCCAAACATTAAAGGCCGCTTGTCCATTAAACCAGTCCCCATTATTCAATCCGCCACTTACATAATTAATACCACCACCGATTACTGCAACAACCGCATCATCAATCCAAAATAATCTACCATCTGGATCAGTTCCATTTATTGGATCCCCACCATAAGAATACGGATGAAAGAACTGCCCAGCCGGATCCGGCGTCAACCATATACCTAACTCCGGGTCGTAGAACCTAGGTGTGTGTCGGATATATGCTTTGCAAAGCGAGTCGGAGCGAGAAATCGCGG
>CAZRWX010000294.1:1520-3392 GCA_964603925.1 uncultured Bifidobacteriales bacterium | reverse complement strand
ACATAACCGCCGGGGACCTGGGCCTCCCCAAGGACAAAAACTTTAACAGGGCCGGCCTGGCCCAGGGTGACCTCCATGAAGGCGGTGCCCCTTTTGATACCGGAGTATATTCTGGAGAGCTTGGTGCGCAGGGATTTTTCGGCCTCTGAAACTGTCATGCCGTTAAGGGACACCAGACCAATGCCCTCTAGGAAAACTTTGCCGGCGGCATTGAGGGTAAGGGAATATTGCTTTTCCTTATCCCCCCAGAGAGATACGATAACCTCATCCCCTGCGCCCAGGGAATAATTGCCGCCAACGGCGGTATGATGGGAGCCGAACAGGGACCCCGGGCTGCGGGAGAAAATACGCTGTGAATAACGCCTGGGTAGGCTGTCGGCCAGGGATGAATCGGCTAAATTTGGGGAAGTGGGCCCCTGCAGCAGGGAGTCCAAAACCTGAGACTGCTGAATGCCCAGGCCTTTTTTGGATTTGTTGAGGGAATCCGCCATAACCTGATTAAATGACTGGGCCATGGCCCGTTCTTGAATACGCGCCTGCAGGTATTTCTGCTCCAGCCCGCTTTGGGCCTGAAGAGAGCTGAAAAAGAAGAAAAGACAGATTATGGGACAAATTCTTGAGGATATCATATTGTTATGTTTAGGATTAAAACTCGCTACAAAATACTTTGTACCACCTTTAATGGCAAGCAGCTAAAGGAAGACGTTTGTTTCCATTCTAATTATTTGGGGCATCGAACCATTTTATTGCTTTGAGCCTGGTTCTTTGGGTATAATTGGAATTCTGGATCTAAATATTATGGAGAATTAAATATCTCAATTCACCATAAAGTTTGTAATTTGATTTTTTTAAAATGTTTCGCGCAAAGGCCCATACTGATAAATGCTGATTTTTAATCAATATTGTAAATTATGAGTTCAATTTAACAGCGACTGATTTTGGAATATAGCGAGCAACTTTATTTTAGAGACCTGGACAGGTATAAGCTCATTTCGCAAGATGAAGAGGTGGATATCCTTCTTCAAGTGCGAAAGGGTGAGCAAAAAGCCCTGCATCGTTTAATTGTGGGCAATCTGCGTTTTGTGGTTTCTATTGCGCGGCGCTATCAGGGCAGGGGCCTAAGCCTTTTAGAGCTTATTAACGAAGGTAATCTGGGGCTTTATAAAGCCGCCCGCCGGTTTGACCCGGCACGGGAGGTTAAATTCATATCCTACGCTGTCTGGTGGATACGGCAAACTATCCAAAAGGCTCTTTTTGAGCAGACGGGCGCTGTGCGCATCCCCCCAAATAAGCTGGCGCTGGTTAATAAATTCCGCAAAGCGCTGGTGCAGAACAATGGTGATTATGATAAAACTCTGGCCCAGGGCGATTTTATAGAGTCAAAAAAAGACATCATCGAGGTTATGGAAAAGCTGGTAGATATCTCTCTGGACGCTCCATTGGGCAAGAGCAGGGGGGCTTCAGAGCCTAATACTTCTCTTCTGGATGTAATCGGGGGTGAGGGTACTCAAGTTAAAGATTCCGAAAAAGCAGAGCTGCAAACGGTAATAGACAGTGTGCTCAGCCAAATGTCCGATCGGGAGCAAAAGGTACTGCGTATGCATTACGGTATTAATTATTCCCGGGTTTTCACCCTGGATGAAATTGGGCGTGAACTCAAGCTTACACGGGAGCGTGTAAGGCAAATCAAAAATAAGGCATTAAAAAAGCTTCTGCGTTCTAAAGATTCCAAAGACATGCTTAGTCCTTTTGTAGCTGGCGATGATGAGGCCCAGGAACCTTTTTTATCCTGATTTTGAATTAATCAAAGCGCATCTTTCGACTGCCACTGTCTTACTTCGACTCCGCTCAGTATGACAGTTGATGGAGCGT
>CAZRWX010000294.1:0-1420 GCA_964603925.1 uncultured Bifidobacteriales bacterium | reverse complement strand
CGACTGCCACTGTCTTACTTCGACTCCGCTCAGTATGACAGTTGATGGAGCGTGTTTTACTTTGTTAAAATGCTCATCGGGCATTAATGGCTTCGCTCTTGAATTTATTAATCAAAGTGCACCCTTCGACTGCCACTGTCTTACTTCGACTCCGCTCAGTATGACAGTTGATGGAGCGTGTCCCTTTTTTGTGAGAAGGCTCATCAGGCAATATGGCTGAATGCTGAGCGTTGATAGCTATTTTGGACAGAAACTAACTATTAGGTTGTTAAGATTTTATTTTTATACTCTGATAAATGAAAAAGAAATATGAAAAGATCATTTCCTGGGTTTTGCTGATTGCGGCAATTGGCACCCTGGCGGCTGTTGGTGTTGTTAATATCTGGCATAAATTTGAAAAAGACCAGATAACGCTTAAAGAATATGCCTTCGGACTGCCTCAGGGCACGCTTATTTATGCCGGCAGGTCATTCAGCCTTAAGGCCGATGAGCAAAAGTTGAAACCCCACGCACAGCGCCTTTTTGAAAAAGCTGAGGATTATCATAATCAGGGCAGGTATTCTCAAGCGCTAACCCATTACGAAGAAATACTCAGAACCAATAAAAATGCTCATATTGCTTGTTATAAAATTTCCGAGCTTCTTTTAAATTACTCCGATAGTGCCTTTACCGATACTGCCCGCGTACTTGATCTCTATAACAGTGTTTTAGAAAAGGATCCGGGGCATCCGCTTTTCAGGTATAAGCTTGGGGAGCTTCTCTGGGCGGGCGGGCAATATGAGGAGGCTTTTGCACAATACCAGCTGGCAGCGGATATTTCTCCTATGTTTCCCCAGCCTTATCTGGGTCTGGGGCGTTATTATCTGCGCAGGGAGCAGTTTGCTCAAGCAAAAATGGCTTTTAAAACGGCAATTTCTCTCCTGGATGGTGGGTCGGAAGCTCCTTATGGGCTATTGGCTCTTACCTATTATCGTATGGGGCAGGATGACAGCAGCGCCCTGGTAGTTGAGTATGCTAAAAGCATAGGTCTGACAAGCGGACGTATTCGTCTGGTTGAGGGGCTTTTATGGGAGGAAGCCGGCAACCTGGATGCTGCCCGGTTATTATTTGATGCCCTTATCGGGGAAGATTCTACCAATGCTGATGCTAAATGGGGCCTGGAGACTTTGGGCAACAAACCTCCGCGAGTCCGGCTGGTGGATGCTTTTCCGCCAAAAGCCCGGGGTTATGATCAGGCTACAGCGGCTATAGAGCTGCTCGAGCCCCTTGTCTATCGTTTTCAGAGGGAAGCACCCCTATGGTATGCACTGGGTCAGGCATACCTTCGCCGTCAGCTGTACGCTCATGCAATTGAGTGTTTTGATTCGGCTCTTATATATGATTCTACTTTAATGGAGGCCAGCCGTCTTAAAGAAAAGGC
>CAZRWX010000293.1:0-3505 GCA_964603925.1 uncultured Bifidobacteriales bacterium | reverse complement strand
AGGCAGGAGCATAACTCATGTTTGTGCTCCATCGGATTGTTAGAACGGAAATCCACAAATTGGTGAGTTTCCGTTCTAATACGGGTCAGATTAACTAAAATGGCACTCAGCGTTTACCATTCAGTCTAAACAAGACTGCGTTTTTATTAATAAATTCAGGGGCGAAATGCTATGCTAAAGCCGAAAGCTGATTGTGTATCTATTTTAGTTGTTCTATGAACAAAATCTTTCCAGATATCCCGGAATTCTCGCTGATTGAGCGCCTGGCTGGTAAAGGTTCCTTTTTACCACCAGGCCACGCCAATGGTGATGACGGCTTGGTTATAACAAAACCATCTTCCAACCTGGTTATTTCCACAGATTCCAGTGTGGAGGGCGTTCACTTCCGTCTGGATTGGGTAACTCCAGCACTTGCTCTGGAGAAGGCGGTTCTTTCCAATTTATCAGATCTTAACGCTATGGGCGCTAACTGTCAGGTACTCTTTTTTAATCTGGGAGCTCCGGTTAAATGGCAGGACAGCGTGTTTGAAAATTTAGGTCTAAAATTGCAGGCGCTATCCCGTGTGCATGGTTTTAGAATTGGGGGTGGGGATTTAGTACGGGTACCAGGCAGAGCATTCTTCTCCATTACGGTGATGGGGGCTCTTAAAGGCCGGCCGCTTCTGCGGTCTAATGCCCGTCCTGGTCATAAAATATACCTGAGCGGCTATCCTGGTGTTTCGCGGGCAGGTCTTGCTTTGTTAGAGCAGGATTTTGGAGCTTTAAAACAATCTGTCAGGCAAAATATCCTTGATAACAAAGCAAAATATTTTATTCAATGCCATAATACACCACCTGTTCCTCTAGGTTTGGGTCCCAAATTAGGTCAATTGCGTAATAGGGTTGCTGCCATTGACACCAGCGATGGTTTATCTTCAGAATTATGGCATATATCCAGGCAGTCTGGGGTCAAACTTGTAGTAAATCAGTGTAATTTGCCCATTCACTCTTATTTTTACGATTTATTTTATAAAAAATACTGGAACAGTTGGGTTTTAAATGGGGGTGAAGATTATCAACTGCTTTTTACCGGTAAATTCTCTAAAATTCAGATTAAAGAACTAAGGCAGAATTTTCCAATAGCCGAGATTGGCAGAGTTGAGGAGGGCAAGGGTGTATTTAACCTTATGGCGAATAATCAATCTTTAATTTTAAAGGCTGGGGGTTGGCGTCATTAAATAAATTGCGATTCTGCTAGATTTAAAAGCGATTTTATTAGTAAAATTTAAAGCCATATAGTCGGTATTTTAAATGCAGAAAGCCTTTATACAAAAGAAAAGTGTCAAGATAGGGGAGATTCTCCTCTCTCAAAAGGCCATTACACCGGATCAGCTGGATCACGCTATCATTGAACAAAAAAAATCTGGGATACCCCTTGGCACCATGCTGGTAAAGCTGGGTTATGTTAAGGAGGATGTCCTTACCTCGGTCTTAGGCAGTCAGCTGGAGGTTACTAAAAAAAAACGTCTGGGGGAGATGCTTGTTGATCAGGGTTACATTACCATTGAGCAGTTGGAGACCGCTCTTAGAGAGCAGAAACATCTGGGTATGAAACTTGGCAAAGTCCTTGTGCAGATGGGTTTTCTGGATGAAGAAAAACTCTTAAATGTTCTTGCCGCTCAGCTTGATTTTCAGCATGTGGTTTTAGATTCCTACAACTTTGACCCCGATATCATTAAGCTTATTTCTGAGGAGATGGCCCGTTCTTATAAAACCATTCCCCTGTACACTAAAGGCAGCTACCTCACTGTGGCCATTGCCGATCCAACAAATCTGCGGTTCCTGGACCATATCAAATTTAAAACCGGTTATGATGTTGAGCCTGTAATAGCTACAGAGCATAGTATTGTCTCCTCAATTGACAGGGCGTATATGGGCTCTGGGGAGAGGCTTGCCCAGCTATTAGGTTCCGGCGGCGATGACGACATGGAGGTTATCGAGGTTCAGGAGGAGGAAGAAGGCTCTCTGGCTGATGAAGAGGGCAAGCAAGTCATTAAAATTGTTAATCTTCTTGTGACTGAAGCTATCAGAGAAGGGGCTTCAGACATTCACCTGGAGCCTATGGAAAATTATCTCCGGCTGCGTTACCGCGTTGACGGCATTTTAATGGAGAAAAATCCCATACCCAAAGCAATTTCGCTTCAGGTAATTTCCAGGCTTAAAATTTTAAGCGGTATGGACATTGCCGAAAAACGTAAACCTCTGGATGGGCGCTTTTCAATAAGGCACCAGGGCAAAGAGGTTGATTTGCGCGTATCTACTTTTCCAGCCACTCTACGGGGGCGCGGTACTTTGGAGAAGGTCGTTATTCGTATTCTCAATTTCGATGTCAGTAAGGTAGATCTCAAAAAACTGGGCTTTTCAAAGCAGGTTTATCAGAGTTTTACTGATCAAATTAAACGGCCAAACGGCATTCTTCTGGTTACGGGCCCCACTGGCAGTGGTAAGTCCAGTACGCTGTATGCGTGTATTAAGCACGTTTCCAGCCCGGAGGTAAACATTATTACCATGGAAGATCCAGTAGAAATGAATCTGCCAGGCATCACCCAGGGGCAAATCAATAACAAGGCGGGTTTTGGGTTTGCTGAGGGTATGCGCTCTATTCTTCGTCAGGATCCGGATATCATCATGCTGGGGGAGATGCGCGATACAGAAACCGCCAGCATGGCTATTCAGGCTGCGCTTACCGGTCACATGGTATTCAGTACACTACATACCAATGATGCCTCAGAGGCTTTTACGCGCTTATTGGACATGGGCATAGAGCCCTTCCTCATAATAGCTTCTTTACGCGGTATACTGGCACAGCGTCTGGTACGGAGTATCTGCGAAAAATGCAAGGTCCAGGTTCAGCCTTCAGACGATATCCTTAAGAGTATAGGTATTCGTCCTGGCACTGCCTTTTATAAGGGCTCGGGGTGTAAGTTCTGCAATGGTACAGGTTACAGGGGGCGTATGGGCATCTTTGAGTTTCTGGTGCCTGACGAAAAAATAAACGCTATGGTATATAAGGGTGAGTCCAGCGACGTTATCAAGGATTATGCCATAAAGCAGCTCAAGATGTCTACTTTACGCAGAGACGGCCTGGAGAAAGCCCTGGCTGGGTTTACCACCCTGGAGCAGGTGCTGGGTGCATCTTAGGGGTCTTTACCATACAGTCGTTGGTTTACATCTCTGTTTGGTAAGCAAAAGATTTATAAGGATAGGGAATCCAATTATTGGCGGGAAGAAACCGCCCGTCATGGGCGGTAAAAAACATATTTTCTCAGCGAACCTATTCGAATCATAAGGCTTAATATAAAATGAAAAAAGCAGAAGACATTTGTTCAGATTTCAACGAATGGCCATGTAGATGGATGGGAATGAAAGAAGATAAGGTATATGGCCAATGCATACTTAATGAAATGCGTCCTTTTGTTGAACATCTAATTGTTAAAGGTTTAAAAAGAAAAACAATTCGTAATCA
>CAZRWX010000292.1:0-3533 GCA_964603925.1 uncultured Bifidobacteriales bacterium | reverse complement strand
TCGTAAAACAGAGCACCAACGCCCGTTTTGCTGAGACTGTCCCAAATCTCCTCCAGCACATCTCTGTCCATTTTAAAAAAGCTCGCCGTCATGGCCTCGGCTGAGTTTATGGGCCGCAGGATGATTACAGGTTTGCCGTCAATTTGAAGCGGTGGCAGTACCACGGGCATCTGCCAGATGTCCTTATACAAATTGTGTTTAAAAAGAGCGGCGGTACAGATATCGTCAGCGTCTCTTAAAACATCCAAAGGCTCGCGAGTACATTCCATATTAACGAGAGTGTAAGGGGATGAACTGCAGCGGGCCACCTCAAGTACTACACGGTTTATCTGTCGGAATTCATTGGTCATATCCGTAGATATTTTTTCACATTTGTCCCAGTCTGTTAAGCTGCGAATAAGGCAGGGGTGGGCGTAGGTGCGGCCGTCGCCCTGTACGCCTACGCTTTTAATGGGCAGGACTTCTCCGGATATATCCCTGGTCTGGAGCCATGGCCCCAGTTTACTTGTAAGTGCAGAATCAATATCTGGCTGCTGGTCGTGATTACACAAAAGCCTGACGCCCAGGCCCGGACCGGGGAAGGGGTGGCGCCAGATTAATTTGTCTGGAAGCCCCAGTATGCTGCCAAGCTCCCGTATCTCATCCTTATACAACTCGGCAACCGGCTCTATAATGAGGCCCTTTTCCAAAAGCTCCAGAACCTCGGGAACACGGTTGTGGTGTGTTTTGATAGTGGCGGAGTTTTTGGTGCCGCCGCTCTCAATTGTATCGGGGTAAGTGGTGCCCTGGGCCATAAGGCAGTCGTTGGGATTAAGATTGAAGCTGTGTACCTCACGCCCCAGGACCTCTATGAATTCCGCACCAATAATAAAGCGCTTTTCCTCCGGCTTAACCACGCCTTTAAGCTTTTTAAGGAAGGAACCCTCTGCGTTACAAATTTTAAGGTTGGTGAAACCCTGTGTGCGCATATAACCGATGATGTCTTCGCTCTCGCCTTTACGCATGAGGCCGTTGTCTATATGAAGGCCCATGACTTTGTCGGCACCCAGAACCTTGTTGAGCAGGGCAAAGGTTACTGATGAGTCTACTCCGCCGCTGACCAGGAGGAATACCTTTTTGCCTTCCGCTTTTTTTTGAATGTCCTTCTCCAGGACTTTGAAGTATGATTTCATGTCCCACTCTCTGGCTACCCCGCAGATATTGAGGAAGTTGTCCAGGACTTGGAGCCCCTCCTGTGTATGGGTGACCTCGGGGTGAAACTGGAGCCCATAGATACATGCCTTATCGTGAGCTACTGCAGCAAACCGGCAGTTGGAGGTACTGGCTATGCTCCTGAAACCCTCTGGGAGTACTTTGACCTCGTCACCATGGCTCATCCAGACAGTGGAAGAATCAGAAAGGCCTTTAAATAAGGGGTGGGAGGTGTCGGCCTGCAGGCTGGCAGCGCCAAACTCATGAATTTGGCCCGGCTCCACCACGCCCTTATGGCTGCGGCATAACAGCTGATGGCCGTAACAGATACCCAGTATGGGTTTGTCGAATTTAAGAATATCGGGATTAAGCTCAGGAGCGTCTTCTGCATATACTGAGGACGGCCCCCCGGAAAAAATAAGCCCCCCGAACTCCCCTAAAGAGGAAAGAGATGTGGAGGGGGGCAGAATTTCTGCATATACATGGAGCCTGCGAACCCGGTTCGCAATTAAATGGGCATACTGCCCGCCGAAGTCTAATACAGCAATTTTATTCATAATGGGTAAATATATAAAAGTAGCTGTTAGAATAGATGCGGCCTCGCTACGACGTAGCTGAAAACGAAGGCGGGAGCTCTATTCTAACAACCCGATGGAGCGCGAACATGAGTTACGCTTTTATGGGCATCAGCTCGATGTTGTCATTCCCGCCTTCGCGGGAATTACGTGGTATAGCTCCATTTTATATAAGATGATTAAAAAATGTATCCGGTTGGTTTATCCTACTTCTTAAAACCCATAGCCACCCCCACCAGGGTTTTAATACCCCAGCCGGTGGCTCCTGGTGTAAAATACTTCCAGTTACTGCTGGTAAAAGCAGTGCCGGCAATATCCAGGTGGCACCATTTTGCCTTGGGTGGCAGGAACTCTTTTAAGAACAGGGCGGCGGTAATAGCACCGCCGTCCACTTTACCGACATTTTTTAGATCTGCTGTGGTATCGTCTAGATAGGAGGTGTATTCCTCTTCCAGGGGCATTTCCCAGAATTTTTCTCCATTCTGTGCACCAATAGAAATGATCTGCCTGGCCAGGTTTTCATCATTGGAGAACAGGCCTGCAATACTGGGGCCAAGGGCACGTACAATAGAGCCTGTCAAGGTTGCCAGATCTATAATATGAGTGGCACCCACTCTGCCTGCTTCATATAAACCGTCAGATAAAATTAAACGACCTTCCGCGTCGGTATTATCGACCATCACGGTCTTGCCATTCTTTGCTTTAAAAATATCTCCTGGTAATACAGAGCCAGAACCAGGGCGGTTTTCGGCCAGCACCAGAATCGCGCTCACATTTATTTTAGGTTTAAGGCGTGCAATAGCGGTAATTGCCGCTAAAGCTGAAGCGGCACCGGCCATATCGCATTTCATCTCCCACATGCGGGAGCCAGGCTTTAAGCTTATACCGCCGGTATCAAATGTGACACCTTTTCCCACAAATGCCAGATGGGGTGCGTTTTTGGCTTTGTCGCCCTGGTAAGACAATGTTACCATACATGGTTTATGAGGGGAGCCCTTGCCAACCGTAACCAAACCGTTGAACTTTTCTTTTACCAATTGCTTGAAATCCCGGACTTTAACTTTAAGAGGTAATGAACGTGCTGCAGTTCTGGCCTTTTGAACAAAAACCTGGGGTACAAGCTCTGAGCCTGGCTCATTTACCAGATCTCTGCCAAGATTTACTGACTGAGAAATAATGGACATTTGCCTGGAAAGTGTCTGGAGCTGCTTGATTACAGAATTCTCGGCTGCCAGGAATATTTTATTGAGAGTTGTTGGGTTTTTTTTGCTCTTATATTTGGAGTATTGATATAATGCGAGGTCTACACCATCCATAATAGCGCCATATTCCGAGATTTTGGCCTTATCAATTATGATGGAAATACTGTCCAGAGAGCGGTTTTCGGCCAGTTTTACACATTCACCTGCCGCCATTCTTAGTAATTCCAGGTTATCTAAGCCTTTTTTCTGGGGAAAGGGGATTATGGCTATGGGGGTACCCTCACTATTGATAAACTCCCAGGATGCCTTGAGCTTTTCTGAATCAAGGTTTTTAAATACCTGATTAATAGACACCTTAACCTTTGGGCCAAAAACCTGAGAGGTAAATGTCTGGCCTTTTTCGGCAATAATGCAGTGCATCTTGCTGGAGCTGGAAAGAATGGCTTTATTTTCAATAATCTTGAGATTCATATTTTACTTCTGCCTTCATAGTAGTAACTCCTTAAAAATGCCATTTTTATTGAAGTATTGAAATATAAAGATGCTAAATATTTTTGGACTGGAT
>CAZRWX010000291.1:0-3591 GCA_964603925.1 uncultured Bifidobacteriales bacterium | reverse complement strand
CCTTCGTCTCTCCTTCGACTGCGCTCAGGACAGGCTATCAGGATGACAGTTGGGACATGCTCCATCGGATTGTTAGAACGGAGAACCGCGAATTGAGAGACTTCCATTCTAATGGCCAATTACCTGAATACCGCTTTCAAACTGCTCTCAGTAATGCCTGTCAGCTCTTCTATTACGCCTTTTTCGACATTAAGAGGCAAAAACCAGTAAATTGTGTTGCCCAGAGGCCGCAAAAGGGCCCCCCGCTTTACGGCTTGCCTGTAAACAAGATAGCCCATACGTTTATCAGCCAACCCCCCTGGTAAAACGAGATCTGCGGCAATAACAGCGCCAATACCCCTGATATTTTTTAACAAACCGGTTTTGCGGCTAAGCTCCCGGTAAGATTTTTGTAAGAGTTCCTGAATGTGGGCTGCCTTTTCCCAAATTTTTTCCTCGTCATAAATTTTAAGAGCCTCCAGGGCTACAGCCGCACCCAGGGCATTGCCTGTAAAGGTATTGGAATGCAGAAAGCTCTTACCGGTTTCATAGTCATCATAAAAGAGATCATAGATGTCGCCTCTGGTCAGCATGGCGCAGAAAGGCAGCCAACCCCCGGTAAGGGCCTTGGAAAGACAAAGGAAGTCCGGCTCCATATCCGCGTATTCAAAAGCAAAGCGCCTGCCCGTGCGCCCAAAACCAGTGAGGATTTCATCAACAATCAAATAAACATCATTCTCGTGTGACCACTTGCGCAGCCTTTTGAGGAAGTCAGCGCTGTATATAAGCATGCCCCCGGCGCCCTGCACAATGGGTTCAAGAATAAGACCCGCCATAGTGCCCGCCCTCTCCCCCAGCCAGACTTGGGCCCTGGCCCATTCTCCAGAACAGTCGCTCCACAAGGGGTCGTCAGCTCCTGTTACATAGGGAATGAAAGGCAAAAAATCTACCTGTGGTAACAGAGCCTCATACTGATCGCGATAAAGACCAAGCCCGCTGACACCAAGGGCCCCTGCAGACTCCCCATGATAGCCATTCTTTAAGGCCGCAAACCTGGTCCTGTGCTTATTACCCCGCAGCTGCTGGGCCTGAAGGGCCATTTTAAGGGAAATTTCCACCGCGGTGGAACCGTCACCCCCGTAAAAAACTTTATCCAGATTTTTGGTATAGGAAGTAAGCTTTTCTGATAGTTCAACAATTAGCTCGTTTGTAGTGTTGGCAAGTATGACATGCTCGAATTTATCCGCTTGAGCCTTAAGCGCCGCCCTTAAACGATGGTGCCCATGCCCCAGACTTTTACACCACCAGCTGGAAATGGCATCTATTATCCGGGTGCCGTCTGCAAGATGCAGATAAGAACCCGAAGCACCCGAAATCTGCAAAGGCAAAAACGCTTCATAATCCTTCATTTGCGAGCATGGATGCCAGATATGACGCAAATCGCGCCTGGCTAAATCAGTCATAACAGCAAATATAGATAGAAAGAAATGACATTTACTTTTACTCTTCAAAGTAACATTTTCAGAGCCTGAACTTTAACACCTGATTTGTTATTCTGTTATTTATATTGATTTCTATGATTCTTCTTTTTTAAAACACCTCTGACAATCAGAACCCATGAATATCGATCTTTGTTTTGTAACAGCCACCTGCGCCAAAGACATTCACTACGCAAAGGTCCTTATTGCCAGCATAGCTTATTTTTATCCACAGCATCCCATATACATTCTCATTGACTCAGATGTATCCAATAGGCACCGGCAGCAGCTGGCGCGCTTCCCCCATACAACTCTTTTTTCCTCCCCGGCATTATCCAGGGAAAATAAGCTCCCGGCCGGTGGTTTACTATGTAAACTTAATGTACCCTTTTTTAACGACCATGAATATTTCGCTTTTTTTGATGCTGATTCAGTCCTTATAGGTGCTGTATTTGATCACCTGGACTTTAACTTTGATTTCTGTTCCCTGGACGGCAGAGAAATTGATGTAACCAGGCCCGAGAACCGCCGGAAGTATGGGGATATGGCTGTAGATCTGGACAAAATACTATCACTGGACCCTGAATTTAAAGTTACCACACCCATCCTCTTCTGCAGTGGTCACTGGGTATTCAAAGCAGGCACATTCCCGCTGGATTTAATTAAAAGCACAAGCCATTTAATAAGCCCCGGCCGGGACAAAGAGGGCGCTTTCTCTTACGGAGATCAGGGCTTTTACAATTACGCCGTAAACAAAAGTTTTGAAAAAGGCAAAAG
Organism: uncultured Bifidobacteriales bacterium; assembly: GCA_964603925.1. Lineage (GTDB taxonomy): Bacteria > Fibrobacterota > Fibrobacteria > UBA11236 > JADFYW01 > CAZRWX01. The sequence continues at coordinate 1,357 of CAZRWX010000291.1, read as the reverse complement.
TTTAAAATGGCATTCCCTGGTGAGAACAGCCAGGAAGCTTACACCAGCGGATTACTCATTTATCAATCTGGAAAATCTTAAAGCCAAAACTATTAAAAAGGTATGTATACTCCATTATACGGGCCCAAGCAGGAGGTTTTTCCTTTCCAACCACACATGTGGTTTTATACTCACTTACTTTAACAAGGCATATTACCAAAGGCTGCCTGGCAGCGCGCGCATCAGGGATACCGCGGAAAAGGTTATTAAGCATATCCTTTTTAATATTAAACCCCGCAGCATTTACCTGAATATCATTAATCTCTTTAAGAAGATCATCACTTGAATTTTGTTCAGCTTAGCTAAACAGGTAATTGAAAAATTCCGTCTGGAATTATCCGACCACCTTAGTAATCGAAAGGTTGAAGAATGAAAACACTGAAAAATGATCATTTTACTTTCAGGGTTACATGGTCCTCTGATGATGAAGAATATGTAGGGCTTTGCGTAGAATTCCCTAGTTTGAGCTGGCTATATTCGACACCCGAAGCGTCTCTTTCCGGGATTAGACATGTTGTTGCAGAAGTGGTAGCTGATATGAATAAAACAGATGAAAAAATCCCTGAACCAATTGCTTCAAAGCATTATAGCGGCAAATTTTTAGTGATAGTGCCTCCAGAAGTCCACAGACGATTAGCTGTTGAAGCCGCTGAATCCGGTGTCAGTTTAAATAGAATGGCAAGCGCAAAACTTACAATTTAATTTCTTTCTGCTATCACAAGCCTGGTTAACAGTGCAGCACCACCATCTGGTGACACGTAAACTCATCCACTGTAAAACTCACCACGCCATCGACAAAGCTGAAGGGTATAACCTCCCCCTGGGGCTCCAGAGTGACTTTGGTAACGGGACGGGGTACAGTAACCTTAACCTGCGTATCACTGAGGGGCAGCAGGTCTTCAATAACTTCTACTGATTGAGTTGCCCTGGTTAAATTGCCCCCGGACATATCCATGGCGCCGCCGCGGTTGATGGTGTTGGCAAAAAGCAAATGGAAGATAAAACGATTTTCCCCGGGTTGTTCCATAAAGGACACCCGTGCCATGGAGGGCAGATTAGTTTTAAGGGAGCGGCCCTTGCCAAGCAGCATATTAATGGCCTTAAGAGCGTACTCCTTGTGAGCCACAGCCCCTGTGCCGCGATAGTTGGAAAAAACCGGGTGGGCCAGATACATGATATTGCCATTGATTACACCACAATGGTAGCCCGAAGCCTCTGTGCGGGCGGGCGCGTGCTGATGGCTGCAATAATGCTCCCAGGTGCGGTTAAAGTAAGGGTCGTAGACATCGCCCAGTGATTTACCGGTAGTTACCTTAAT
>CAZRWX010000290.1:0-3592 GCA_964603925.1 uncultured Bifidobacteriales bacterium | reverse complement strand
AATCGTTCGAAATGACACGTTTTGCCTTCCCTAGATACCTGAGTAGTTACGAAGTTTTTATTATAATTCTCATTTTATAATTAACCGGGGTTACTGAACATTATGCAGCTAGGGCTGGATCTCAACGTATCAATGAAGCTGGAGCATACGCTCTCGCCTCAAATGATTCAGTCCTTAAAGCTCTTACAAGTTACAGCCCTGCAGCTTGAGGCCATGGTAGATCAAGAGCTGCAAATTAATCCCCTGCTGGAGCAGGAAGAGGAAATCCACTCGGAGATCAAAGAAGAAAAACCTGGGGAAATGAAAAAAGAAGATTCCGATGACGGCGATCTTAAAGAAGAATCCACCGGCGAAAATAAAGAAGATGTAGATTGGGACACTTTCTTTGAAGATGGTTTTGACCCAGGATTCCGGCGAACAGAGGAAATGCAAAATCCTGATAATCATTTTGAACGCGTATCGGTAGCTACAAGGTCATTACAAGACCATCTTGAGGGCCAGCTTAAATATCGGCATCTCAGCAGTTCTATACGCTTGTTGGTAGAATACCTAATTAATTGCCTGGACGATGACGGGTATCTCCGGAATGAGCAGCAGGAGGTCGGCCAGGAATACAAACAGACGCTGGCTGAAGAGCGTCCAGATTTTGAAGAAATTCAAAGTATTATCAGCGGAGAAAAACTTGAGTCCATGGCCAGTCATGATGTTCGAGAAGCTCTGCACGTATTGCGCAAACTGGATCCACCCGGTATTGGTGCCCGCAATCTTCAGGAGTGCCTTCTTATCCAGGTATCCCGGGGCGCAGCCTGTAGTCCACTGGCACTTAAAATTTTACAGGAGCATTTTGAATTACTGGAAAAGCTCAAAATTTCAGCTATTGCTAAAAAAGTAGGCGCCACCCCCGAGCAGGTACAAAAAGCCCTAAGGGAGGTGGGTGCTTTAGAACCAAAACCAGGCAGGCTTTTAACTCAGACATTAGCTAGTCCCATTATTCCAGATCTTATCGTAGAACTTATTGATGGTGAAATTGAGCTTATGCACAACGATAAATATCTTCCCTCACTTAAGATTTCCCGTAATTATTCCAATTTGTTAAAAAAAGGTAGTCGCGCCTCTACAGACGAAAAAAAGTTTGTCCGTGACAGGCTGAATTCGGCAACTTGGCTAATTCGTGCCATTGAACAGCGTAAATCCACTATGCTGAGGGTTATGCATGCTATAATCGAAAGCCAGCCGGATTTCTTTAAAAGCGGCCCCACTCACCTGCGCCCCCTGATTTTGCAGGATATTGCTGAGAAGATAGAAATGCATATTTCTACTATCAGTCGAGTAATTAATGGTAAATATGTACAGACACCCAACGGTATTTTTGAGCTTAAATATTTCTTCTCTTCGGGAGTGTCTCAAAGCGGCGGCGGTGAGGATGTCTCCTCGATAGCCGTTAAGGACGAAATCCATAAGCTGATTGAGTCTGAAGACCCAAAAAAGCCTTTCAGCGATCAAAAAATATCTGATGTCTTAAAGGTAAGAGGTCTTGATGTGGCCAGGCGCACAGTGGCCAAATACAGAGACCAACTGGAAATTCTCCCCGCCCGTTTGAGGAAGCAGTTTTAAGCAAGCCTCAGGTTTACGCGTAAACATTATTGACTTTATCCGGTTCAGACTGTATCATTACCATGATGCTTAAGCAGGCGCAATTGAGTTTTTACCCCATTACATTTGTTCTTTTACCGTATCTTGGTATTTTAAATTAAGGTAATGTTTTAAGTATTGGTATTTTAGTCAGATAATCTATTGTTTTTCAAGGAGGTATTAATGAATTTACAAATTACAGCTAGGCATTTTACTTGTTCTCAGGAGCTTCAGGACAATATCCAAAAAGCAACAGAAAAGCTGGAAAGATTTAATGACTCCATTACGGCTATTCATGTTATACTTGATGCAGAAAAAAAAGCAGTAAGGAAGACCGAGATTATAATTCAAATTCATGATAAGTCCGTATGCGTAAGCGCTCAGGAAAATAACATGCATAAGGCTCTGGAAAGTGCATTGCTCAAGGCTGAAAGGCAGCTTAAAAAAGAGAAGGAAAAACATAAAGTCCATCGAGGTGCTAAAGTTTCAGAGGTGGTAGAGGAAGCCCCCATTAACGTGGAGACCTGAAATAGAAAAGCTCATAATAAAAAGAGCCAAGTCTTATCCTGTAAAACAGTTCTTTAATTTTGCCCATAAAGGGCTATCTCTGGAACTTTACACACGAGAAAGTTCTCTTTGTACGGAAATTATTGACGCTGATGTTCACAGGCCAGGCATGGCTGTCGCGGGTTATACAGGAGTTTTCTCCTATCAGTGTGTACAGGTTATAGGTACTACGGAGTGGTCTTTCCTGGAGTCAGTGGGTGCCGCTAAACGTCAGGAGATTTTCTCAGGACTTTATGAGTATCGTTCTCCTGTATGGATATTAGCCCATTCCTTCCCGGTGCATAAAGAGCTCGCTGATATGTGTTTGGCTCAAAATGTACCCATTCTTCTTACTTCTCTATCTACCGGGGAGTTTATTACCAGAGCGCAGCGCATTTTAGATGACTGGTTTGCTCCTTATTGTACTGTTCACGGCACTCTTGTAGATGTTTATGGCGTTGGGATGCTCTATATAGGCCGCAGCGGCGTTGGCAAAAGTGAATGCGCCCTTGATCTGGTTGAAAGGGGACATCGGTTAGTGGCTGATGATGTGGTTCACATTGTTCGTAATGGCAATTCCATTATCGGCAAAGGTAATCAGTCTCTGGGTCATCACATGGAGATTAGGGGTGTTGGTATAGTAGATATAGGCCGCCTTTTTGGTATCCGGGCTATACGTGACCAAAAAAAAGTAGAGCTTATTGTAGAATTGCAGGATTGGCAGGAGGGTGAAACCTACGAACGTACAGGCCTGGAAGAGCTTAACACTAATGTTATGGAAATTAACATACCAAAAAAAATAATACCCATATCACCGGGTAAGAACATTACTGTTATTTCTGAGGTAATGGCGATGAATATGCTCCTGAAAATGAATGGAATTGATGTTGCACGGCTTTTTAATGATAATCTAATAGAGATGATCAAAAGAAAGTCTCAAGCCAAGCATGCTCGTTTAGCTATTACAGATCCTCATGAATAGCTGATTTTTAAGTTCTTTAGGCAATAATGGTATGTTTTACTTAATTTACAACCTTTTTTCTATAGTTGACTGGTTGAAACTTTCGATTTGTTTTTAAAAAAGGTATAGTTTTTGTAATCTTAGACTTTTTAGCTATGAATAATAAAAAGATCAATTTTATAGTCGGGGTGGTAGTATTAGTTGCCCTTCTAATTCTCTTGTTTGGGGTGAATTTTTTAAAAAATACTGTTCCTGGCGAAAAAAAGGATATTTATCATGTAGTTTTTACAAAGGTATCAACACTGACACTTGGTGACCCCGTCAGGCTAAACGGTGTTACTATGGGCAGGGTCAAAAATATCGAGTTATGGCAGTATAAAGTTCGTGTTACCTTCGAACTTAAGCATTCTTTTAAAAACAGGGATGGCAAGGAGATGATCATTAGTAGTCCAA
>CAZRWX010000289.1:1807-3598 GCA_964603925.1 uncultured Bifidobacteriales bacterium | reverse complement strand
TTAACTGTAGAAGGCAGAAACTTTGTCCAGAGCGCTGATATCGTTGATTAGTTTGGCTATACGGCGGATAAGGGTGTGGATATATTTAAAAGTTTCCATGATATCTGTTTCCAGTTTATAGGCCTCAAGCCGGCCGGGTTCGTTTTTGCATAACCGGAAAGCCAGGTGTTTGCGGGCTTCTTTTAAAAGGTTGTTAAACTCCTGTTTGGTAGCGGCAGCTTCCGCGGCCTTTTCCAGGCTGAATGTTTGAATAGCCTCTACCGACAACTCGCCCACGTGACACAACATTTTGTGTAAAGACTGAAGATAGTTCAGGGTACCAGGGCTCACATGTACATCACTTTTAAGTCGTCCCATGGCTTCTGAAACCAGGTTTGTTTCTATGGCATCCCCAATGTTTTCAAAGATATTAGTCATGGCTAGATAGTAGTAGACTTTTTTTGTCTGACCAACGGTAAGAGCCTCTGCTGACAGTGTGCGCAGATAGTTCACAATAGCCTCATAGAGCTTATCGGCGTTGTCGTCCATGCTTTTAAGCCGCTTAATGCCTTCGTAGTTCCCGGAGGTTAGAGCCGGGAGGGATTCACGTATCATGGGCAGCACCAGCTTACCCAGCTCATGTATCTCCAACCTGACCTGATCGAGAGCTAAATCCGGCTGTTTAAGAAAAATTTTCTGCAGAAACTTGGGCTCCACAACATTAGTTTTGGACTTTTTACTTTTTGGGACGACAATGTCTACCAGCCTGGCCAGGGGTACCGTAAACCATATAAAAATGAAGGCATTTATTACGTTGAATAGTGTGTGGGCGTTGGCTATCTGCCGGGGGGCTCTGGACAGCGAGGTGACAGCTTCGGAGTCCATGGATATAAAACGGACAAGCTCGGAGAATTGCCCTAAAAAGGGCAGCCAGATAAGGACACCCAACACGTTAAAGGCGATGTGGATAACGGCGGCTTTTACTGCCTCCCTGGGTTTGCCGATAGCGGCAGTAACAGCTGTAAAACAGGTGCCGATGTTAGAGCCCAGTACCAGCGCAATACCTGCCTCCAGGCTTATAAGGCCCTGACTGGAAAGTACAATAATAATACCGGCAGTAGCCGCTGAGCTATGAATAAGGGCTGTAAATACGGTGCCAATAAGAATACTCATCATGGGGTTTTGCAGATTGTACATAAGTTCAATAAAGGGCTGATAGGCGCGTAGGGGGCGTGTGGCATCAACCATCAACTGCATGCCGAAGAATATAAAACCCAGGCCAAGAATAAGAGTGCCGTACTGCCTCAGTGTATACTTTTTTGATAAGAATTCAATTAAAAAACCCAGCACAATGAGTACCAGTGAATACTGGGATATGTTGAATGCAATAATTTGGGCAGTAATAGTAGTGCCAATATTGGCGCCTATTATGACGCTGACAGATTGCAGGCTTGTTAAAAGCCCGGCGCTGATAAAGCCTACCATTAGTACCGTAGTTACAGTGGAAGACTGAAAGGCAATGGTTACAATAGCGCCGGCGAACATCCCCGTAAAGCGGTTGGTGGTCATTTTTGCCAGCAGATTTTTAAGCTTATTGCCGGCGGCCTTTTTTAAGGCAATGGTTATAATTTTTAGACCATAGAGGAACAGGGCCATACCGCCAATAAGCGTTATAGCAATTGTGGAGACTTCCAGAGTTTGAGCCGCTGCGGGATCCATAATTACCTATTCTAAAAAGCCCCAAATGAGGCGCTAAGCTTGATTATATCGTTTTTAGATTAGGAAGGGAAGAAATTTGTTAAAACGGCAGAC
>CAZRWX010000289.1:0-1707 GCA_964603925.1 uncultured Bifidobacteriales bacterium | reverse complement strand
CAGCCCAGAATTCTACAAAGCGGCAGACCTCTGCCGGTTGCGGCCTGTAAAATCAGGGCATGGTCATGAATTTATAGGTGTATTTCCAGCTTTTTGTCTGCCCTGGGTTAACGGAAATGTCGATGAATGGTTCGGGGCAGACAATATGGCCGAAGCTGAAGAATTCCATTTTGTTTAAAACCTGATCTCCCCAGGACTTCATGCCCACTTTGGAGCGTATGTTCCATATGGTAAAAGCATTAGCCTCTACCGTAGCAGGCACATTATCCAATGGAGTGTAAACGGCTATATTATCCATTATTCGATGAAAGCTAATTGTGTTGTCCTGAAAGGTAAATATACTGTTATCTATGTTGCTTTTAGGGATAGCTTTGAAAGGGAAGATAACTTTAAATGCAGAGTCTATGAATTCGCCGTCAAAAGTGGTAAGGTTATGGTTGTATTGCACTGTATTGATAACCTTGGTGCCTGTGTTATTTAAGCTATGGTCTATTACATAGGTATTGGCACTGTCCCCCAGGGTGATGGTTTTTGTGTAAAAATACCTCCAACCCTGTATTGCGGGGATTGAGTGGGTGTGTGTTACCCAGTGCAGGCCCCTTGTAATAGTGCGTGTGCCGTATTCGCTTATGGTGTGTGCGGGGTAGGGGCTGTAATTGTTCTCCCCGGTAGCCCTGCGCAGGCCCCCAACACCTATTTTAAGGTAAACGCCGTCTGTACCGATAGTACTGAAACCTGGAGCCGTATACTGATCAAATTCCTCGGCGGGACCGGTGGCATGTTCTGTGTTGGTGGGGTCGTGGGGGAACTTCCAGTCGCCGTAAGCGGTATGGCCCAGCCATTTGACAAGGCCTATCTGGCCTGTCCAGTCAAAGCGGGAGGAACGATAATAACCGGTGTCCCTGTCTGGTGTGTAGACTGATACATAGAACCCGTTTTTATATAAAACTTCCCTAGGATAGCCAGTGACCCTTGCCATAATTAAGGTGTCTATAACATCCGTAACTGAGCTAAGCATTATTTTCATGGGGCTAAAACCTGCTTTGGTAATATACAGGGTGTCAGCGGCAGAAGCTGCCGTGGCTTTAGACAAGGTAACAACAGGGGTCAGGGAGAGTGAGTGTGATGTGTATGTGTGGGAACCGCCCTGTATGGCGCGATGGATAAAAACCTGACCGGCTATTTCAATCCTTATAATGAGCACCCGCGTAGCCGCTGGCTGGCTGTGGTCATAAAGCGGTGGCGTTAATAGATGAACGCCCTGGGAAAGCTGGGCCGTCATAGTGCCAAGAAGGCGGCCACCAGTATTATATACTTTGATATTTACGGGCCATATGCCATTTGGTAGAGAAAGCCGCACTGACCTTCCCGATATAGTGATACTGGAAATAGAGGGCGGCACCTGGATTACGCCAATAGAAGGCCCCGTAATCTTAAAAGCACCTGTGGCAGATGTTGTTGTTTGTGAGCCATCCTTCAAAAGCTTGACGGCTGCGCTGTTAATGGGCACCATGTCTTCATTAAGAAGAACTCCGCTTAGATTGGGCTGGGCGTAGGCGGCAATAACAACAAAACTGAGAAAAAGGCCGGTTTTAATAAATTTGGATATGCTCACGCGCTCTCCTTGTTAGCAATGGTTTTACGCCTGGCTGAATGTCTGATGAGCATTCTCACATCCTTCGTCTCCGCTCAGGATGACAGGTGAAA
>CAZRWX010000288.1:2383-3632 GCA_964603925.1 uncultured Bifidobacteriales bacterium | reverse complement strand
TTTACGTAACCCGGCAGGAGCTCGAAGACAAAGGCGACGGTCTGGTAATTAAGCGTATTTCAGAGAACCTGGCCAAATCCAGTTCTGTATCATCAGCCATAGTACTGGCCCTGGATGGCGCTGTAGATTCCAGCGGCAGCCTGGATACAGCCAGAACAGAGGTCTATGTACCTAACGATTTTCTTTTTAAGGAAGTGGCTAAATACCCCAACCTTTACCCCGGCGCCAGCATCAACCCCTACCGGCCAGACGCTGTTGAGCTTCTGGAAGAATACGCTTCGCGCGGGGCCGCTCTTATTAAATGGCTGCCATCTATTCAGTACATTGACCCGGCAGATACAGCCATTATCCCATTTTATAAAAAGATGGCGGAGTTAGGCCTGCCCCTGTTGACCCACACTGGCAGCGAGCGCGCCTTCACCAAAGCAGATAACGCCCTTTGCGACCCTGTACTTTTAAAACTGCCTCTGGAACTGGGTGTTACAGTAATTGCGGCCCATGTGGCCGCCACTGGTGAAAATAAAGGCCAGCCCAATCACGAAAGGCTTATACCTATGCTGAGGCAGTACGCTAACCTATATGCGGATATATCCTCCCTGACTCAACTGAATAAAAAGAAGTATCTGCCAAAAATACTTGCCCATAAAGACATACATCATAAGCTTATCTACGGCACAGATATGCCACTTATAAATATGATACTGGTGTCCCCCTGGTACTTCCCCATTAAACTTAAATGGAAGGATATTGGCCGTATAGTTAAACTGGAAAACCCCTGGGATAAAGACGTGGAGTTAAAGCGCGCCCTGGGTGTGCCCGAGGGGGTGTTTACTAATGGGAATAAGCTGTTTAAAATAACAGACAGCAAAAAGGATTAGGGATAACACACAACATTTAAGCGTGAGGGCTGAAGTGTTCCGGGTATCAATAAAAAAAGCCCCGGTTATAATACCGGAGCTTAATATTCTTTCAGAATTCGCGGTAGAGGTTTTCTATCGACTGGGAGGGTGGGGTTCATGAACCCGACCAGGCAGGAAAACTATAGTACCAGCATAGGGGCGATAACCAGACTTACAACGCTCATAAGCTTGATAAGAATGTTAAGGCTGGGGCCCGCTGTGTCCTTGAATGGGTCGCCAACTGTGTCACCGGTAACGGCTGCTTTGTGAGCGTCTGAACCTTTGCCGCCAAGAGCACCGCCCTCGATATATTTTTTGGCATTGTCCCAGGCACCGCCTGCGTTACTCAT
>CAZRWX010000288.1:0-2283 GCA_964603925.1 uncultured Bifidobacteriales bacterium | reverse complement strand
GGCAGCATAGCGCCCAGAAAAAGACCCGCCATAACAGTAGGCTTGGTAACATCGATAACGTCGATACCTACTGTGGTACGATAAGCAGCGAAAAGAGCAAGAGCAGTGAGAGCGGCTGAACCAATAGCAAAACCCTTACCGATAGCGGCAGTTGTGTTACCAACAGCGTCCAGTTTGTCTGTGCGCTGCCTGACCTCAGGGGGTAACTCAGCCATCTCCGCCAGACCGCCGGCATTGTCTGCAATAGGACCGTAAGCGTCTACAGCCAGCTGAATACCAGTAGTAGCAAGCATACCCAGAGCAGCAATAGCGATACCATAAAGACCGGCAAAGTGATAGGCAACCAGGATAGCGGCCGCAATGCAGAGAGTGGGAAGTGCCGTGGAAATCATACCAGTACCCAAACCGGCAATAATGTTTGTTGCCGCACCAGTTTCTGAAGCCTTGGCAATTTTTTGTACAGGGCCTTTATTTTCAGCAGTGTAGTATTCTGTGATCATACCAATGGCGATACCTGCAACCAGACCGGCAATAGTAGCCCAGAAAATACCAACGCTGGTATAGGTAACGCCGCCCAGAACAAAGTTTGCGGGGCCATAGGCCGTAACCAGGAAATAAGTGAGAACGGCCATAACAGCACCTGCCCCGAATGTACCCACATTAAGAGCTGCCTGCGGGCTACCACCCTCTTTGACTTTGACAAAGAAGGTGCCGATGATGGAAATAACAATACCTGCACCGGCAATGACTAAAGGCAAGAGCACCAGCTCTAAAGAACCAGCAGCAGCGCCAAGGACCATGGCGCCAATAATGGAACCAACGTAACTCTCGAAAAGATCTGCGCCCATACCGGCAACATCACCCACGTTATCACCAACATTATCGGCTATAGTGGCCGGGTTGCGGGGGTCGTCCTCCGGGATACCGGCCTCAATTTTACCTACCAGGTCTGCGCCTACATCGGCTGCCTTGGTAAAGATACCGCCACCCACACGGGCAAAAAGAGCGATAGAAGAAGCACCCATGGCAAACCCATTAATAATAGGGAGAACTGTGGAACGTAGGATATCGATATCGGAACCAATAAAGTAGGTGTAGGTAATGAGCAGAGTGGAAATACCCAGAACACCAAGACCAACAACGCACATACCCATAACGGCACCACCGGAGAAGGCTACCTGAAGGGCCTGAGCCAGACCTGTACGGGCTGCGTTAGTTGTGCGCATATTGGCGGCTGTGGCCACACGCATGCCGATATAACCTGCGATACCCGAACAAACCGCTCCAACAACAAAAGATAAGGCAACCAGCTTTACGCTACCCTTGTTACCGATAGCTAAGAGAATGGCAACTGCTATAACAAAAACTGAGAGGACTTTATATTCACGGGAAAGAAATGCCATGGCGCCCTCACGAACTGCAGCCCCGATTTCCTGCATTTTTTGTGTGCCTGGATCTTGTTTGGTGATCCACATGGACTTCCACCAGGCAAAAAGCAGGGCCACTAACCCGAAAATGGGCAGATAATAAAAAATTGGATTCATAATTTTCCCTCCTGTTGAATCTTTAAATCCTGTACAATTTAGGTTTAAAGGTAAAAAACAAAGGGGACTTTTTTCACCCTATAAGTGGGGATTTTATAAGGTTGGCATAATGCCACCGTTTCGCTGGGTAAGGTTTGCTATTTTAAGTTCAAACCATCATCATTATAAATACTAAAGGATTTATGGATATTACCAGAGACTTTACTGCTACTGTTTTTATAGTGCATCAGGAGCACACACTCCTTCACCGTCATAAGGATTTGGGCATTCTGGTGCCCCCGGGAGGTCATATTGAGCCCGGTGAACTCCCCCAGGAAGCCGCAATCCGAGAGGCCCGGGAGGAAGCAGGACTTAATATTGAACTTTATGATTCAGATCCGGATTTTAAACCTAAAGGAAATGCCAGAAAGCTTATTTGCCCAGTTCATATGCTGCTGGAAAATATCACCCCTGATCATCAGCATATCGATGCTATTTTTTTTGCCGCTTCTGCCACTTCAAAGCTCAAACCCGGCAAAGGTGAAAGCGCAGACCTTAAATGGTACACAAAGCAGGAGGTAGAAACTACGCCCATGCCCGATGATGTTCGTATTTTGGCACTGGAAGCACTTAGTGTTTTTAGCGGTGAGTTTTGAATGGGGAGTGGCTGCAAGGGGGGTATTTAGTGATAAGTGAAAAGTGAAGAGTGAAAAGAGGGACAGTGGGGAGTTTTTAGTAGCTGGTAGCTTTTCACTTGTCA
>CAZRWX010000287.1:0-3647 GCA_964603925.1 uncultured Bifidobacteriales bacterium | reverse complement strand
GTATCTGCGGCCGCAACATCCGCCTTCTTTACGATTGAATCTTTAGGAGCTTTTACGGCTTTAAGAGTATCCTGACGGCCGGTGCCGGCTGAATCCGCCTTAACTTCCGCCTTTTTTACCCCTTGATGGACAGTGTCTTTTTTGCTGGATGTGTCCGCGGCGGGAGCCTTGGTTTGAGCAGGAACAGAGTCAGCTTTAGCCGAATCTGCAACTGGAGCAGCAGCCTGTTTAATAGTGTCGGGCTGCACAGCCTTAGAAGTGGTATCGACAGAAACAGAGTCTGTTTTCTTAATGGTGTCTACAGGAGCCTGAGGTGCTTCCGGCTTTTTGGAAGTGGTATCTATAACAGCGGCAACCGCCTGCTGCACGGCCAGAACCAGCGCTTGCGCGTCAGCGGCAGTTTTTACAGAGAAGCCGCTCTTTTGCTGCAGGGCAACCTGGAGATTTTTTATAAGTACATCACGGCCGCCGCCTTTAGGCTGGAGGGCTAAAGCACCCTCGTTTAGATAAGCACCTGTTTTTTTGCCGTCTGTGAACAAGCCGCCGTCTGTACCACGTATGGCAGCCGTGGCTGTTGGTGTCTCGAATACGAAATCCGACCTTTTACTTGTGAGCTTTTTAACATTGAATAAAATTTTACCTGTTTTAACGTCAAGCTTGGTACTGGTGACAGCACCATCTTCAGTGAACTTAGCCAGGTTAATATTGGAATTTTCTTCAATAATAATTTTGTCCCCGTCACCTATACGCAGCTCTACCTTGGACTCAACCATGGTACGGATCTGGTACTTGGGCTTAAGCCTGGTAGTTAAAAGTAGCTTTTGCCACTCACCCCCGGTCTTAGCCTGGTAATTTACATCACCCTCCATGTGGATGATTTCAAGTTTACGGGTTGCAGCCTCCACACTCTGTGTGTAAAAACTGAATAATAGGCCTATGGCCAATATGGTAATTATTTTTTTATTCATAGCGCGCCAACCTAGGATTTATGAATTGATAGCCCCTTAGATGAAATAATTATACCACCATTTTACCCAAAAGAAGTGATTATTATCACAAAAAACAGTTATTTTTTCAAAGTTACAATTAGTATTTAATAGAAAATTTTAGTTATTTTAATGTTTTTAGTTATTTTGACTATTAATGATTTTAGCGCTTTGAAAATAATTAGGGGCAATAATGGCTAATTAAATTATTTTAAACTTATCATAACTTAATAGGTACGTATTATGGCTGCTACAGTAGATGAGTTAACAGTTAATTTTTCTGACGATAATGAGGTACTTCTTTGCAAAGAGCTGGAGAAGGTTGTACTTTCCAAGGGTGCCTGGGCTACTGTAATGTACAAATATCAGGATTTAGACAAATCCTCAGGTAGTTTTAAAGAACCTAAATTTACCATCAGGCGTTATCAAAAAATTAATGGGGAATTCCGTCAAAAAAGCAAATTCAACATATCTTCCCCAGCTCAGGCAAAGCTTATTTCCGACACTATTCTTAATTGGATAGAGGGTAAATAATCGCCTTTCTTTATCCCTGCTGCTATTCTTATATTTTACCAATGATGCCGCGAATTTTTTTCGCTAATACCACCAGGCATAACATACCTTTCAGCAAAAGGTTACAGCGTTTAGCTGCTTTGGTGCTTAAAGGCTGTGGCAAGGGCCGTGTCAACATAATTTTTGATAACAATGCTTCTCTCCGGGCGCTTAACAGGCAATTCCGTCATCTTAATAAAACTACAGACGTTCTCTCATTTGCTTTAAATGAACCAGAAATATTTGGTGAAATTTATATTTCTTTGGAAAAGGCCCTTTCCCAGGCCCCGGCATGGGGTAACACACTGTATAGGGAGCTTAAAAGGCTTATAGTACATGGATGCCTCCATCTTGCAGGTTACGATCACATCAAAAAGTGCGATAGAGAGGTAATGTCTGCAAAAGAAGAATTCTACCTTAAGTAAAAATTTCCTATGTTTATTTTTAGAATTTTGCATCTTCGGAGCGGAGCACAAAAGCCGAGCAAACCTTAGGTCGAGAGAAATAACCATTGAATCATACCCTTTCTAATTTTTATAACCCCAGAACTACAGCTGAATAAGTGGAATCGGACTCTTTCGAACTTTTAATCGTTTTTATTCTTTGCATTTCGCTGAGCGGCCTTTTAGCCTCTGTACGCAGTGTATTCGGCTTTTTTAAGCAATATCAGGAGCGCGTTGATGCCAATGGTCTCCATGACATCATTGTCAAATCTGTTGAGTATTTTGACCGCGATAGCTTTTCAGAGTCTATACTCGCAGGCAGGTTCATTTTTAACTGCGCGGCGGCCATATCAGGCACTTTATTTTTCCTTAAGCCGCTTTCAGGTCTGCACCCGGCCCTTTCGGGGCAAGTCACAATAATAACAGCTTTTATTATCAGCATTTTCCTGATACACCTTATGTCTGCTCTTTTTATTCCCATTATTTGCCAGGCTTATGTGACTCAAACCGCGCGTGTGCTTTATTTTTTCTTTTCTATTTACTGGGGTTTACTTGGCTGGGCGGGCTCCATTTCTTTCAGTCTGAACCGCTATTTCCTTAAAAAGCTGGGTTACAACAAGAAATACAAAATCTTTACAGAAGAGGATATGCAAAAGCTGGACGCCAAAGGTACTCCACATAAAGATACCGGCCTGGAGGAGGACGAAGCGGAGATGGTTCAGAATATTTTCAATATCGGCAACACCCTGGTTAAAGAGATCTTCACACCTCGGGTAGATACAGTTGCGCTGGACATCAACACACCCTACGATAAAGTCATTTCCCTTATCAAATCCAAAAAGTTCACCCGTATCCCCGTATACGAGGACAATATCGACACCATTAAGGGTATTCTTCATGTTAAAGACATGTTGTACCTCAGCCAGGACGATAAAGTAGAGGCCTTTTCACTCAACAAGCTAATCAGGCCGGCGTACTTTATTCCCCGTTCCAAAAAAATTGATGACCTCATGACCGAGTTTAAGAAACATCACATACATTTAGCCATAGTGGTAGACGAATATGGCGGCACAGCGGGCCTTATAACTCTGGAAGACATAATCGAAGAAATTGTAGGAGAAATCCAGGATGAAGACGACAGGGAATTCCCCAAGGTTTCCAAAGTAGGCGAAAGCATATACTTAATAGACCCAATTATCCCTTTAGATGACCTTAATAAAGAGCTCAACATTCACCTCCATCCGGAGGAGGACGTAGAAATAGACACCCTGGGAGGTTATCTCCAATACCTTAAAGGCAGCGTACCCCAGGAGGGTGATAAAATATCATCAAACGGTAACTTGTTTGAAATATTAAAAATGGATGGCCAGAGTATTGAGCGTGTTCGCCTTACCAAGCAAGACCCGCCCAACCATCAATCCAATTAACTGCACCTTAGTCAGCCATACGCAGGCTTCCGGTAAATCCGATGCCGTGAGCCTATCCCCATACCGGCGAAAAAATGAGAAATAATTGCACTCATGGGGCACAAAGATTTAAAATTCAGTGAGTATTAGGTAAATATTTATTAAATTAAACAATCAATTTTAGAATTTATGGTTTCAGTACTTTCACCAAGCGTCAATATTATGAATGACGTACATATTCCTCAAAAGGACTGTATTAA
>CAZRWX010000286.1:0-3661 GCA_964603925.1 uncultured Bifidobacteriales bacterium | reverse complement strand
TTCTAATAATACGATTGTTCAGGAGAAAATTCCTGACAATATCTCGAATTTGGCTCAAAAACATTAAGTTCAAAAAAAAAATAATTTTTCCTTCAAGTTTTCCCCAGTTAGTCCGATAATAGTATGGGAAGCGTACACTAACTTGATCAGAGGAGGCCATAATGGCAGTACAATCCGCAGAACAACTCAAAAATCCCGGTATGGGTGCATCAACTGGTTTGATGAGGGCAGAAGAAGTATTAAAAAATGCCAAACAGGAAGATAACGCCAAAGCAGACGCTATTCAGGAGCGGAATCAGCCTGGTGATGGCGGTGTTACTGAGGGCAAAGTAGATATTTACGGCTAAGCCTGTATTTCAAACATTTAGGTCTGCTTTTTT
Organism: uncultured Bifidobacteriales bacterium; assembly: GCA_964603925.1. GTDB lineage: Bacteria > Fibrobacterota > Fibrobacteria > UBA11236 > JADFYW01 > CAZRWX01. Next base: position 3,281 of record CAZRWX010000286.1, on the reverse strand, counting down.
ACGTCTTTACCTGTGAAAGCAGGTAATTTCGTTTAAGCAGAACGATAAATTCGCCCATTTACCCCAGACTAAAAAATCACAAATAACAAAGTTGTGGTTTTTTTTTGCGTTAAAATATCACTATTCAAAGCCCAAATCTGAATCTGGACAAAATTAACTGTCCCCTGTCATCAAGTTCCCCAACTCGAGGCAAACCTGTCCCCATTTCCACAATCCAGTACAGATAAAAGAGGAGATAGGAAAAAATTTCCGTGCGATAAATACTATTTGGGCCAATATTCATGATATTTTGCTGAAGGCACTTTATCGGCAGAAAACTCATTTGATTTAAAGAAAAATATTTTGGGTGTGATCCCGGTCACATGATTTCAAATATTTTCAATAAAAACTGTTTAAAAATCGTAGTTCAGGTAAAAATGTCCCTATGATGTAGTCTGGTGGAAATTAAAGTACCGGCTATTGTGTATCTGAAATATTCTTTATATGATTTCTGGCTGTAAAGGCCATTTTTAACTTTGGCCCGGTGTTTGCTTTTACAGGTTATACGTACACTAATCTGAAGGAGCAGAAAATGATAAGGAATATCGCAATAATAATAGTGTTGGCCTGCATGGTGTCTTTCGCCGACAATCTCAAAAACGAATTAAAAATAGTACGGGAAATTCTGGACGAATGCGGTTTGGTCGCCGTAAATGTTTCTCAGATTACTGAAGTAGATGAAGAGCATGTAATATCCCTGGATCTCTCAGGGCGCAAGCTCAAAAAAATACCAGCTAAAGTACTTAAGCTTAAACACTTGCAGATATTAGACCTTTCGGATAACAAGCTGGAAAAGCTGCCTTATAATTTCCATAAGCTCAGTGGACTGGCATATGTTTATTTACAGAATAACAAAATCAAGTATCTCCCCAGGCGTCTTCGTGGTTTGGATAACCTTATTTATCTGGATTTAACCAATAATCAGATCGATAAGCTCCCCTTTGACATCTCCGCCATGGAAAGTCTTGTCTGGTTAAAGCTTCGCTGGAACCCTCTTTGCGAAAACTTACGCGCTGGCAATTGCGTTTATCTTGAGTACAGTCAGTTGTCTAACCTTTAAAATGTAAGGTTACAACCGGAGGTTAAGGATGATACCCCGAAATACAAACTCAATTCAAATCACGGAGGAAGAAATGATAAGAAAATACCTGGGTCGCGCAAAACAATACCTCTCTAACAAACCTCAAATCAGCGATAATACCCGCAATCAATTCAAATTATATGATGAATTAAAAGTATTGGAACTGGTAGGGCAGTACTTATGCCGCTAGAGTTTATCTTGACCTTTTTTTGTGGGATTACGGCCCATAAGGTGGACGTTACGCCAAAAATTGATAATATCCGCCAACCCCTCTGCTTTAAGAATCTGAACAAAAGTATTAAGGCTAATGTTCAGTTTTTTAAGCATTTCAAAGATTTCCCTTTCATATACTAGATCGTTGGCCAAAGTGCCTTTGCGGTTAACCTCGTCTAACTGCCTGTTTAAGGCCTCAACTGAAACCGCAATTGTGTCAGCTGCTCTGGCCAAACCCATAACGGCATTTTGTGATTGTGACAGCAGCTTGGGAACCTGGTTATGGGCCTTATTTGTAAGCACAGAGAGCTGCTCCATATAAAACACAAGCATATCGGCTTTATCTGTTACCATACCCTCTATGACAGTGAGTTCTTCCAGAAAACCTGAGAATTTTGCCAGAAAAGGCAGAATTTCATTGTGATAGATGGTTATCATGGAAGCCGTGGAGTCATTGCCATTCTTTAATTGTAATGCAACGGAATTATACCTTTTAACCATATCCACGATTTTGTCAGCTTCATGGAGCATTTCGGCTATGCCAGGCTCAAAGTGGCCCTCTTGAATCAGGCTGAAATCCATGGGTATTTTAGAGGCCCCTCGTTCAAATTGAATAAGGCGTTCACCCATAAGGCTATGATTAAAGTTAATGATCCTGGAGTCCTTTGGTATTTTGAGACGTTTGTAAAGCTCCAGGGTAACCAGTGCTGTACCGGGAACATAACGGATACCACTGACTCTGCCTATTGTAACCCCCGCCATAAGAACCGGATCATGGGGAATAAGGGTACCAACATTGGAAAATTTAACTAATAACGTATTGGGGCCCTTGCTTAAATCCTTACCCATAAATATGGAAATAAGTAACAGGACAATGAGAATGGCGAAGCAGGTAATGTAACCGATTTTACGGTAAACTTTTTCCACGGCTTAAAAGTAAAATTGTGTTTGTTAAAAGCAATGTATGAGAACATAATAATGGTTAAAGTCAAAATTTTGACTTAAACCGGGGGTGAATGGTATAGTTGTAAAATGTGGGATAAAGTGTCGAAAAAGGGCTTCCGCTGGTATTTAAGGCCTTTTCAAGCTGATTACCCCCCAAAACTGAGATCAATGTTTCTTTTTAGTGCAGCTGGCATCATTATTCTGCTATTGTCTGGCTGTGTTCCCCGGGGTGTAGGGCCTACACCAAGAGAGCTTCGTAAGAATCCCCAATTGGCTGATGTTGATTTACGCAGGCTTTATCCTGATTCCCTGTTATCAGAAAAGGTGCTGATAGAGTTCCCCTACAGGGATGTTGAAGAAATTAAGCTCTCCTGGAAGATGGTTGCCGGGTTAAAGTTGAAACATAGGGAAATAATAAAGCTCAGAGCTGTAATTCAGGATAATGTACGCAAATATTGGAAATATCGTTTTCCCAGTAAGGAGATCCCCAGCATTGCTCTGGAGAATGTAAGTGTTATGGATGCTCAGATACTGCTTGATGAGGGTTACCCCCTGTTGCTTTATTCCGCCTATGATATAAAACACCGTCATTACCAATTCAGTTTTGAAAGTTATGATATCTGCATAGGCTATCAGGGTATTACCAGCCCCCGGGACACCGATGTCAGCTTTAAGCTCAACAGCGGGCTCAGGGGTTATGTTGATTCAAAAACAATGCTTACTGGTTCGCTTCTGGATGTTCCCAAACTAAAAAACTCCAAGGTCCAGGTATTACAGGTTAAACTGTTTATGCCTCCGGGTCAACAGTTGGAGGATATCCATAAAGTTCTTCGCCTTCGATATGAAAAACTTGGTATCGGCAAATACACCCTGCCGGTTAAGGAGATGGTGCAGCCTGTGGGTAATTTCAGGTAATTGGGGTTTCTGATTTTAACTATTTTAGTAACTGCTCAGGTACTACAGCTGCCCCAATTTTGTCATTTCGACCAATTCCACAGTTGTT
>CAZRWX010000285.1:0-3682 GCA_964603925.1 uncultured Bifidobacteriales bacterium | reverse complement strand
AGGAGCGGGAGGGCCTGGTATATAAAAATGTTTTCGCCACCTATACCCATATACATGCCGGCGGCCGAAGGGACTGGGCCGCCAGTTTAATGTCGTCGCTTTAATAATGAATTATATACCTGTCTTCTTTGATGTATCTCATAAGCCTATTCTTCTTGTTGGCGGTGGCGCTGTGGCCGTTAATAAACTAAATGCGCTTATACAATTTACCAGGTATATTACGGTTCTGGCTCTGGAGGTAGTCCCCGAGGTAAAGAATTTCGGAATTACTGTTCTGGAAAAAGCCTACGAAAGTTCTGATATGGGGCAATATTCTCTGGTTTACGCCTGTACCAGTGACAGGGCCCTTAACCGCCGCATAAAGGAAGATGCAAACAGCAGGGGTATACCGGCCAATGTGGTAGATGACCCTGAACTGTGTGATTTTATTTCTCCTGCTGTTTACAAAGGCGATAAATTCTGTATTGCTGTATCCACAGGCGGTGCTGCGCCCGCGGGAGCAGCGCTTATAAGAGATGCTGTAAAATCCGCTTTAAAACAAGGCGATCTGGATAATATCGTTGAAACCCAACAACGCAAGCGTCCTAAAAACAACCCCTGTAAATAGATGGTGCGGCTGTTTTTTATGGCAAAGGGCTCTTTATAGTGCTAATTTTTTATAAGATGTAAGACAAATTCACCAAGAGGTTATTATGGCGGTTATTACTATTTCCAGGGGGAGTTATGCCGGGGGCAAATTAGTTGCAGAGCGTGTGGCTGAGTTGCTTGGCTACAAATGTGTAAGCCGGGAGATGGTTTTTAGCCGGGCGGCTGAGTTTGGGGCCTCCGAGGTCGATATTAAGAATGCCCTGTCAAAAGCACCCTCGTTCTGGCAGCGCTTTACTAAATCTAAAATCCGCTACCTTGCTTTTGCCAGGGCCGCTTTGTTGGAGCAGGCCGCCCGGGACAACATTGTATACCATGGCCTGGCGGGTTCAGTACTGCTGCAGCACGACTGTTGTGTGCTTAATGTTAAGGTTATCGCCAATATGGAGTTTCGTACTCAAAAGGCCATGGAGACTCAAAAGATGACCCGGGATGAGGCTATACAATATAATCATGATACTGATGAGGAAAGGGTGAAGTGGATGAAGTTCATGTTTAACCTGGATTGGTATGATTATTCCCGCTTTGACCTCATGGTTAATATTAATTCTATGAATGTAGAGGCCGCTGCACATACAGTTGCCGCGTGTGCCGGCCAGGAGCCCTTTGTCCCCTCGGCATTTTCAGACGAAAAGTTCAAACAGCTTAATCTTGCTTCTCAGGTCAGGGTTAGGCTTATGGCCGATGAACGCACAGAGGGCCTTAATTTGTTCCCTGAGTGCGGAGATATGGGCGTTATCCATTTAAAAGGCGACCCGGGTGCAGACAGCGCCCGAGGCGATATTATAAAAATAGCCCAAAGTGTCCCGGGAGTAAAAAACGTAGTGGACGATATGAAGCTGATGATTTCAGGCAAAGACTACAACGCCTGGGGCTAAGGGCATTGTGTTAAGCTTCAAGTTTTTAGCCATACCACTTCTATGAATTCAAATATGCAGAAGGCCCTCTGCGTAGCAGAGCTCTCTGCGTAGCAGAGACTTAGTGCTCTAAATGAAACCCCAGGCCCTCAAAAGTAAAGAGGATGCCGAACCCGAACCACAGGGTGTAGGCCACATAAAAAACAAGGGATAAAAGCACTATGCCCCATTTGTCGGAAATGTTTTGTGGCTGGATGCCCGCATAGTTATAAGAGGGCTCTACGGCTTTTTTGATAACCATGGATACAGCTTTAGCCTCTTTGAATTTTTTTTGTTTCTTAAGATCCTTTTCTGCCAGATTTAAGGACAGCCACCAGTTATATAAGGCCTGCCGGCCGGAAAACTGATACTTGTTTTGAAGATCCTGATCCTTATTATGATATAAAAGCTCCGCATCTGCCAGGCAGGATGCCAGCATGGGGCCCAGATTGCCCTGAAGGCGCACATTGGCTCCAATAACCTGGGCAGTGAGACCCGCAGCCTGATACTGCTGCATTACCTGCTCCGGGGCGGCAAGCTCGGACTTTGGCAGGCTAATGTCCACAGGGATAGTGTGTACGGGCTTGAGCTCTTTGGTGACTTTGGGGATGTAATAGGCGGAGCCCTTGGAGATGGAGTTGTATAAATTGTCTAAAAACTGAAGGCCGTTTTTGCCTTGAAAAATAGGAGAGAAAATGGCAAATAGAATGGCGAAAAAACCAATAAGCATGCCAATGCCCAGAAAAAGCTTTTTAGGGTCGTTATACATGTATGCCCCCCCCATGGCGCAAATTACCGATATTTCGGAAAAACGTGCCTATTACCCATATACTAAAAATGCCAATGACTATGAAGAACGCGAATATGCCTATTGATTCTATAACCCCACAGGCGGACTTTGATATAGGAAGGTAACCCAGCTCGGCCAGCTTGGCTGGAAGGGCGAATATGCGGTTGACAAACCCCGCTAAAACCGCCAGAGCATAAAAGCCCCGGATAGTGGTGCCGGTGACAACCTTGGTGACAAAGGCTCCTATTTGAATACCTACAAGAGAGCCCAGAAGCATGCCCATGGCCAGGGTATAGAATATGAAGCCGTATATAGCGTATTGGCTGACAGAGGCATAACCGGCCGTAAATACTATTTGGAAAATATCCGTGCCCACGGTAGTCATAGAGCTGACCCCAAGCATATAGACAAATATGGGAAAAGTAAGGAAGCCGCCGCCCACACCCATAATGCCCGAGGCCATGCCTACCAGACAACCGCTTAGAACCAGGAAAACCCAGGAGATGCTGCGGCCACCCTCTTTAAGTTTAAAATCGAACTTGATCATAGGGGGGATATGAATAGATTGCAGCTTTTGGGCCATGCTGGCCAGGTCTGCACCCTCCTGACCATGGCTGGGGATGGGCTCCCCGCCGGTGGCTGAAGCCATAGTGACAGACTCTGTTTTGCGGGTTTTGAGGAAATCGGTCATGGCATAGACCCCCAGAAAACCAAGCATAAGGGAATAAATAATCGTAATAAAGGCATCGCTTAAAACCGGGTTGATCTCGTAAAAGAACCGGTTGATCATGCCGCCTGCTGTGGCCCCTATAATAGCGCCCACTAAAAAGACTACTGCCAGGGGCACACTTACATTACCTAATTTACGGTGAAGTACGCTGCCCATAATGGCTTTGGCGAAAATATGGAACAGGTCGGTGCCTACGGCCAGTATACCCTTAACGCCCACGCTCATAAGGGCGGGTGCAATAATAAAACCACCGCCGGCGCCTATACAGCCGGTAATAAGGCCGGCACCCATGCCTACGAAAATGGATAGTATGAAAATCTGTAAACTGTAAAAAGCCGGGCTGTAGGCCTTTTTGCCCCCCAGGAAATCTGGCAATACAGAAGCAGAGGCCTCTGTGCCCTGGGCGGCATAAGCAATGACAGCAAAAATGGGGACGCACAACAGTATGAGCACGGCAATGCGCCGTTTGCTGGAGAATATGGTTTTAGAAACCTCCAGCTCCCACTGAGCATGGGCTCTGGCGCCTTCGGTCAGAATTCTGCCTGTTTCTTTAAATATTTTCATCAAAAGATTTTATCATTCCTGAGTTAAATAATCCAAAAAAAGATAGCGAAACTTCGT
>CAZRWX010000284.1:0-3740 GCA_964603925.1 uncultured Bifidobacteriales bacterium | reverse complement strand
AGCGGAGTCGAAGTATGGCATGTAAATTCTTCTTATCCTGAACAGTAACTAATTAAAAATTGTTGTCCTTCGATATTTAATTTTATAGAATAGGTAAGGCGCACAATCAGTGTTACGGTTTTTTTCGGTTTAGTTTTTTAACAACTGAATTTCATGGAGGGTATTATGAAAATCAAAGTTTTATTAGCCACATTACTCGGTTTATTACTGGTCGGTTGTATTCCGGGTCTATCCGGGGATGATGAAAAGGAAGATCCTGCAATTGATCTAACTAAGGGTCCCGACGATATCGTTGTCGGCAGCTGTTCAGAAAATCTCACTATAGCTCAGAAAAGGGTTGGGGACTCCCTCGTTGCTCTTGCCAATGAGCAGGCGGTCAGCAGTATACAGGATATGGCCGAGGAGCTGGATCAGGGTGAATGGGAGAGGGCGCGCACGCTTACTCCCAGCGAGGCTTTCGATTTATACGATAAAGCCCTAATTGCGGCGCCTGGTCATTGCGGCGCGCTTTTTGGCAAAACAGTGGCTTCTGTTATTATGACCATGGAAGACCCGGAACTGGACGAATTTGTAAACCATGTTCAGGATGTTGTAGACAGCATGGATGCTTCCGAAGGCGGCACATCCACCCCCAAACGGGCATTCGATTTTCTTAATATTACACCCACCAAGGCGCCAGTGGCCCTGCTCAAGCTTTCCAGGGGTCTGGCAAATACAGCTCCTGTTACAGTAAAAGAGGTTCAGGATCTGGTCGCCAATACAATTATCCCCAAGCTGGATTCTGCCATTGCGCGTATGACAACTATACTGGCGTACGGCGCGTTTGAGTTTAATCTTACCATTACGGATGATGACGGTACCAAGCATACCGTTCAGCTGGACAATGGCGAGGTGGGTCCTCTTTTAGCCGGTACCAAAGTGGCCCTGGCATTCTGTCTGGCCATTGTATCACATAATGTAGACGACCTTATGGTAGATGGCGATTATAAGTGGATAGAGTCTCTTACAGAACTTGACGATAACAGCCTGGATAATTTAACCGCCGACCAGCGGCGTTATCTGGATCACGCCAAAAGCCTGACTGCTGCCGGTAGTAATTTTACCCGTATCCGCACAGAGTGGAAGTCCCGCTGGAAGGGTGTGCCCGCCCTGCTTTTAGGCGCCATAGGCGACTTTCAGGCAGGCCTGCAAAAAGGTATTGATGAGTCCAAAGACCCTGTATCCACTCAGGAAAATGACCCCTACCGTGTGGGTAAGGGTGCCGAAGACGATGTAGACCCTGCCGATTTTACCGAGGCCATTACCCAACTGGAGAAGTCTAAAAAGTATCTCCAGGGCGAAGTAACCTTAACTTATGCCAAAGGCACTAAGACCATTAAAATCAATCTGCCCAAGTTTTTTGATATAGACGGCTACCAGGGCCTCCTGCCTTATTTTGCCTGGAATCCCTATGAAGAGTGGAACGACATAGTCCGATCCGACACCGACTGGTATTCTGATGAAACTGGGCAAAGGTATGTTAGCGATATCAGTGAAACATCCAAAGGCCCTATTTATTTTACCAATGCAGCAGGAGTTAGAACTTTGGATTTTGATAATATTGATGAGATAGACGGTGTTTTAGACTTCAAAGGCAAAATCATTTTTCGTGATCCCACATTCGGCGGTATTTTCCCCAATCTCACAGCCGATAATATTTGGGAGACTGTAGCCTCCATGGAGGATTTACAGCCGCGCCTTATGGAAACCTGTATGGACTGGAACACCAATACCCAGGTTACCGTTACCAGTGATCAAGCCCATGAGGGCGATTACTGGGATTGCCAATACATTAAGCCGGGCGCAGGCGCCTCTGATCTGGACTGGCTTATCTATTATCTGGATGGTGGCGCAGAAGATGTTATGGCGGGCAGCAGCAGTGAGCCTGTTACGGGTCAAGAAATAGCACCCTGATAGTCTGTAATATAAGCTTGAAAATGCCCGCGTTATCGCGGGCATTTTTATTGTTAAATTAAAATGGTCATGATCAGAACCATAATTATAACGGTCTCCTTACTATGGGGGGTGTCCATTTGTGCCATGGAGCCATTTCGCCTTTTAGGGGCATCCGGCGCTTCATTAGAGGATATCGCCCTGGCCCGGGAGGTGGCTCCTTTTCATTTATCGGCTTTCTGTTTCCTGGATTCACTCAAAAAGTTTGAACTTACATTAAATTATACCCTGGCTCCCACGCTCTCATATGAGCGTGACACTTCACTGGCCGCCCAGGTGGTTAACCGTTACAGTCGGGTGCGGCTGCAGGCGCGCCCTTTGCCCATGATGGAAGTTTATGGGGGCCGGCGTCAGGAGGAGGGGGCTCATTTTTTCGCCTGGGGGCCGGCGGATTCAGTCAGTATAGAATTGAAACGGATTAATTATCCAATTGGCGTGTTTTTTCAGTCGGGCTATTTTCTTTGGCCGGGTTTTATTTTCGACACTAAACTGGAGTTTTCTAATCCTCAGGAAATAGGTGGCAGTCTTAATAATTTTGGGCTTACATCATCTCGGTGGGGATTTTTTGACGTTTATGATTATGAAAGCGCTCTTAAGTTGGGCTGGCGTTCCCAGTTTTATCTGGAGCTGGCTTATAAAAAGAGCACATTAACCGAAGATGTAACGGTTAGCTCCCCTGACCTTGAGGATATAAACCCGGTAACAGGTCTCTATCATACAAATGTTTCTAACTGGAGCGCTCTTTATCGTCATCAATTTCCCTTAATGGCCTTGAGCTTTTTAGTAGAGGGAGGAAACAGTCATCCTGTGCGTCCGGATACTGAATACTGGGTTTATGATTCCAGTGCAAATATTTCCGGTGGGGCCAAGCTGGAGTGGTATTCGGGCATGTTTAACAGGCTTGTGTTATCAGCCAAAGTCGGTAGGGGTAATGTAATAAGCGAGGGTATGAAACTTCCTGGGAATGATGGTGAAAAACGCTTTCATTATAGCAAATCTGATAACTTCTGGTCGCATATGGAGGCTAGAAAAGACTGGGATTGCGATTTCAGTAATTGGTGGCGTTTTCATATTAGCGGTCAGTATAATTATTACCGTCTCAGTACATCCTCAAATGATGAAAGTTCCTGGGAAACCTTTAATTACCATCGTTTTAACATGGAATGGTTCAGTATTTATTGGTTGGGTCTGACTTCTCGGCCAGCGGAATTATTCAATGGCAATATTGTATTTAAAACTTATAGATGCATACCAAACCTCAGTATAGTCAGAAAGCACACATTTTTTATGCTGGGGACACCATTAAGCTGGCTTGATATTAATGGTGTATCCAGGATGGAATCAATTAAGCGATACGGTAATCTCCCTTCCGATACTTCTGGTATAATGGATTATGCCCTCAAAGGGCAGATGCTGTTTGTCTCTCCACAGCTTCAGGCTGGTTGGCAGTATGGGAGTATACATCTAGCCGGCAAAATCAGTTATGCACTCCCGCTGTATACCAATTTGAGTACCGGTGTATCTAATGACGGCGCTCCTGTTCAAAGTAAGAAGCTTAAAGACCCGGATGGCAGTTTTAGTGCCTTCAAAAATGGGCTTCTGGCGGGAATTACTATTAGAATTGGTTTTTAAGTAAAAAAAGCAGCCCGGGTTCTCCGGACCGCTTATCGTTAATGAAGCCCTTTAAGGCGCACCCTACAGGGCGCGTCCGGCAGGGCCGCACACACTTATCCGGCAGCTATTGCCTT
>CAZRWX010000283.1:0-3742 GCA_964603925.1 uncultured Bifidobacteriales bacterium | reverse complement strand
CCTGACCCCCTCCCCCGAATAGTAAGAACAGGGGGGGAGGGGGAAAGGGCAATGTTTATTCATAACTGCATCGGTCTAAAAACAGTCGCTACCTGACAGATAAATAAAGGTACATCTCAATCAAGCACAAACTAAATGCTCTGGCACAGCTATTGCTCTTGTTACATTTAAATTTAAGCAGCAAATGGAGGATTCAATGGGGACATCTATATGGAAGCACAAGGGTATTTTACCATACCTGGCGGTGGCCTTCCTCAATGCATTTACGGACCTGGGTCATAAAATTGTAATTGTAAATATCCTGATTAAAACCAGGAGCGGGTCAGAGCAAATGGGCCTTATAGCTATCGCTAATGCCCTCATACTTCTGCCATTTGTAATGACATTTACACCAGCCGGGTATATTGCGGACAAATATCCCAAGAATAAAATAATCTCCTTTGCCGCTGGTCTGGCTATACCCATTACAGTCCTCATTACCATAAGCTATGCCATGGGCGCCTTCTGGATGGCCTTTGGCCTTACCTTTATTCTGGCCCTGCAAAGCGCAATTTATTCACCGGCAAAATATGGTTATATAAAAGAACTGGTAGGTAAAGAGGCCCTGGCGCCAGCCAATGGCGCAGTACAGGCAGTCACCATTGCGGCTATACTTTTTGGCACCTTCTTTTATTCCATACTCTTTGAAATATTCTACCCGGGTGATGGAGCCTCCGTCCCGGAAATTCTTAAAAGCATACAGCCCCTGGGTTACTTCCTCGTAGCCACCTGTATAATAGAGCGGTTTATGGCCGTAGGCCTGCCAAAGTTAAGGGAAAAAGACCCAGACCTTAAATTTGAATATGATAAATACATCAAGATGGAAAACCTGCGGGTCAATATCAGGCAAATATGGTCTCAGCCCATTATCCGCTTAAGCATTATGGGTCTTGGCATATTCTGGGGTGTTAATCAGGTTATAGTATCATCTTTCAGTCCTTTTATTAAAGAGGTAACTGGTCAGACTAATACCATAGTCATTAACGGCATACTGGCCATGGCAGGTGTGGGTATTATACTTGGTTCAATTTTCGCCAGTAAAGTCAGTAAAAATTTTATTGAGACCGGCATTATACCCTTAGGTGCTATTGGCATGTCCTTTTTCCTGTTCATCATGCCTCAGCTTACCAATGAATATGTTCTGGGCGCTGTAAGCCTTGCATTCGGGTTCTTCGGCGGTGTATTTGTTGTACCCCTTAACACCCTTATCCAGTTTCATGCCCGGGAAAATGAGCTTGGTAGAATACTGGCCGGTAAAAATTTTATCCACAACTTAATCATGCTTGCCTTCCTGGGCGGCTCTATAATATTTGCTTACTTAGAGCTTCCTTTAAAATCAGTTTTTACAATCCTTTTTGTAATCATACTTTTAGGCACCTTTTATACTGTAATTAAAATCCCCCAGTCACTCGTTTACTTTATGGTTCGCTTTCTTTTTTCACAGCATTACAAGCTGCAGGTTCTGGGTCTTAAAAACATACCCGGGCAGGGGGGTGTACTGCTTTTAGGCAACCACATAAGCTGGCTGGACTGGGCCATATTGCAAATGGCGTGCCCCCGCAGCGTGCGTTTTGTAATGCACAGTGCCTATTACCAAAAGTGGTACCTCACTCATATTCTCAAATTCTTCAAAGTTATACCTATAACGCGCGGCACCAGCAGGGACGCCCTTTTAACGGTGCATGAATATTTAAAAGAGGGAAAAGTTGTATGTATCTTCCCCGAAGGCCACATAAGTCATAACGGCCACCTCAGCATATTCCGCACTGGTTTCGAAAAGGCCGCAAAAGACACCGGCGCCAGCATCATACCCTTTTACCTGGGCGGCCTGTGGGGCAGCCGCGCCTCTTACGCCACCGCAAAGCACCGCAAAACCACACTAAATACAGGTGTACGGCCCGTTACTGTCTGTTTCGGCAAACCATTGACAGACTCCGCAACAGCGGTAACTGTAAAACAACGGGTGCTGGAGACTTCCATTTACTCCTGGAAGCATTACGCCGAAAACCTGTCCCCCCTGCCCCACTCCTTCCTGCAGACAGCCAGGGACATGGGTGGGCGTATCTGCCTCAATGATTCTGCCAGCGGCGCCCTTTCATATACCCGCCTTCTGGCCGCTGTGCTTGCCTTTTCCTCAAAACTTAAAAGCCTCCTGGGTAAAGGGCCCCATGTGGGCATACTGCTCCCAGCAGCCGCCGGCGGTGTAATAGCCAATATGGCCGTACTGTTCCGCGGCCGCACTGTGGTCAACCTTAATTACACCACCGACCCGGCGGTGCTTGACAAGGGTGCGGTAAAGGCTGATATCGATACCATATTAACCAGCCGTTTATTCCTCCAAAAACTTGAAGGCCGTAACATTGATATGACGCCGCTCTTTGAGGGGCGTAAGGTATTGTATATGGAGGACATTAAAAAATCTCTACCCAAATGGTATTTACTATTAAAACTACTGCAGGTCAGGCTACTGCCAGCGGCAATACTGCGCGCCCTGTACTGCCCGCATATAACTATGGAGCATACCGCCGCTATCCTTTTCTCCAGCGGTAGTGAGGGCGTCCCTAAGGCCATACAGCTCTCCCACACTAATATCATGGGCAACCTTAAACAAACTGCCAGCGTTATTAACGCTGACCAGAATGACATAATGCTGTGTGCGCTGCCGCTGTTCCATGCCTTTGGGCTCACAATCACCACGTTTCTGCCCTTAATTGAGGGCATCCCCATAGTGTGCCACCCCGACCCCACAGACGCCAAAACCATAGGTAAGCTAATAGCCGCTCACAATGTAACCATACTCTGCGCCACAGCCACCTTTTTAAGATTATATGAACGCAGTCCCCGCGTACACCCCCTTATGCTTAAGAGCCTGCGCCTGGTGGTTGCCGGCGCCGAAAAGCTCCGCAAGGAGGTACGAACTGCCTTTAAGGAAAAGTTCGCCAAAGATATTTATGAAGGCTATGGCACCACAGAGACCACACCAGTAGCCGGTGTCAATATACCAGACATACTGCTCTCCCATACAGGTGATATACAGACAGGCCATAAACCCGGCACTGTGGGCCTGCCCCTGCCCGGCAGCCGTTTTAAAATAGTTGACCCCCTGACTATGGACACGCTCCCGGCTGGGGAAGCGGGCCTTATATTAATTGGCGGCACCCAGATTATGAAAGGTTACCTGGGTGAACCCGAAAAGACCGCTGATGTAATAGTGGAGCAGGACGGTATACGCTGGTATAAGACCGGCGACCGAGGTCAGGTAGACGCCGATGGTTTTCTCACTATACTGGACCGCTATTCGCGCTTTGCCAAAATAGGCGGTGAGATGGTAAGCTTAAGCAGTGTGGAAGCCCTGGTGTCCGAATTAATAACCAATGCCGATATAGAATTTACCGCCGTTAACCTGCCCGACAGCGCCAAGGGTGAAAAAGTTATCCTGCTGTATAGCGGCAGCCTGGATGTAGATGCCCTCAAAAAAACAATCCGTGAAAAAATCCCACCCCTGATGCAGCCCCGGGAGTTTTTCCAGGTTGAGGATATACCCAAACTGGGCACAGGCAAAGTGGATTTTAAAGGGATTAAAAAGCTGGCCGAAGAGGTGGTAGGTGTGACAGCGGTCTGATGAAAAAGCAAGCTTATTATGGGAAGAATTGTAACTACTCAGGTACCATAGATGCTCCAATTTTGTCATTTCGACCAGTTC
>CAZRWX010000282.1:0-3745 GCA_964603925.1 uncultured Bifidobacteriales bacterium | reverse complement strand
GTGTATTCCAGATAAAGTATGGCCCCGCGGGAACCCTCCAGAGCGCCTATCTCAATATTTAAGCCATTGTCCCCGGCGAGTATAAGACCCGCATAGTTGTCTATGTTAGCTAAAAAGGTGGAGTCCAGCTTTATAGAAACAACGCTCTCCATTAATTGAGATTGACTGATAACGACCGAACCAACCGGCAGCGACTGGCCCCAGGACAGCTTTTCGTAGGGCATCTGGTTTTCGAAGTTTGCCAGACTGGAGGCGGGATACACTTTAAGTGTGCCTCCGAATGTGACCTGCTGCAAATATATGGTAAGCCTGGCCCCTGTAAGACCCTCTGTTATAATATTCTCCAATACATGATCCACCCATGCCTTTTTTTCCCCGGCCTTAATCTCCAGATACTTTGCCCTGCCGGTGGCGCCATCTACAACAGAGGCTGTACCGTCACGGTAAGGGGTGAAGGGTGTCTCGAAACCCATAACCAGGGAAGCGAGTGTGAACGTGATTGTGATTATTTTAAGATTCATAATTTATCTCCCTGCCTCTGTATGATTACCGGCCAGAGACCAATAGGCCAGCCTGTTTAATATTGAAGTTAAATCTGCATAGGGTGCACCGCTCATAACTTTTGCAAGCAGGTTTGCGGGACTAACAGACTTGTAAACGTATTTGTAATAGCTGATAATGACGGAATCCCCATCGGTTGTAATGGCTGTATTGTGGTTGCCGTTTGCGTCGTAAGAAATGGACATTGACTCTGATAAAACGCGAGCGCCGCCCTCCAAATAAGTGGAAGTGGTTATGAGCCGCCCCTGAGTGTTATAGGTGAACTCCTGGGACCTGTAGAGCTCCACACCCTCCCTCTCATAAAACTGGACAGATACTAATAATGAATCGGTATAGAGATATTTGATAATAGTTGTTAACTGTTTGCCGTCGCTGATAGTAAATACTGAGTCTACCTGAGGCCGGCCAGTGACAGCATCAACCTCATGACGTACAACACGGGTGGGGGTGCTGTTGCTGTAATGGGCTGACTGGGTTAGTGTGCTGCCGCTGTAAGTAAAGATGTCCTTTTCTACATTAGATTGCCGGGTAACGGTAACCTCTTTTAATAGACCGGTAATAGTATAGGCAAATACACTGTCCACACTCTCACCGCCGGTTACGCTGAGATGAGTGTGCTCCTTGCCGTAACGGTTGTAGGTGGACAGGAGTGTGACAGAGGCGCTGACACCCGAGAGAGTGTTAAAATCACCATTGTAAACTTGCAGAGTTATGAGCTGCTGCTTTTCATTGTAACCATAAATACGCAAGGCGCCGTAGTTTGAGGCTGAATCATTTTTAATGTACAGAGAATCCAGCAAAAAAGCTGACTGCACTGTGGGCTTGACAAATTCAATTAAGGAGTCCAGTACAATAACGGTGTCTTTTTCAAGTTTGCCGCCCTCTATGGGATTATAAGAGACCGAAGAGGCATAGAGTATCAGACCTGTGGAATCGTACTGGATAATAATAAGCTCAACAGGGCCGCCGTTATAATCGTGTACCAGCTTAGTATAAGGGCCATGAAAACCGACAGACCCGGAGGCACCGGAATATAATTCCAGAGTTTTATCACCATATTTGATGATTACCTGTATGCTGTCAGTTTCTGTATAAAGTGAATCGGGATTTTCCATGGAAATTAGAGTACCGGGATCGACCGCCACCGGACTGGAACACGAAGGAAAAAACACGGAAATGAGCCCTAAAAATATGAGAAAATAAAACCCAATCTTCATGATGGTACCTTTCTAATTTTTGGAATTAGTCAAACTGCCCGGAGCCCCTGGTGCCGGAGCCTCATCAGGGCTGAGCAGCAAAAAGGCGGCAACCACCCCTGCCACCGCTGTGCCCCCCAACGTAAGCCAGACCCATTTTTTGCTGGTTTTATTTGCGGCAGCAGGCTGGGAGGGAACCGTACCAGCCGCTGCGGCAGATGCCCCCGGCTGTGAATACCTGCTTACACCGGAGTTAACAGAATCTGGATTACCCCTTTGCTTTTTAAGATATGCCTCCCTGGCGCTGAAATCGGCTCTGACATCCTTAAAAATGCCCTCTATACTGTCTGAAATGTACATGTCCAGAAGCTCTATGGTGGGTTTGAGCTTGAGAAGCTGGTACATATAGCTCTCCGCCCTTTTGCGGGTGGCCGGGTTAGCGGCATGGACCACGCTCAGGTATTTATAAATGAAGACCATGTCGGCTAATGAAGCATTGGGGTTGGCCTTGCGCCAGGGCTCCAGAATATTGATAACCTTATCGAATTCACCCTCGAAATAAAAGGCCTTAACAGCTTCTTTGTCCAATGCCTGTGGTGATGGAGCCGAAGCCTGGGGCTGCGCAGCCAGAACGGGAGAGTAGAACCATACCGGTAAAGCTGTAAGAAGGAAAAATGGAATAAGAAATTTTGGCATATTTCACCCAAGACAAAACTTATAAATAAACTGATCCACATCCGGCCCGTAAAAGCAGGCGCTAAGGAGATATTTGATAAAAATTAACAATAAACAGGGTCATTATACAGGCATTGGGCCTATTTTAGAAAGAAAAGTGTAATAGCTTTTAACACTATGGGATAGCGGTTACTGAACTGTAAACGGGGCGATCCTATGTCAGCTCTTCGCTGGATTTGCAAGAGTAGAGAGGCACTATCAGATCCTGATCGCAATGCTCAGTTTGAAAACATAAATGAGACTGTAGGGAAGTTTCAGCAGTGCAGTCAACCTGTTATATATGTAACCGATAATGGCCTTAAGCAGGATTAAAAATGCGAATTATATCGACCGGACAAAATTCTGACTGCTTAAAAACAGGGGCCGGAAATACAGGACCTGAGGGTTCAGACTGCCGCAATGGGCTACTTGCTGGACTTCTCTTTATAGGACTCCCGAAGCTGCCGCGCCTCATTTTCATTAATATGATGGTAATAGCGTTTCATTTTTTCGTCTATATCCAGACCCATTTTATAAGCCCACTCTTTCATAATCTGCAATAGAACGATGGAATCCTCATCACCCACATCCGTACGGTAATGATGGGCTATGCTCATGATCTGGAGCATATCTTCAGCAATTTCTTTTTTATCAATATTTACTGAATCCATGAAACTCCATGTTTGTTAGATTGAGACGCTGTCTTATTAACTGACCTTACAAGTTAAACAGGTCACTTCTTTATATTATTTTTAAAATAGTCGATCACCGCGTCAAGAACAGCCTGATTGACCAGCTCCAGTGTGTTGATCACCAACCACATGTAGGGGTCCGAATCGTACCAGCGCCGGCGCTTAATATCCAGAGGGAAATTAAATGCCTTATCAAATGACAGAGCGTCCGGATCCAGCTGTTTAATGAGAGAGATAACGGCGCTTACATGCTTGTCGCGCACATCATTCTCCATGTCCTTAAAAAGCTCAAGAAAATTTGCCAGATCTTTATGTTCGTCATACCAACGGTTATTTTGATTCTTCATACACTTATTTTGGCATTTTTTTACACAATGGGCACGTTTTTTTTTAAAATTTTGCTATTAAATGCTGTTTTAAGCGATTATGCCCCAGCATCCGTGTTAAAACTCCTGATTCTATGGCATTTTAACAGATAATTTTCACATACTGCGCAGCAAACTGCGCAGCAAACTGCGCATGAGTCTCTCGGGTTATAATTTAGGCTCTATAGCAGAATCTATGGGTAAAAAACAACTATGA
>CAZRWX010000281.1:0-3747 GCA_964603925.1 uncultured Bifidobacteriales bacterium | reverse complement strand
AATTTGATTGTACTGTCACTATTGAACCCATTTGACAAACATACCAAAAAACGCTGTTGAATAACATCATTCACATCATAAAATTGCACAATGTATGAACTAAGAATATCCGCCTCCCTTTAAACTCCAAAACACCTCATCCCAAACCTAAGGCGAAATGCCCCGAAAACAGCCCCCTTGACATCCACGATACGCAGGGTGTATGAACCAGGCATCTGGACGCTTATGATGAATTGGTTTTGGTTTTGAACCACCCGAAGTGACGGACGCTTAGCAGAGACAAACCCGCCTCGGTCGGCTTGACACCCGCAACATACACTCCATGGTTTAATGTCAGAAATTGCCGCATTAACCAGGGCCTCCTGGTTTTCAATTTTTGAAACCACCCCGTCTATTTGTGAAAACAGTATTTATAATCAACTTTTTGTATGTATTTTTTAACACGGTAAAATCAAACAATAACGAGAGGAATCCCCATGCCCAGACGCGAAGACATAAAAAAAGTCATGATTATCGGTTCAGGTCCCATAATAATAGGCCAGGCCTGCGAGTTCGACTATTCCGGCACACAGGCCTGCAAAGCCCTGCGTGGGTTGGGGTACGAAATTGTGCTCGTCAACTCCAATCCGGCCACCATAATGACAGATCCGGGCACTGCGGACATCACCTATATCGAGCCGCTTAATATCAAACGGATGGAGGAGATCATCGCCAAAGAAAGGCCCGATGCCCTGTTACCCAATCTGGGTGGGCAAAGCGCCCTCAACCTCTCCTCGGAGCTTTATAAAACCGGTATTTTAGAAAAATACGGTGTAAGCGTTATCGGTGTTAATATCGACGCTATAGAGCGCGGCGAAGACCGCCAGTCTTTTAAAGACACCATGAACACCCTGGGCATAGAAATGCCCAAAAGCCACATAGCCACCACCCTGGAGCAGGCAGAGTCAATGGTTCAGGATATTGGCCTCCCCTGCGTAATCCGCCCCGCCTACACCATGGGCGGCACCGGTGGCGGCCTGGTTTATAATATGGAAGAGTTTCGTACCGTAGTCAAAGGCGGGCTTTCGGCCAGCCTGGTGTGCCAGGTTCTGGTTGAGGAGAGCGTGCTGGGCTGGGAGGAGCTGGAGCTGGAGGTTGTCAGAGACACCAAAAACCAGATGATCACTGTCTGTTTTATAGAAAACGTCGACGCCATGGGCGTTCACACCGGCGACAGCTATTGCACCGCCCCCATGCTGA
This sequence comes from uncultured Bifidobacteriales bacterium, assembly GCA_964603925.1. Classification (GTDB taxonomy): domain Bacteria; phylum Fibrobacterota; class Fibrobacteria; order UBA11236; family JADFYW01; genus CAZRWX01. Next base: position 2,508 of record CAZRWX010000281.1, on the reverse strand, counting down.
CTATTTCAAAAGAGCTGCAAGAGCGCCTGCAAAAGTATTCCTACGCAATAGTAGAGGCAATCGGCGTAATCGGCGGCACCAATGTGCAGTTTGCCCACGATCCCAAAACCGATCGCGTGGTCATAATTGAGATTAACCCGCGCACCTCCCGCTCCTCGGCTCTGGCCTCCAAAGCCACCGGTTTCCCCATCGCCCTCATCTCCGCCAAACTTGCCGGCGGGCTTACCATGGACGAAATCCCCTACTGGCGCGAGGGCACCCTGGAGAAATACACACCCTGGGGCGATTATGTAGTAGTCAAGTTCGCCCGCTGGGGGTTTGAGAAGTTTAAAGGTTCTGAAGACAAACTTGGCACCCAGATGAAGGCCGTGGGCGAGGTCATGAGTATTGGCAAAAACTATAAGGAGGCCATGCAGAAGGCCATCCGTTCTCTTGAGAACGACCGCCCCGGTCTGGGCTTTGCAAAAGACTTTAACCGCAAGTCCCTGCCCGAGCTCATGGCCATGCTGCGCGAGCCATCTTCTGAGCGGCAGTTTATAATGTATGAGGCCATCCGCAAGGGTGCGGATCTTGAAGACCTCTTCAATCTTACACACATCAAACACTGGTTTCTGCAGCAGATGAAAGAGCTGGTAGATTTGGAGGAGGAAGTCCTTTCTCATAAAGGCCGCGAGTTGCCAGGCGAGCTCCTCACCCGGGCCAAAAAAGACGGTTTTTCAGACAAGTACCTCAGCCGTCTGCTGGGCATCTCCGAAAAACGTATCCGCGATCAGCGCAAGACCCTTGGGGTGGTAGAAGGCTGGCACGCGGTGCCCGTAAGCGGGGTGGACGATGCCGCCTACTACTATTCCAGCTATAACGCGCCCGACACCCTGGAGGTGAGCGACCGCCGTAAAATCATGATCCTGGGCGGGGGCCCCAACCGCATAGGCCAGGGTATCGAATTTGACTATTGCTGTGTCCACGCCGCTTTAACCCTTCGCGATCAGGGCTTTGAAACCATCATGGTCAACTGCAACCCCGAAACAGTCTCCACCGATTATGACACCTCAGATAAACTTTATTTCGAACCTCTTACCGTAGAAGACGTCTTAAGCATATACGAAAAAGAAAAACCCGAAGGCATAATCTGCCAGTTTGGGGGCCAGACACCCCTGAACATAGCCACGGAGTTGGCCGAGGCGGGTGTCAAGGTGCTGGGTACCAGCGTAGACACTATCAACCTGGCCGAGGACCGCGACCTGTTCGGCAAAATGATGGACCGCCTGAACATCCCCATGCCGGAGTCCGGCATGGCCAGCAGCCTTAAAGAAGCCCTGGAAGCAGCGGGGCGCATTGGCTACCCCCTCATGCTGAGGCCTTCTTTCGTGCTGGGCGGCAGGGGCATGGAGGTTGTTTATGATGAGGACGCCCTTCGCGATTACATGGACAAGGCTGTGGATGTTACTCCGGACAAGCCCATTCTCCTTGACCGCTTCCTGGTTAACGCCCTGGAATGTGAAGCCGACGCCCTCGCCGACGGCACTGATGCCTTTGTGCCTGCGGTTATGGAGCATATTGAGCTAGCGGGCGTACACTCCGGTGACTCCGCCTGTGTCATACCACCGGTCAACATCTCCCCGGAGCATATTGAGACAATAACAGACTATACCAAAAAGATAGCCCGGGAACTCAAAGTTGTGGGCCTTATGAACATGCAGTATGCTATAGAAAACGGCAAAGTGTATGTGCTGGAGGCCAACCCGCGTGCCTCCCGCACTGTGCCTCTGGTATCAAAAGTGTGTAACGTGCAGATGGCGCGCATTGCCACTGAGCTGATGATAGGCAAAAGCCTGGCTGATATGGATCTTAAACTCCGCCATATCCCCCATTACGGTGTTAAAGAGGCCGTATTCCCCTTTGACAAACTGCCCGAAGTAGACCCACTGCTGGGCCCCGAGATGCGCTCAACCGGCGAGGTGCTGGGTATGGCAACCTCCGCAGGGCTGGCCTTTTTTAAAGCACAGGAAGCAGCCAAGGCCGACCTCCCCACCAGCGGGCAGGTACTGGTTAGTGTCTCCAGGCCAGACCCGGATGCTCTGCTGGAGGTAGCACGCACTCTTGCAGAACTGGAGATGCCCATAATGGCCACCCAGGGCACCTATAATTTTCTTAAAGAACAGGGCATAGCGTCCAAGCTGGTAAAAAAGCTCCATGAAGGCCGTCCCAATGTGCTTGATGCCATAACCAACGGAGAAATCGCCCTGGTCATTAATACCCCCTCAGGCAAACAGAGCCAGCACGACGACTCCTATATACGTAAGAGCGCCATTAAGTACAAAATCCCCCATATCACCACCCTGGCTGGGGCCTTAGCCGCCGTTCGCGGCATTGCGGAGGCCCGTAAATCCGGCGGCGAGGTTAAATCGTTGCAGGAATATCATGCCGGCATTGAGTAAACGGCCGCCGGAGGAAAAGATAGCCAAAGGGTTGTTGGCCCGCAGAGTTCATCCTCATGGCGGTGTGAGT
>CAZRWX010000280.1:0-3779 GCA_964603925.1 uncultured Bifidobacteriales bacterium | reverse complement strand
AGTAGGTAAATAATACTAACCACTGTAATTATGCATGGGCCAAACGTATTAAAACGTGCTACTCAACAGCACAGGTGCCACCCGGGGGCTCAGCACCGCGGGCTATGCCCTGCCTGTAATATTTTGTCTTGCTGGTGCCATCGTCAAAATTGAAAGTGACCTGCCAAATATATACACCTGAGCCAACAAAGCTCCCGTCCTCCTCCTTCTGATTCCAGATGAGCATGCTGACATAACCGCCTGTGGCGGCCCGGTGGACATTGCTAAGCTCACCGCAACTGCCGAACTTTTGGGTGGATGAGTGAATAAACTTGCCCAGGTTATCGAAAATATTGATGCTGGCCGTATAACCGCCGCGGGTAATAGCCACCAGTATGGAAAGACAGTTCTCAGGTATGGCTTTAGCGGCTTTGCTGCCCTCGTTGAACCACCCGCCATTGCATTGGCCTTGAGCGGCCACATCAACAGTGCCGTCTTCGTTCATTTTCATGGGAGGGAACCACTTTCTCTCTAAAATGATGGGAGCCCCGTCCTTAGTTGTAAGCTTGTCCGGGCCGGAACTTAGTACAGGGGCCAGGATAAAGGCTTTAAAAGAAGCATTTGCATCATCACCCTCCACCTGTACAGTAACCGGTGACGGCTGGAGGAACCTGAGATCGGCAAAGGGGGCGTCGTTTTTCATGAACAGGCAGTCGCCTGTGCGGGGGGCAAGTGAGCCGAGATCGGTGGAGACATAAAATGTAACCGTAAGGCCGTCCGCACTGACAGCGGGTGGAAGCGCCGTGGGGTGGGCCAGCGGAATGGAATCGATAGATTTATTGCAGCCCGGATAGTAAGCAAATAATAGATCCCACCGCGGGACACCGAGATTTTGTATGGGCTCGGAAAGAGTGATTTGCATGGTATCGGGGCTTAACCCCGGGCCGCTTTTAGAAGGCAGTTTGGTAGCGGCGGTAACAACGGGGTTTACTTTGTCCTCAATTATAAAGGTGTGGCCATTGGGAAGAGTGACCATGGGAGGGTCAGTTGTGGAAGCCGTGGTATGACCAAGCTCGAAAGGCGTGGCGCTTAAATCTACAATAACCACCCTGGCACCGCTGCCGGGTATAATGTGGGTGTTGCCGGTGCCGGACTCAAATACGATTTGGTTGAGAGAGGTATCGGTAGAATAAACCGCGCTGCGCGAAGGCCCGGAGTTGCTGGGCCAGGTAATGGATGGGATACTGTCGGGGGCGCTGGTAATGGGCTGGGTAAATTCAATAAAGAGAGTATCGGCCCTGCCGTCACCATTACCATCAATTATGAAGCACCGGCCAATGGGCGGGAAGGTTTGAGTATAGGCCTGAGTAACAAAGGCCGCCCAGCATAAAAAGCACACCAAGAATAACCTGGAAAAATTCTGTGAGTTTGTAAACATGGCTCCCCCGAAGTAGGCTAAGTTATATATTTAACATCCACCCTGGAAACAAAGAAAACAGGCCTTAAGCATATACCTTTAATATAGCAAAAACAAGCCTTTCTGCAATACGTTCAGGCCATTTGTGTAGTCTAATTAACCCGTTGGCTGGGAGGTCGCCAGGTTAATGTTTGCCGGATAATGGGAAAAAGTGAACGCCTGTTCTATATGATTGCCGGAGCAATGAACATGGCGTGATCGAGGTAAGCCTTAAATCTGCTCCCACTTAATAGACTCTGCCATGCGGGGCACTGCGCTGCCAAGGAACATGGGCATTACGGCCTTTATCTGGCTGCCGGAGGGCATGGCGCCCAGGCTGGAGCCGCCGTCGGTGTACTCCACATCGCCCTGCATTTTTATCTCAGCGGATTTGGTGTAGACCTTGTAAGAAATTTTCGCATGCAGATGTTTGTCCAAAACGCCCTTCAGCCCCAGGTTCATGTGTACTACCAGTACCCTGTCCAGCCCCTGCCTGCGGCAGTACTCCTGCATGTAATCTGTTAAAGGTAAAACTGCCTGGTCGATATATTTGGGGTTGGACTCAATCAACAGCAGGCGGTCTTTAAAAACGGGGCTGCGTATTTTACGCTTATTCCAGAAACCTTTGTCGTACTCCTCCAGGTCCTTAATGCCAAAAATTGAATACGCCTCATCCTTTATAAGGTTTTCAGCATCTACCAGTATAAATGACTTCTGGCTTTGAAGGCTCTGTTCCAAATCTGAAAGAACATTGTAGGGTACTCCGTATATATCGTCATTTCCGCAAGGGAATGTAAAATCTACAGTAAGCTGGGCAACTCCCATTTTAGGATGAGTGTTTACAGTGGGAGCCTCATTGTTTTCAACAGGAGAACTGCTAAAAATGAATCCGATAAAAGAGGTGGCCAAAAATAGTGATTTGTACATAATGATTCTTTCTTCTGATTGGGTTTTTCTTTTGCCAGGATAAAGTCGACTAAAGTCGATAAAGTCGACTAAAGTCGATAAAGTCGACTTTATCCTGTCAAGAAAAGAAAAAACATGGCTTAGCTTCAGTTTTGCCTTACATAACCGAATTTTTTGAACCTGATGGTGGAGATTTCGTTTACTACAAGATCGTCTTCCGACAGCCCCTCTCCCAGAGTTTCAAAATACATTTTAAAAACATAGGCGCCCGACGCCAGTTGTATGCCGTCATGTGTGATGGGCACATAAGTCATCTGAAATGTGGCGATATCAGCATTCTCAATTTTGCTGGAAAGCCCCAGGCTGCTTCGGTAGGCGTCCAGAATCGCCTGACTGACCTCACCCTTGAACTCATTAATGTAACGGCCCACATGGTCGAAAATTATTACCTCATATTTAAAGGGCCACTGGGTGGAAAGGCGGAAGGTAGGGCCGATAAGGGGGGTTACATTGAGTATGGAATGGTGACTGTTGCCCCCGCCCTCGCAAGTGAGGCACTGGGTGCCGGAAGAGTCGAAAAGTATCAGCGGATCCCCTGCCAGCATTTGTGATGTTTCGAAATTCGGACCCGGGGTGGGGCCCGGGTTTAAAATGTCGAAGTTGGCCAGCATAGTGTTTGAAGTTTTAATCCGTAAAATGGCGCAGTCGGAAGAATCCCGGGGGTGGCACCAGTTGATAACCAGTGTGTCGTTTATGTAGGCGTCTACCACACCGTCCCCGGATGATTTGGGATCAGATGAAACATTAAGGGGCACTGTTGCCTTGTAGGAAGTATACTGATCAGACTGGGATACATCATCAAGGCTTACAGTGGAGGCGTCAATGCCCTGGTTGGGCGTTACGATACTTACACCCTGTTCGCTGCCGCTGCCGGGGGATGTGGTCAGGGTAACGAAAAGGTTCTTATCCAGCCTGTCAAAAAACTCCGCGGTACCGCTGGTGGGGGAGTTGGCTACCTCCAGAGTAGTGGGACCGAAACACTCTGTTGTAAAAGGGTCTACAGGCTGGGGCAGCTGGGCGGAAACAGCGGGCTCGCGGTAGATGTTAAGGCTGTAGGCCCCGGCAGCGCTCATGTCTATGGTAATTTGATTGTTGCCGGGGTTAAGGCCCACAAACATGTCCAGATCGAACTGGTACCTTTTGGTTTTACCCGCTGCTTCAACAAACTTGGGAGTGCCGGTTGCTGTGCTTACCTGGCCATTGGTCTGGTTTATGACGGAAACGTTCTCCGGTAGACCAGCTGCAAAGGCTCCTGCAATTGCATTCGCGAAAAGAGCTTCTACATTTTTCACGTCGGTGGGGTCGGACTGGCTGTAAAAACCAAAACTTGTTTTTACATTTCTGAGTTTAAGATCGTAGTTGGCCAGGTTGGTCAGCT
>CAZRWX010000279.1:0-3785 GCA_964603925.1 uncultured Bifidobacteriales bacterium | reverse complement strand
ATTGACAAATCAACACCCGTAGCCGGTTAGCTTCCGCAAGCCTTGAGGTTAACAAAAAAGCCAGGTCTGACCTCTCATCACTCACTCCCGCGATAAAACCACTTATCTGCCATATGCATAAGGGCCAGATACGGGTGTCGTATAATCATCCTGGGGCCGGAGTACCGCATTATGGCCCTTACCTTCTCGCGCATGTCTCAGCCATACGCCGGGCCGGGTTATGGCATGCACTTTCCCAATCATAAGGGAAGCGACATAGTACTGGCCTTTGAAGGCGGTGAGGTGGACCGGCCAGTGGCCCTGGGTGCCTGCCCCAACCCCTCAAACAGCTCCCCCGTTAACAGCGGTAATAAAACTCAGAGCCTTATCCGCACAGCCTCGGGACACCAATTGTGTCTGGACGATAAAAAACGGGAGGGAAAGGTGGAGTTGGCCACCGCTGGCGGTCTTACTGTCCGTACCAAAGGGGATATAGATTTTAACGCGGATGGGGTTTTTAAAGTAAAAGCAAAGGAGATAAAGCTAAAAGCCGCCAAAGGCAATGCAGAGGTAAAAGCCTTAAAGGGCGCGCTGGTGATGATTAATTAATACCGGTGAAGCAGGCTAATAACGCTAAAAGACCAGGTTTGCGTTTAAGCTAACAAGCAGTTAAGAGCTCGACAGAATACGATGTTAAATTTATTCGTAGAGATGAATTATCGGGTTTTTGCCGATTATCGCAAATACAAGCGCATATTTTATCCTGTTCTTGATAAAATACGGGGTTGTTTTTAAATAAATGTAACATATAAAAACAAATATGTTATAATTAATTACATGAAGTATGATAACTGGCAAATAATTGAGTCTATTCAAAAGTTAATAGTAACCTTTCTGGCCAGGCATTCATCAGGCTATAAGCTCTATCTGATTGGCGGGTTTCGGTTCAGGTTCATTGATGAAAGCTGTCGATTTTCCAGGGACATCGATTATTACTGGGAGGGTGACCTGGTTGAAAAGCAAACCGGGTTGATTGCTGTACTTAACAAGGATGTTATTCCAGAAGTATCACGTCAATTTGCCTATACCGGGCAGGCAAGGGCAGCTATTGGGCCTGATTCAGAATCTGAGGTGGTAAAAACGATTGACCTGGCTTTTTGGAAGGAAGGGGAAGCCGGCAGCCGAATAGAGATACCAGTGGATATAATGAAATTTGCCTGCCTTGAGAAGCCCATTGCCAGGACAAGACATGGGGTGATAGTTGCCACACCAGCTGATAATGACCTGGTGGAAGGCAAGGTGGTAGCTTTACTAAACCGCTGGCCCTTACAGGAAAGGGATTTTATCGACTTGTTTCTATTTGAAAAAATGCTGACGAAACTTTCGGGGCCTAACATCAAACAAAAATTAAGCCAGTATAATTTTGACAGCTCTCGGATTAAACAGAAACTGGAATTAATATCTCAATCGAGTGATATACATAAACGCGCCATTGATACAATTATTAGTCAGCAGCTGGAGCCCCAGTCAGCAGCTCAGCTTATAGAGGCCGGGGGAGGCGCCTTTATATTTGAGCAGACGTTGAAAATTATTAAAAAATTACTATCCGAGGTATAATAGGGCTGAGTATGAAGTTGTTTAGCTGGCATAAGACACTGGAATCGCAACATTTAAAATATGGGAAGGATTTATATACAATTTCAGAACTTGCCCATCTATCCGGTCATTCCCCGAAAGTTTTAAATGTGGAGCTTTCCCGGTTGGTAAAGCAGGGTGTCATAGCCAGGTACGCAAAGGGTCTTTATGGCCGGCCCAACGGGGTAAAGGCGGAAGATATTTTACCTTTCCTGGATAAACACTCCTATATAACAGCTGCATATGCACTTTCTCGTTATAACCTGGTAACGCAGTTTATCAACCGCGTTACCTGTTTTACCAACCGGCGGCATAACCGCTCACGTTTACGGGAGACACCTCTAGGTACCTTTGAGTTTATATCAGTTTCTCCATCTCTGTATAAACCCCCAGCAAAAGGTTTAATAGCGTCTAAGGAACAAGCGCTTCTGGAGTATATTTACCTGTGCCGCCGCAAAGGCTTAAACCCCTGGTCGCTGGTTTCCTTCAGGAAGCTGAATGAGCTTAACCTGGGTATTTTGGAAAATTTATTACCCCATTTCCCTTCAACCGTAAGGAGGGAACTCCGTTCTAACAAGGCGCTGGAACGTATCCGCCTGTCATCGTGCCTGCCGGAATGAAGACTGATTGCAGTCGCAGGCTGGAGCGGAGTCGAAGGGTGCAGACACGAACAGCGCACATTAATAAAAAGCCCGGATCCCAGGTGTTTTCCTGTTGGAAAACAAATTTCAAATTTCCATTGACAATTTTTAATAATTGAATAGATTATAGAATGAGTTATGGGCTGGCCACTTTCGTATGGGTTAGCCAACATATTTGAAGTTGGAGTGTAAAGCAAAGCTTTGTATTCTAACAAGCCGATGGAGTGTATCTCGCCTTTGTGGCAGTGCCCATCGGTTATTGCAGCATGGCGGCATCTGCTGTTGTTGAGCTTCTGTTGTATCCGGGGTAAGGGTTTTGTGAGTTAAAATTATTTCATTTTTCATGGACAAAAAATATTTGAGGTTCGTCTAAACAGTGATAGAAATCACAGAAAAGGTAAAAACGAGTAAATACATTTATCCATCAGAAATTAAAGCCAGCTAACATGATTCAAATCACATTCATTAGAAATAAACCGTCATCAACCCATGACTGGGTCGGTATGTGGGTTGGGTTGTCGGTTAAAAGCATGAGGGCTGAGGGTAAGTCCCATAAAACTATCGAAAATTATAAAAGGTCTATAAGCCATTTTACAAGTTCTTTTAAAAAGCACCCTAAGGTAATCACCCAGGCAGAAATCAAAAACTACTTATTTCAACTCACCAAAGAAAAGAGCTTTAGCCCTGCTATGCATAATCTGCATGTTTCGGGTATCAAGTATTTCTACAACGCCGTCCTTGGTATGGACCACAAGAACGACACCTTGATAATAAAGCGGGTACCCCAAAAGCTCTTTCAGGTGCTCCCACAGGTTGAGCTAAAGGCAATTTTCCAGGCAGAAAAATCCTTACGCAACCGCCTGCTAATTAAGGCCGGTTACGCGTTTGGGTTAAGGGTCAGCAGGGCGGTAAGTTTAAACCTTTCAGATTTTGATTTAAAACGCAATTTACTTTTTATAAAAGCAGCAAAAGGAAAGAAGGACCGGTTTGTAATGCTTTCCGAGGACTTTTTGACTGAGCTAGAGCTTTATATTCATAGCTATAATATACAAGGCAAGCTGTTTACCGGTCAGGGCCCAGATGGCTGTGTTTCCTCAATGCACGCGAATTCCATTCTGCATTCAGCCGCCAGTGCCGCTGGCATTACCAAAGAAATAAGCTACCATACCCTAAGGCGCTCATATGCCACCCATTTACATGAGGCGGGCCATTCGCTCAGAGACATCCAGGTGTTGATGGGTCACAGCTCCAGCAGGACCACGGAGCGGTACACGAGAGTATCTAATAAGCACATATCAAAAATAGCCAACCCTCTTGACTCACTTACAGTTGATGGGGGCCAGCCAGTATATTTGCAGGAATCTAACACGAATTCTGCTCATGTTAAACTTTCTAATAAAACCATTAACCTTAACCAAAAAACAATAAACCAAATTTCACAACCAGCTTCTGGCAAGTTAAAAATATCTTGCCCTATAGACGGAAATCCGACTATAGGGCTGGATTGAGCTTGCCCTATAGCTAGTTGTG
>CAZRWX010000278.1:0-3798 GCA_964603925.1 uncultured Bifidobacteriales bacterium | reverse complement strand
TACGCGCCCACAGGCGCCAAATTTTAATTCATAATTCCTAATTCATAATTCATAATTTATTATTACCCCATGCCTTCACATTCATCAAACACACCCTTCCATGCTATGGTTAAACCCGCAGGCGCCAGCTGTAATCTGCGCTGCCGGTATTGCTTTTATCTGGAAAAAGAGGCCCTGTATTCCCACAAGGCGGCCACTCGTATGAACGATGAGGTGCTGAAAGCGCACATATGTAAATATATTGCCGCCCAGCCAATGGGTGTGCAGGAGATAAACTTTGCCTGGCAGGGTGGGGAACCCACCCTTATGGGGCTGGGTTTCTTTAAAAAAGCTGTGGAACTGGAAAAAAAGCACGCCCGGCCGGGTATGCGGGTGACCAACGCCCTGCAGACAAACGGTACTCTATTAAATGACAAATGGTGTGAATTTCTTAAAAAAGAGGACTTCTTGGTCGGTATCAGCATCGACGGCCCGGCTAAGTATCACGACCCCTGGCGCGTAGACGGCGCCGGGGCTCCCACCCATGCCAAAGTAATGATGGGTCTGGAGGCCCTTAAAAAACACGGGGTAGAGTTTAACGCCCTCACCTGCGTTCAGGCCCTTAACTCCCACCACCCGGCAAAGGTCTACGATTTTTTAAAGGCGGCGGGCATCACCTTTTTCCAGTTTATTCCCATTGTAGAAAAGCAGGATCAGGGTGTAAGTGAGCGAAGTGTAAGCCCAGCGCAATTCGGCAGCTTTTTAATTGGCATATTCGAACGCTGGCTGGAGTGTGGGGATATTGGTAAAATATACATACAGCATTTTGACATGATGCTGGGTCTGGCCTGCGGTTACCCGTCCTCCCTTTGCGTACACTCCCCCACCTGCGGCCGCGCCACCGCCGTTGAGCACAACGGCGATGTATATGCATGTGACCACTTCGTAACCCCTGAGCATAAGCTGGGTAATGTTACTCAGTCCACCTATACGGATATGGTAGACTCCCAAAAACAGCGGAAATTCGGAAATGATAAAAGCGGCACGCTGCCCGCACACTGCCTTAGCTGCAATTACTTAAAGTACTGCTGGGGCGCCTGCCCCAAAGACAGAATACATACCACCCCCCAGGGGGAGAAGGGCCTTAACTACCTGTGTGAGGGTTACCGTGCCTTTTACGACCACACCCTGCCCGTATGGCTAAAGATGGCCCACTGCCTGGCCCGGGGCCGCCCGGCCACAGACTGGCAGCAGATGCCTGAGGCCGCACCCTACACTCCGGATAAAGCCAAAGGTATGCCCATGCCGGGCCGCAACGGCCCCTGCCCCTGCGGCAGCGGTAAAAAGTATAAAAAATGCTGCGGCCAAAGCCCGGGCCCAACAGACCACTAGTGAGCCATCCAGTAACTTTTTTTCATTATGTTTTACCCTATCACTGTCTGGTTCGACTCTCTGCCTTCGCGGTGGCGCTTCGGCAAGGCAGGCGCTCACCATGACAGTGATCATGTCCTGTCACCCTGAAAGCCTGGTCCTAATACATCCTGTAGTACCTTAGATAAATCGACGCGTTTAAAAGGTTTAGCCAGCTTAGCCGCAAAGCCGTAAGCCTGGGGGTCTGCCAGAATGGGGCTGTCTGAATAACCGCTGATTACCACTGCCTGTAGCTGGGGGTCCAGCTTAAGAAGATGTTTCACAGCCTCTTCTCCGCCCATACCGCCAACTATGGTAAGATCAAGCAGGGCGGCCGCAAAGCTACGGCCCTGCTGGCGCTCTTTTTTTAAAACTTCTATGGCCTCTTCGCCGTTTTTGGTGCACACGCACTCATAGCCCAGCAGCTCCAGAATGCCGGCACCTAAATCACGGACAATTTTCTCATCATCCATTACCATGATACGCCCCCCCCGGGGCTCCTCCACAACTTTAATAACGGGCTTTGGCTGCCCCCCTCCAATAGCTGCGGCAAGGTAAAGATGAACTGTAGTGCCCTCCCCCGGGCGGGATTGAAGGGTTATGGCGCCCCCATGCTTAGTAATAATGGAGTGGGAGGTGGCCAGGCCCAGGCCAGAACCTGTGCTTTTAGTTGAATAGAAGGGATCGAAAACCTTGGGGAGCACCTCGGGGCTTATGCCCACACCATTGTCTTTTATGGAAATATGGACATAATCACCGGACTCCAGGCCAGACACTTTGCCCGCGTTTAAATGTTTATTTTCGGCTGTTACAGTAACAGTACCACCTTCGGGCATAGCCTGACGAGCGTTAAGCAGCAGGTTATTCATCACCTGATTCATTTGATTGGGGTCAGCTTCTACAAAACGCAGGTCCTTTTTAAATTTGAACTCACATTTAATATTAGATCCTGAGAGAGCCAGAGACCGGGATTCTTCCATTAAGTATTTAATATCGACAACTTCTTTACTGGGTGAGCCGCCTTTGGAAAAGGTTAATAACTGCTGGGTTAAGCTGGCGGCCCGGTCAAAAGCGCCCATGGCCTGATTAAGATACCGGGCAGTCGATGTACCCTCCCCAGCGATGTCCAGGGCTAAATCAATGTAACCAAACACTCCGCTTAACAGATTGTTAAAATCATGGGCAATACCTCCTGCCAATACACCCAGGCTTTCCAGCCGCTGGGTTTTTTCCAGTTCTTCCCGGGATTTTTTTTGCTCTGTGATATCGTGCACTGTACCTATAAGCACGGATGGTTTACCTTTGTCAGCTTTTAATGACCTGCCCAGAGCATGTACCCATTTTATTTCGCCATGGTTTAAAAGCAGCCGGTGTTCAATATCCCAGGGCTGGCCGGTGTCCATACCCCGTTGTATATGACTTAGGTCATATTCCCTGTCTTCAGGATGTACAACCCCCGCAAAGGCCTCCAGATTGGCTTGTGCTTTGCCAAGGCCAAATATGCGAAAAAGCTCATCGGAGCCTTTAACCTCCAAGGTTTTACAATTGAGCTGCCAGTGACCAATATGCGCCATGCGCTGGGCCTCCAGGAGTATAGCCTCACTCTCTTTGAGAGCTTCTTCGCTCTTTTTTAAATCGCTTACATCGGTAAAAATACAGGCGAAATAGCCCTTCTTAGGCCGGAAAGCCACCACATCGTAATACTTCCCCAGATCCCTGGCATAGTTACTGAAACGATAAGGTTTACCCGTTATGGCAACCTTACCGTAAGTGTGTATCCAGTGGGATTCTATGTTTGGCATTACGTCCCGCACTGTTTTACCAACTAGTGCTTTTGCCGATAACCCCGTTAACCTCTCAAAGGCCGGATTGAGGCTTAAAAACCTGTAGTCCACGGGTTTGCCTTTTTTATCAAAAATCATCTCATGAAGAGCGAAGCCATCGAGCATCTCATTAAAAAGCATCCGGTAATTTTCTTCTGCTGTAATGAGTTTCAGGTTTTTGGTCAGTAATTCCTCATTTAAGGCTAAAAGCTCCTCATTACTGCTCTCCAGCTCCTCTTTAGCAGCCTCCATCTCCTCATTAAGGCTCTGCAGCTCCTCATTGGTGCTTTGAACCTCCTCATTGGCCGCCCACAACTCCTGATTTGCTTCATCCTTTTCCTCAATCATGGATTGCAGATGCTGTTTGGTCTTTGTAAGCTCCTTTTGTAAAAGCCCCCGTTTGCGGCCTGCACTGGCTCTAGGTGCATTACCAGGCACTGCCCCGGGGGCGAGTGGAGATAACGGGGGAACCTGGAAGGTAATGAGAAAACACAACTCCCCTGAGACAGCCTCATTTACAGGAGTTACTTCAATATCTACAAAACTGGACTTACCGCCGCTTTTAATGGAAATGTTTTGCTTACAT
>CAZRWX010000277.1:0-3807 GCA_964603925.1 uncultured Bifidobacteriales bacterium | reverse complement strand
AGAACGAATCCGCCTTAGGCGGATGCGTTCTAACAAACCGATGGAGCGTGTTTCATTTTGTGAAAATGCTCATCGGGCATTGCCGTTTACGCCGCCTATTACCCATATACGGCTGTTAAAAACGCTGACTGAAAACTCCCGTTTGGGTGAAAATGGGGCATCCCGGGAAGTTTGAATCCAATTAACGCCATCAGTGCTTTGCCAGAGCGTGTTTGGGTACTTTGTGTTTGTCATATGGTCATAACCAGGTAGTGTTATAATATACAGGGCATTATTAAAAGCAAACAGCCGGTAAGGGGTGGTCAGTTCAGTGGGTGTGTGGCCTCTTAAAATCCAATTAACGCCATCTACCGTAGACCAAACTTCATTGGATGCCAGAGGCCCCTCATTAGGGTAAACGGTGCCGCCAAAAAGCCATAATTCATCAATAAATACGATGAGCAGGAATGCGTCCCGTGGCGAAAAGGGCACTTGTATATTACTTTTTTCCCAATTGAAACCATCGGCAGAGCGCCAAATTGTATTAGCAGCGCTTTTTGAGGAGCTAATACGCCAGAGCATGCCATTGAATTCTATAGCCGAATGAGAACCGTTGGCAATGTGTGTGTCTGCAGAGTCTATCCGTTGCCAGTTTATACCATCCTGACTGTTAATGAGCACCCTTTCAGCGCAATGAGGCGTACAACCGACCAGCCACAGATGGCTGCCAAAAGGTATTGATACATAGGAACCGCCAGTAAAAGGGCCGTTTGCGGCTGGAGTGATTTTATCCCATGAATTACCATCAGAGGTGACCCAGATATCATCAAAATATTCCAAACCGTCATTAATAGAATAATTTGTTGAACTGCCGCTTATAACCCACAACTTATTCAGAAAAACCGTTGAGACATGCTCTCTACGGGGGCCAAAGGGTATGGGGCCCTGGTGTTTGGTATAGGTAATGCCGTCATCCGAGTACCAAATTTCGCCATTGGGGAAAGAAGCTGATTGCTCAGTAGGCAGGCAACTCATAAATACTTGGAAAAGAAAGAAAACTGCTAATAAATAGATGCTTCGAACGTTGACTGCATGATGAATAAATGGCAGACAGCTTGAATAAAGCATAAGACTGTTTAATTTGCCCATACATGAAATTTACAAATATTGGAAGAGGGTATGGTTTGAGAAAATAATTCTTGTAATTCAGGCAAAATGCCTTAATGATGTTGAATATCAGGGCAAATTGCAATAACTTTTTGTGTACGTATTACTAATACGATTAGATTTCTTATGTAAGAACACATTCTTAATAAAATGATAGACCCATCTTCAGACTTAGACCAGGCAAACCAGGAAACCATTCTAAATTGTGTTGCCGATGGTGTTTTTACCGTTGATAAAGAAAAAAAGATTCGATTTTTTAATAAGGCAGCCGAAAGAATAACTGGTTTTAAGGCCAGTGCAGCCATAGGCCGCCCCTGCAGGGAGATTTTCAGGCCCGCTATCTGCGGTAATGCCTGCACCCTGGCCGAAGTTGAAAATACAGGTCGTGATATTATTAACAGGCCGGTTAAAGTTTATGATAAAAATGGTCGTTCAGTTTTAGTCAGTGTCAGCGCCGCCGTTCTGCGCGATTCCAATAATAACGTAATAGGTGGCGTTGAGACATTCAGAGATCTTTCTACCGAAGAGGAACTCAGGAGGCAAATTAAAAAGTCTTATACATTTCAGGATATCATCAGCCGGCATCCTAAAATGCATGATATTTTCGCTATCCTTCCAGATATTGCCTCCTCCGAAGTATGTGTTCTATTAGAAGGGGAGAGTGGTACCGGCAAGGAGCTTTTTGCCAGGGCTATTCATAATCTAAGTTCAAGGAAGGATAAATCATTTATAGCTGTTAATTGTGGTTCCTTACCAGATTCTCTGCTTGAGTCAGAGCTCTTTGGCTATAAAAAAGGGGCCTTTACCGATGCTAAAAAAGATAAACCAGGCAGGTTTGACCTGGCTAAAGGCGGTACTCTTCTGCTTGATGAAATTGGTGATGTCTCTCCAGCATTACAGGTGAAATTATTACGTGTATTGCAGGAGAAAATGTATGAGCCTCTGGGGGCGGTCGAGTCTGTACACGCTAATGCCAGGATTATTGCTGCGACTAATCAACGGTTGCAGGATAAAATGAAGGCTGGTGAGTTTCGTGACGATCTTTATTACCGGCTAAATGTCCTGCGGTTGGAAATCCCCCCTCTCAGAGACAGACGCTGTGATATACCATTGCTTGTTGACCATTTCAGAAGGTGCCTCAATACAGAAACTGGTAAAAACATAGAGGCGGTAGATGACCTGGCCATTGAGATCCTGATGAATTATGGTTTTCCTGGTAATGTTCGTGAGCTGGAGAACATAATGCAGCACGCTTTTGTTATCTGCAAAAACTCTGTTATCCAGGTAGAATGCCTTCCCAGTGATATTACCGCAGGTAAAAATTCCAAGGTGGATATCAGCCAAATGTCTCTGGAGGCCATTGAAAAACGCGCTATAAGAGAGGCCTTGTTAAGCAGCCGGGGCAACCAGACTCAAGCAGCTAAACAACTAAAAATTAACTCCAGTACTTTATACCGAAAAATGAAGAAGTACAACATGAAATAACTCTCATGCAAAATGCATGAGTTTTTTTCCCCCACCATCACTAACCGGTTCAATCCGCTTAAAAATCCCAAAATAATATTGTGGCACAGTTATTGATATGGTGCTTACACTAAGCACTTTTACAAACCTGGAAGGCGGTATTATGGAACGGAACGGAAAGAAAATTCTGGTAGTGGATGATGAACCCGATGTGGTAAGGTATATCTGTTCCTTATTAGAAGACAACGGTTTTGATACAATTACTGCTAAAGATGGTAGGGAAGGTCTGGAGCAGGCCAAAAATGCTAAGCCGGATCTTATCAGCCTTGATATTACCATGCCAAAAGAGTCAGGCGTTCGCATGTTGCGCAACCTGAGTGAAGACCCTGATACAAACCATATCCCTGTAATTTTGGTTACCGGGGTAGATTTTGCTTTTAAAAAGTTTATTGAACAGCGTAAGCAGGTAATACCTCCCAAAGCATATTTTGAGAAACCTATAGATAAAGAAGAATTCATTAAAAAAATTGGCGAGTTACTGGGTATAGGTTGATTAATTTGCCCCATACAAATTTTGATATTGGCCATTATCCCGGGGAGCACCAGATTCTTTTTGAAAAGGTGCCCTGTTATATCGCCATTCTCAATCGGGATTTCGAAATTGTGCGCGCTAATGAAAAGCTCCGAGATACCTTTGGCGAATGCCGGGGCAAACATTGTTACGATGTTTATAAAAAACAAACCGTAGTTTGTGAGAAATGTCCTACTGAGATGTCCTTTAATGATGGGCAGGAGCATACATCAACCCATGTGGGTATTTCCAAAGACGGGAAGGAAACCCACTATATTGTCACCACTTCGCCTCTTACCAACAGCAGTGGAGAAGTAGAACAGGTAATGGAGATTCTCACCGATATTACTCAATTTCGCCTTCTGGAAAAGGAAAAACTGGAGGCAGAACGTCTGGCTGCTGTAGGGCAGACTGTAGCCGGCCTGGCCCACAGTGTTAAAAATATCCTAATGGGTGTTGAGGGCGGCATGTATATGGTTGAAGGGGGAATAAAAAAATGTGACCAGGCCAGGACAGAAGAAGGCTGGGAAATGCTTCAGCGCAATATTGCCAAAGTCAGTACCCTGGTTAAGGACTTTTTAAGCTTTGCCAAAGGCCGTAAGCCCGTAGTACGACTGGTGGACCCC
>CAZRWX010000276.1:0-3821 GCA_964603925.1 uncultured Bifidobacteriales bacterium | reverse complement strand
GGCAGCCTTGGGTCCCAGTCCAGTAATTTTGTGCCGTAGGGGCTGACGATTAAATTATTGGGGTGAACCTGCAGGTGGCACCCGGATAGATGAAGTGCACTTAAACCTTGAACTGCCTGCCAGATGGACTCCATGCCCCTGGTTAAATAATGAGGCTTATCGGCGTTTTCGGCCATCCATTCTTCAAAATTCAGGCCTTCGCAATATTCTCTGGTGCTATAAACTCTGCCCAAGTCCTGATTAATTTCAAAAACTTTGCATAAATTTGGGTGATCCAGTGACAGACATTTACTCGCTCGGAGGTAAAAATCAGGATAATTGAATTGGGTATTACAAATATCTGGAAGGTATGATTTAACACAGATTTTGCTGGAACTGTAATTTTGGGTGCATAAATATGACTGAGCAGCAGGTGAAACCCCAATAGAGGAGTCTACTACATACTTATTGGCGATAATATCGCCGTTTTTATAATCAAATAGTTCTGGCATATAAAGAAATTTAGTTGAATAGTCGAAAAAATTAGCAATTTATGCCTGATATAGGGGGATTTAGTCAGAAAGCGAAACTTCTTTATGATTTACTATCGGCAAAATTTAATTTGCACCTATATAATGTCTGATGAGCATTCTAATAACGTCATCATAAATTCAGGTATCATTAAAGCAGTTAATAATGGCCAATAAACTTAAACTTCTTTTACACGCCTCTTCTGAGATAGCCAAAGAGAGAAACTTAAACAGTATTCTATTAAAACTTGCTGATGTAACCCGTTCTCTTTTATCTGCGGACAGGTGCAGTATTTTCCTTCATGACAAAAAAAATAAGCAGCTTTGGACAATGGTAGCCCATGGTGGCAGCCAGATAAGAGTGCCTGACCATGCCGGTATTGTAGGGTATGTTTGCCAGTCTGGTGAGGTCCTTAATATTACAGATGCCTATAAAGACTCCAGGTTTAACAAAGATGTAGATAAAAAAACCGGTTATCGTACCCATACAATTCTGGCCTTCCCCCTGACAAACATGGAGGATGAATCAATAGGTGTATTTCAGGTAATAAATAAGCTTGCAGATAAACATTTTAATAAAGGCGACATTGAGCTTCTTCAGCACCTCTCTTTATATGTGGCTTCCAATCTTGAAAACGCCATGCTCCATGATAAAATTAAGGCTGCCCATCAGGATGTTGTCTACAGGTTGTCCCATGCAACCAAGTTTAAAGATCCGGAGACTCAGAACCATATTGTGCGTGTGGGTTTGTTTGCGGCTGAAATAAGCAGGTATCTGGAGTGGTCGGAGGAGGAACAGGAAATTATTAAACTTGCCGCCCCCATGCACGATATTGGCAAAGTGGGTATACCCGACAACATTCTGCAGAAGCCCGGTAAACTGGATGGGGAGGAGTGGTCCATTATGCAGAAGCACACTTTATATGGTTACGAGGTATTAAAAGGTGGTGACAGCCGTTTGTTGCAGGTAGCCGCTCTGGCAGCCAGGGACCATCATGAAAAATGGAATGGTTTGGGTTATCCTGAGGGCAAAAAAGGCAAAGATATTTCAATATATGGCAGGCTGACGGCAATTGCCGATGTCTTTGATGCTCTAACCTCTACACGCTGTTACAAAACAGCGTGGCCTTATGAAAAAGCTCTGGGTCTTATTGAGGAGAAAAGCGGGTCGCAATTTGATCCTCAGGTAGCGGCGATTTTTCTCGATAATAAAGAAAAAATTATTCAAATAAAAGAAGACAATAAAGACAGTTGATGTAGCGGTATCAGAAAGCCTGCATCAACAGTTTATGTACTACTATTCGGGTTTCTTTCTATTAGTTATCAGTTGTGTGATATGGTGGTGATTAGATTTAATGGTCAAACTTAAAGTAAAATCCAACCTGATTATTAACAGTCAGCAGTCTATTTTAGGGTACTTACGCAGCAATTTAATAAATTTTATAAAAAGTGGAGGGGGTTAGGAACAGGTTCATAATCCACTTTTATACCATATGTAACACTATGCGGTACAACATCTTGTGGTTACAAAAAAAATATCTAAAAACCGAAAAAAACCATTGTCAAGTTCAAATTTTCATAATACTATGAATTGGATTTTGTCTAAAAGTTCAGGGAAAACTTAAAGTGACGCTTAAACTTATAATTACTCATATCTTAGCTGGCGGCCTGGGGCGGTGGGCACTTCTGCTTCACCTGCTATTGCTTTCTCTTTATGCCCAGGTTCCTCAGGCCGAACAGGGTCACTCCCTTGCCATGCGCTCACGCAAGGCTTCCCATTATTACGAGAGGCTCATTAAAGATGTACTCTCCAAGTATTATGATGAGCGTACATTTCTAATAGATGTCAGAGTTTCGCTTGGTATTGAGGGCTCTCAGGAAGATCAGGATTTTGAAAATCTCAGGCTTTCTTCGGGTATCAAGTCCCTGCCCGGTCTGCCAGTCCTGCCAGATGAACTTCGTTCCGAGCCGTCTTCTTCCCCTGAGTCCAACGAGCCGGATAAGTTCATAATAAAGTCTGTGGATGTGGATATTATGGTGGATACCAGTTACGAAAAGCGTGATGAAGAGTTTATTAAAGAGCTAATCACCATGTCCGCCAATCTGGACAAATACCGTGGGGATATTTTTAAAATTCGCAAAGGTGTCTTTCCTGTTCAAAAAAGGGCCGCAGACGGCTATCGTTTAGCTGAAACACTGGGGGCAGATTCTCTCAAGAGTGGTATGAATTCTGCAAGTGGCACTTTTAGTAATCCATTTATGCCTTATGTAAGTAATCTTGCATCGCTTATTCCGCTTTTAATAATCTGCGTTTTTGTTTTACTGGTAGTATGGGTTGTGGTCAAGGCTGTATTAGCCAATTCAAAAAGGCCGGACTCAGAAAGCTACACCCAAATACTGGCCGAAATAAAAAATCTTCGTAACAACATCCCCTCGGAGGGTAAAACCAGCGAGGGGGGGGAAGTCGATGAAATTTCCTCGGAATACCGGCAGTTGCGTTCCTATTTGCTCAGCTCTTTTGTAGGCAACCCCCATACCAGTACAGAGGTTCTTAAAAGTTGGTTTCAGAAGGACAGCGAAAAGGGCTTAAGGGACGCTGGTTTGCTTATTAAGGCTGTAGACGATAAACTCCTGGATGTTATATCAAGGGAACTGGACAGCAGTATAGCACAGGCATTAGAAAAAAAAATAAAAGAGATTGAACCCCTGGCTGGTTCGGAGGCAGTGCCTATTCTAAAAGAGTTTAAGACCGGGTTTGAGATGTACTCCCGCTCTTCGGTAAATGAAAATGAATTTAAAGATATTTTTGGTTTTTTAAAGCAGCTTAATGACCAGCAGCTTTTACATCTTCTAAAAGAGGAATCTGCAGGTATCGCCGGTATGCTTTTAGCTCAGCTTGATCCCGGCTCTGCCGCCCGCATCATACAAAAGATGGATGCCAGTAAGCGCACCAAAGTGCTTGCCGGTATGGGTAAAATTGAAAATATACCCATCAAAACTTATAAAGAGCTTGCTGATCGCCTCTCTATCAGGGCCCTTGAGGTTGTAAATATGCGCTATGTAGCCTCTGACGGCGTAGAGAGTGTCTTGGAAATTCTGGACAGCCTGCCGCTAAATGTTCAGGACGATTACCTTAATTCCATTACAGAAATCGATTTACATCTGGCAGAAAAAATTAAAAGCACCTTTATCACTTACGCGGAAGTTCCCGGTCTGCCAGATGCTTTCCTGGGCAAGGTTGTCCGTGAGGTGGATCGCGACACTCTCATTATGGCCATGGCAGGCTCAGAAGAGTCTCTTCAGTCTAAAATT
>CAZRWX010000275.1:0-3861 GCA_964603925.1 uncultured Bifidobacteriales bacterium | reverse complement strand
ATACTTAACCCCCTCCCAGCCCGGCTTTTTAGTTCAGGGCTTCTGCATTTAGTATCCCCAATATTTATTTATGCTGATTATTCTTTTAACTCGAGAGTAAGGAGTTCTCTATTGACCAGTCATTCCGGCTTGTCCGGAATCGAAATTTCTTCAAAAAAGGAGATTCCAGACAAGCTGGAATGACTTTTTGGGGCTTTTTTGAGAACTCCTTACTGTCGAGTCTTTTAAAATAACAGCATTTTATTATTAATAATGGGAAAATTTGAGATAAGGCGCCTTTTCAAGGTGTTTTGGTAGATTATTTAATTAAATTATTTTTTATTTAACTATTATTCTGGGCCTTAAGCTGATTTTAAATGGAACTTAAATCCCTCATAAAAAAACTCAATTCCTTTTGTTGCACCCGGCTGCAAATTAAACCGGGGGCTGCTTTTAAGGAGAGGCAGCGCACGCATTTATCCATTTTACTCCTTATTTTCATCGGCCTTAGTTCATTAATCACCGCGCTATCCCACATTTTCTCCCCTGATACATTCATACACTCCTGGCAGTCGCTGTTGGTGGAGTTTGGTTTTATATTTTTCCTCATTATACCGTTGTTCCTTAACTGCAGAGGTCACTTTCAAAAGGCCCTCCTGCTTACGCTCACGGCCCTGACCCTGGCTGTGTTTTATGGGGCCAATGTACACTCCTCGCAATACACTCAGCCACTATTGCTGCTGTATCTGGTTGTTCCCATAATTGTCGGGTGCACTTTTTTATCCCCCATGCGCGGGTTATTATTTAGCGCCGCCGTAATATGTACCCTTATTGGGTCGGCTTTTTTCATGTCAGCTAACGGTATTAATATTATGGTTTTTCACTATGCGGCAATTTTAGGTCTTACCGCTATACTGGTTATGGCAACGTCCCATTACCGTTTAAGGGTGGTCAGGGAGCAGCAGGCTGAAATTGCAGACAGTGAAGGCCGTTTCCAGAGCATAGCCCAAAACAGCCCCATGGGCATGCATATGTACGAATTAACCCCGTCAGGCAGGCTTAAGTTTGTTATGGCTAACACCGCATCAGATGTGTTACTGGGTGTTAATCATTCTGACCTGTTGGGTAAATACCTGGAGGACGCCTTCCCTTATTTAAAAGATACGGAAATACCCCAAAAATATATTAAGGTTGCCCGCACCAACGATATCTGGTGGAGCGAGCGTATTGAGTATGATGGTGAAGAAATAGCCACTGCCCTGGAGGTCTACGCCTTTCAGGTAGCCCAGGACAAAATGATAGCAACATTCTGGGATGTAACCCACCGCAAACGCACCGAGATAGAGCTGCGTCAAAAAACTGAGGATATTACTCTGCTTAACGCTATTAATGAGGCCGTTATCCGGGGTGACAAAATGGAGGATATAACAGACTTCTTAAGCAGAGAGTTTAGGAGAATATTCTCCTGTGGTTCAGTTTCTGTTTTCCTTTGCAGCGATGATCAAGCTTACCTTCATCGTACCAATTTGGCTGTGAGTGGTAAACTCCTTGCAGGCATTGACAAATCCATAGGGGGTAAAATCCCCCAGGGGCGGATATGTCTTACAGAGGGCAGCGCGTATTTAAAAATACTCAAGGCCGGCGATCCTTTTTTAACAGAAGATATGCGCGACATTAAGTCCATGATAGCTGAGCATGCCTCCAGCGAGGCTGCAAAGCGGGCCTTATCAAAAGTCTTCGAGAGCCTTAATTTCAAGTCCATGGTTTCCATACCGTTAGTATCCAGAGAGAGTGTTTTAGGGTTGATGGAGGCCACCCGCCAGGAGTCCTTTACCAAAAAAGAAATGATGCGTTTTATATCCATGTCTGCGCAGATATATACCGTATTAAGGCGCAAACAGGCCGAGGAGGCCCTGGTAGAGTCTGAGGAAAAGTTCCGAAACTTAGCGGAAAAGTCCCCAGCCATGATCTTTATTAATAAAGGGGGCAATATTGTATATGTTAATAAAGCTTGTGAAGATATTATGGGTTACAGCAAACAGGAATTTTATGATCCGGCTTTTGATTTTCGCAAACTTATATCACCGGAGCATTTAAGTGTTATTGACAATAACTTTTATGATCACAGCCATGGCAGGGAGGTAGAGCCTTTTGAGTACTCCATGGTGGGTAAACGCGGCCACAAAATTAACGGTATTATTAATACCAAGATTATCGCCTATGAGGGCGCCCATGCTATCCTGGGTATTATCACTGATATTACCGAAAGGAAAAGAGCTGAAGAGGAGCGAGTAAGGCTGGAACAGCAGCTGCATCAAACCAGGAAAATGGACGCCATTGGTCAGCTAGCCGGGGGCATTGCCCACGATTTTAACAATCAGCTGACAGGTATGGCCGGTTATGCAGAAATTATCCGCGAAAAAATGGCCCACGATATGGAAATTTCCAAATATGCGGACAATATCCTGGTAGCCATTAAAAGCTCAGCGTCTCTTACCTCCCAGCTGCTGGCTTTTGCCCGTAAAGGCAAATATCAGGAGGCGGTCATTAATATTCACTCTACTATTGGTGAGGTTGTGGCGCTGCTGGCACACAGTATCGACAAAAAAATAAGTATACATCAGGGCTTGCATGCTAATCCGCCTACCGTATTTGGGGATCCGGGGCAATTGCAGAATGCGCTTTTAAATCTGGCTCTTAATGCCAGGGACGCCATGTCCGGCGGGGGCACCCTCACTTTTTCCACTGATATTGTGTCTTTAAGCAGTTCAAGTGATACCATGCTGAACCATGGTCTGCAGGACGGTGAATATTTAACAATTGTAGTTGCAGATACCGGCAAAGGTATGGATTCGGACACCATCAAACATATATTCGAGCCTTTTTTTACCACCAAGCCTCCTGGTGCAGGCACAGGCATGGGGTTAGCGGCTGCTTATGGTACCGTAAACAATCACAAGGGGGCCCTTGAGGTAGAAAGCGAACCCGGGCAGGGCAGCACTTTTACCATCTATCTGCCTTTATGCCGGCAGGAGCAGGTAAGGGAGAATTCCTCGGATTTCAAACCCGCTAAAATAAGCAAGGCGCGGATTCTTCTGGTGGAGGATGAGGAGATGATCTCCCGGATTGCGAGTATTTTATTAAAAGGCATGGGTCATGAGGTGGAGGTTGCAGTCAATGGGCGGGATGCTGTGGATAAGTTCATAGATCATGGCAGCTACATAGATGTAATAATTATGGATATGGTAATGCCCGAAATGAGCGGTAGCGAGGCATTTTTGGAGATGAAAAAGCTGAACCCCAAAGTTAAGGTTGTATTAACCTCCGGGTATACAGTAGACAAAGAAGCCCAGAAGATACTGGATGCCGGGGCTGCGGGCTTTTTGCAAAAGCCCTATCGTAAGGCCCAGCTGTCCCAGGTCATAGAGCAGGCTTTGAATACCCCCTCCTGAATAATATGGGTGTAGGTCTCATATTACGCGTTTTATTGCTAAAATTTTAACCAAAAATCAAATTCAAAATCCCAATATCTAAATCCTAAACAAATTCAAAATCTAAATTGTAAAAATTCAAAACAATCAATTGTGCTTTTGAATTTGTTTGGGATTTAAAATGATTACCCTAGATAAAATTGAGCGTAATATCAGGACTGCACCCAATAATATCCTGTAACACCCTTTCTGGTAATTATACCAACATGAAACAACCGGAAAGGGTTTATTATGAAATTTAATATGGGTAAATTCGACAGAATTATCAGGTTCGCGCTGGCAGTTGTAATAGGTGTGCTTTATCTTGCCGGCATTATCAGCGGCACAGCGGCTATAATTTTAGGTGTGGTTGCCGCAATGTTTATACTTACAAGCTTTATAGGCTGCTGCC
>CAZRWX010000274.1:0-3910 GCA_964603925.1 uncultured Bifidobacteriales bacterium | reverse complement strand
GTAACTACTCAGGTATCTTGGGAACCAAAACATGTCATTTTGAACAATTCTCTATATGTGCAATAGTGACCCCGCAGGGCGGGGTCGTGAAACGAATCGTAAACGGGATTTCTCCCTTGTAAACAACTGTGGAATTGGTCGAAATGACAAAATTGGGGCATCTGTAGTACCTGAGTAGTTACCTAATCTTACAAAATAAGATAAAATATCAAGAAGGAATTAGAGGGTGTGGCGACGCGCCTCATATAGACTAATTGAAAGTGCAACACTAGTATTTAATGATGAAATTTTATCACCAATAGGGATTTTCACCAAGTCATGACAAATTCGTGCGATATGGGGGGGGATACCCTTGTCCTCACCGCCTACCACAAGTATTAAATTTGTAGGGAAATTAAATGCAGTTATCGAATTAGATGCTTTGGCATCTAAGCCTACGATTTTATAACCACAATTTTTCAAAAAATCCAGTTCTTTACCAAGTTTGGGTACTTGACATACTTTAATAACTTCAGCGGCACCAGCCGCTGTTTTCAGGGCAATAGATGTCAAACCGCATGTATTCTTATTAGGATAAATTACTGCATATGCATTAAAACCTGCGGCTGATCTCAAGCAGGCCCCCAGATTACGAGGGTCTTCTATGTTTGCACATACAACTATCAGTGAATTTTGACCTATACGAATTCTTTCAACTAAATCCTCTTTAAGTTCATACCAGTTATCGAGAAGACGTGCATTACATATCGCTATTACACCTTGATGTGCACCTTTATACAATGAATTAAGCTTATCTTCAGGCAGAAGCTGAACCTGAATACCATTATCTTCCGCAAGAGTTTTTAGGGTAATCAGCTTTTTATTTAAGGCCTTTTGCTGAAAAATTACACGATGAATGATTTTTTGAGAGTTTGAGAGTAAGGCACTGACACTGTGTATGCCAGCGACGATCCTAGGATGGAGAGCGGGGGAGGGCATTGGGCTTCTTATTTAACTTTGTATTTATTGATATTTTCAATAAATTGATGGAAAAGATAGTCGGAATCTCTGGGCCCTGGAGATGCCTCGGGATGGTATTGAACACTGAAAACCGGGAAATGTTTGTGCTGGATACCAGCGACCGTATTATCATTAAGATTGATATGCGTTATATCCACATCTTTAGAGTCAATGCTCTCTCTGGATACAGCAAAGCCATGATTTTGTGAGGTAATAGCCACTTCGCCGGTTTTTAAATTTTTAATGGGGTGATTAGCGCCTCGGTGCCCAAATTTCAATTTATAAGTTTGGGCTCCCAGAGCCAAAGCTAGTAGCTGGTGACCCAGGCATATACCAAAGATAGGAAGTTTGCATATCAAGGATTTGATTGTATTAATCGCATAATCAAGTGGTTCAGGGTCGCCTGGGCCGTTGGATAAGAATAAACCACGGGGATTAAAACTTAGGATGTCCTGTACTGAGGTTGTTGAAGGCAGTACCTTAATCTGTGCGCCTAATGATGTAAGTTTACGGAGAATATTATTCTTAACGCCAAAATCTAACGCAATTATAAGGGGCTTATCCTTGGTAAGTAATGGAGATTCTTTAAAAACAATGCTGTGCTCTTTATCGTTCCAATCATAAGATGATTGGACTGACACTTTACTGGCAAGATCTTGGCCCGCCATGCTTTTGAGAGCCTTGACCTTTATAAAAAGCTCCTGTTCGTCCCAGTCACCAGTTGCCAAAATACCTGGTTGAGCACCTTTATCCCGCAGTATACGCACTAATTTGCGTGTGTCAATTTTTTTGATGCCAGGTATTGAATTCTGGGAGAGATACTCTGAAAACGTGAGGATTTCACCATTACCGGTTAGATTAGAAACTTTTGTTTGGGCACGCCAATTAGAGGGGTTATTACAACAATTTTTAACAATAAAACCTGAAACCTGTATTTTGGACGATTCTACATCGTCAAGATTTATGCCGTAATTGCCAATCTCAGGATAAGTCATAGCAACAATTTGACCAGAATAACTTGGATCGGTAACGATCTCCTGATAACCAGTCATTGAGGTATTAAAACAAACTTCACCTGTGCAGCAGCCGATAGCGCCAATTGCCTGACCATAAAACGTTGTTTTATCTTGCAAAATCAAAATTGCGGGATTTTTTTCCATATTATGTGATTTTTAGAAATTGCTTCTCTGATATTATGTAATCCATGATCTGATCATGGTGCTGTAAGTTTAGCTTTTTGTCGTATATTTGTACATCAAAGCACACTCCCACCTTGGTAGAATCGTATTTATTTGACAGGTATTTATCATAATAGCCCTTGCCTCTGCCAATGCGGCCGCCGTAACTATCAAAAAGACGGGCGGGGATTATTATAACACATGTTTGGGTATCCCATTGGAATGGTAATTTATTTACAGGTTCTAATATACCAAAGTTACCTTTAGCTAAATCTTGATCCAGGTCAGATATTGCAGAAAACTGCATGATATCCCCATCAATAAATGGAAGCAGGAGCCGTTTATTCTGTTTAAGTGCTTCTTCCAGAATAGGACGGGTATTTAATTCATCATCTAAGGCCACATAGGCGGCTATTATTTCAGCTGATTTAAATATCTCGTGATTTATAATTTGGTTTGCAACCTTTATGGATGCATTATGCTTATCCTGAGAAGGCATCTGATTGATTTGTATTCTGGCCCATCCTCTTTTTTCACTTTTGTCGGCTTTTTGCACCTGTTTGAGTTCTTTAGTTTCTTCTTCTTCTACCAGGGTATTTATCTGGTACTTAATATCTGATTGGATCCTGTACATGTTAGTTCTTATTTTCTTAAACCATTTAAGAAAATACGCTAACTGACTTGGATTAATAAAAATCAGCGCTAAAAGTAATAGCAGGCCGAATTCACCCAGCCCAAAAGATTGCAGCATTAAATTTTCTTCTTGTTAAACAAATAAACAACAAATATGGATAATAGATAAATTAAGGTTAAGGGAATGGCCAATAACGTTTGTGTAAGAGGATCTGGTGGAGTAAGAAAAGCAGATAAAGTAAATATTATAATTATGGCGTATCTAAAAAAACTCCACATACCTCTTGCTGATATTAAACCCAGTTTGGAGAATATTAATGCAAAAATGGGTAATTCAAAGGCGAGACCAAATGCCACAATGATCTGCAGAACGAAGGATGCATACTCACTTTGACGCCACTTTGGAGAAACTTCTCCAAGAGTATAATTTGCCAGGAACTCAAGACCATATGGTAATACAACGAAAAAACAGAACGCACACCCAGATAAGAACAGAACAACCGAAAATAATAACGAAGGGAATATTAATCGTTTTTCATTTTTGAACAAACCAGGTGCTATAAACCTCCATATATGGTATAAAACCCATGGTGAGGAAAATATAATACCAGCAGCCAGGGCTACTTTAAGGCTGGTAACAAAAGCCTCAACAGGAGCTGTATTTATAAGCTCAACTTGAATGTTACGTACTTTCAAAGGGTAAGTCATCCACCGCCAGAGGTGCTTCCAGAATATATAAGAAATGATAGACGCGATAATTATGCCGGATAATGCTCGTAAAAGGCATTTCCGCAACTCCTTTAAGTGATCCCATAAACTCATTTCTGATGTGTCAGTCATAGCTAAAATTCATCATCTCGATTATTGGATAGTGTAAGGGGGAAATAATAAAAGGTGTTTGCCGGGATTTGGAAAATACTTAATTGGTTCTTGTCCAAAATAGATTCACTAACCACAGAGACGCACAGGACACAGAGGACAAACTAAATATTTGTAGATAGGCGCTATTATTTTTTAGAAAACAGCAAATAGCTAAACAAATGTCATTAGTTCTATGTCCTCTGCGCCTCTGTGGTGAATTATTTTTACCATTTTAACAC